>CAMNDN010000004.1:0-57555 GCA_946535445.1 uncultured Lachnospiraceae bacterium
GCGACCTTTCACACGTCAAGCGAATGCTCTCCCAGCTGAGCTAACCTTCCATATCATGATTGCCTTGACGTGCAACATAGCGAATTATAACAGATAAGATTTCATATATCAAGTGGTTTTTTAAAATCTGTTCGAAAAGTTATAGCGTTGAAGTGAAAAGTTATAGCCTTGCTGACCGCTTCATGATAAGATGTTAAGGAAATGTTAACAAAGAATTTCATAAAATTTCAAGAAAAAAGCAGAACAGAGTTGCAAACATTTCAAATTAGAATATAATGCATTTTGGGAAGACATAAATGAGAGAAGGGAAAAGGGGTCGATGAATGTACTGAATGTACCTTCCATAGTCGCAATCATCATAATCGTGCTTGCGGCACTCTGCATTCTCGCTGTGAGACCGTATAGTGCAAGGAAGGATCGAATGAAGGTCTTTGCGGAACAGTTCATTGCCCACAGAGGCCTGCACGATAATAAATCGGATGCTCCCGAGAACTCAATGCGCGCTTATGAGAAGGCTGCGGATAAAGGGTATGGCATCGAACTCGACGTGCGGATGACCAGAGACTGTCAGATCGTCTGTTTTCATGACCCGAGCCTTATGCGTGCAACGCATTCACTGGGGAGGGTCGAGGATAAGAGTCTCAGAGAACTCCTGGAACTGAAACTTTTCGACTCGGAAGAGCGCATCCCGATTTTCTGGGAGGTCCTGCATAACATTGATGGCAGAGTTCCCCTGATCATTGAGATAAAGGCAGAGAGGGGGGCCGATATCGACCAGCTCTGCAGGGAAGTCGTGTTCTGTCTGGACTCCTACGAGGGAACAACATGCATTGAGTCGTTTCACCCGGGGGTCGTCAACTGGTTCAGAAAGAACCACCCTTCTTACCTCAGAGGCCAGCTGTCCACACGATTTAAGGATGAAGGTATCTTCAGCTACTTTCTGACAGCCTGTTTTTTTAACTTTATTACCAGACCTGACTTTATCGCTTACGATATAAAGTACATGTATACTATGCCCTATTATATTCTGCGCAGGCTGTGGGGAGCTACCGGTGTTGCCTGGACCTGTAAGAGCGATGAAGATATCGAGATTGCGCGGGATATGTTCGATGTTTACATATTTGACAGCTTCATCCCGGGAAAAGAACTGGTCAGGGCAATGGAGACGAGGAAGGCAGCTGCGGAAGGAGTTGCGATGGAAGGCGTAGTCAGAAAACATGTTTACGTTGAAGGCCGTGTCCAGGGTGTCGGGTTCCGCTACCACGCCACGTATATAGCCCAGAGGAACGGGGTTTCCGGATGGGTGAGAAATCTGTATGACGGACGGGTGGAGATGGAAGTGCAGGGAACGCCTGAACAGATCGATGCTTTGTTCGAAGGTCTGAAAAGACAGAAATATATTCATATAACCGGACTTGAGATGAATGATATTCCGGTGGATCCGAGGTCATACGAAATGAAAGTGAAGTACTGATTCAGGGAGGATGCTGATGGACTTGCTGAGAAAAAGAGCAATAGGGAGTAAAGTATGGGCGTTTTTAGCGGAACAGAATATTCCGCAGATGTTCCCGTTCCTTCTGTATCTGGTAGGCTATATGTTGGTATTTCGTTATCTTGAGACGATTCCCAGAACGGGTTATGTGGATGTGAGTTCGAATCTGGATACAATGATACCGTTCTGTGAGATTTTTATTGTACCTTACTTATCCTGGTTCCTGTTCCAGGCAGTCTGGGTCGTTCTGGTCTTTATCATAGACAGGAAGACTTACAACCAGCTTACGACAATGCTTATGATCGGCATGACCGTGTTCCTGATCGTTTCCGCTTTGGTACCGACAAGGGTCAGTCTTCGCCCGTATTTTATTTCGAGAAATAATATTTTTGTTCAAATGTGCCTTCTTCTCTGGAAAGTAGATACACCGACAAATGTATGGCCGAGTATCCACGTTTTTAACACGACAGCGCTCATGATGACGCTGTTCACATCGGATAACAGTTTCCTGAAGAAAAAGGCGGTCCGGATCGCAGTCGTTTTCTGGTGCGGGATGATCATTCTTTCCACTATGTTCGTCAAGCAGCATTCCATGGGAGATGTGCTTTCGGCGCTCATTCTGAACGGTATTTCTTATGTGGTCATTTATCAGGAGGGCGTGTTCTTCCGATTCGAGAGACTGGGCAGACGGAGAAGCCTGGTCAAGAATCTGGATAAGTCATAAGAATAAAAAAGAGAAAACAAAAAGGAACGCGAACAACCGCGTTCCTTTTTTATGGACGATGCAGGGCTCGAACCTGTAACCCCTCACACGTGAAGCGAGTGCTCTCCCATTGAGCTAATCGTCCTTTTCGTACGTGACATATTATAGCACTGACAAAAAAGGGGTGCAAGGGAATATGAAAATAAAATTTGCGGATATGGAGATCATGATGTATAGTTAGGTCGTACAGATCCGCTTAGCTGAGCGGACATTTTTGCGGTTCATGAAGCATGTTCCATGCCGCAGCGCGTCAATGAAAGAGGAATGAACACGGAGGAAGGTTATGAAGATCGGATTCGGAAGCGACCATGCAGGAGTAGAACTTAAATTGACACTTATGGAGTATCTGAAGGAAAAAGGCTTCGAATGTGTTGATTACGGCAATTATGACGCCGATGACAGAGATGATGATTATCCCGTCTATGGGAGAAAAACTGCAGAAGCTGTAATGAGAGGTGAGGTCGATAAGGGAGTCGTTGTATGCGGTACGGGTGTGGGAATTTCTCTCGCCGCCAATAAAGTCCCGGGGATCCGCTGCTGTGTATGCTCTGAACCGTATTCGGCAAAGATGTCTGTGGAGCATAATAATGCCAACATGCTGTCCTTGGGTGCGCGTGTTGTCGGCCGCGAGCTGGCGAAGACGATCGTGGATGCATTCTTCGGTGCCGAATTCCAGGGCGGACGCCATGCAAGAAGGATCGAAATGATCTCGGATATTGAAAATACTTACAGCAAATCACCTGTAGATTGATGCTTTATCCCTGTGATGGCAGGTCATTTTATGCAAACAGTCTTCACCCGCAACAAAAAACTACAAGAATTTTAACAAATTCGTAATAAATAAGACCGCCAACCTTGATTTTTCTTTTCGTGCATGATATAGTAGCAAGCGGTAGGTAATAAATAATTAATTTTTGTAACCGACTTGTAACAAATATTAAAGTATTTGAGGTATATGTATGAAAAGAAAGTTACTCAGTATATTCCTTGCGTCTGTATTCGTGATATCTTCCGTTGTTCCGGCTTACGCCGATGAGGAAGACGATATCAGAGAAGCAAAGGCATACGCAGAGGAACAGTTATATGAAACCCAGTGTGCTCTTGAGGAGCTTGCGTACAGACAGCAGGTCGTTCAGTCCGAAATCGATGTACTGAATCAGGATATCGTTGATATGATCATTCAGATCGATCAGACGAAGATGGACATCGAAACGACACAGGGCTGGATCAATGATACGACCGCACAGATCGAGAGCACACAGAAGGATATCGAGGCTACGGAGAAAAAGCTGAAGGATTCCGAGAACAGACGCGATAAGCAGTACAAGGATATGAAGAAACGTATCCAGTACATTTATGAGAACGGCGGTTCCATCGGATGGGCCAGAGCGGTACTCGAAGCAAAGGATTTCACATCATTTATGAACAAATCCGAGTATGCATCCGATCTTCACGGAGCAGACAGGGTAGCTCTTCAGAAATACGTCAGCACGGTCAATGAAGTTGCTGAGAATAAGAAGACTCTGGAAACGCAGAAAGCGGAGCAGGAAGGCTGGAGAGCGGAACTGGAGGGACAGAAAGGTGCTCTTCAGACACAGCAGGCCGACCTTGAACTGCAGAATTATAATCTGAACCTCCAGTTGGAAGACAGAAAGATGGCTGATGCCAACTATGAATATCAGATCGACATCTGCTATGAACAGGCTGAAATGATCGAAGATCTGATCTGGCGTCAGGAACAGCGTCTTGAAGAAATCCAGGAAGAGAAACGTGCCCGTGCGGCAGCGGAAGCAGCGGCAGCTGCAGCTGAAGAAGCCGCAAGACAGGCGATGGCCGAAGCACAGGCGGCAGCTGAGGCGGCGGCCCAGGAAGCTGAAGCACAGGCGGCGGTAGCGGCTGAGGCTCAGGCTCAGGCGGCAGCGGCACAGTTCGATGCGGAAGCTCAGGCAGCGGCAGCGGCACAGGAAGCAGCTGTCGCAGCAGCGGAAGTGCAGAGCGCAGCAGCCGAAGAGGCGGCAGCAGCGGCAGCGGAAGCACAGGCTCAGGCTGAGGCGGCTCAGATAGCAGCTCAGGAGGCAGCGGCAGCAGCGGCAGCGGAAGCACAGGCTCAGGCCGAAGCGGCAGCAGCAGCGCAGGCACAGGCTCAGGAAGCAGCGGCAACAGCGGCTCAGATCCAGGAAGCTCTTGATTCCGGAGAGTCCATTGTAGATTACGCAAGTCAGTTCCTCGGCAACCCGTATGTATGGGGCGGAAACTCGCTGACAGGCGGAATTGACTGCTCACACTTTGTATGGCAGGTCCTTCAGAACTGCGGTGTTTACGAAGGTGAATACAGAACTTCCGGTGAATGGGCATCAGCAGGTGAGCCAGTCAGCAGTCTGGATGAAGCTCAGGCAGGCGACGTTATCGTCTACTCCGGACATGTGGCGATCTACGACGGTGAAGGCGGAATCGTTGAGGCCAAGGGATCTGCATACGGAATTACGAATGACCGTCCGGCAGACTGCAAGTCGATCGTTGCGATCCGAAGATTTACATAAAGTATATGTTATAGGCTTTCAGGGGATGTGCATGGCACATCCCTTTTTCTGTTCTGCATGGCACAATACTCGTTCCTTTAAACGAATGTTCTGTTAGTCTATATAAAGTCATGCTTGCCATTTTTTGTGTTTGAGCGTATCATAGGGCTGAGTAAAATAATTGAATTCGTGCAGTAAGGTAATGTTTGCCATTGTTACCCGTGTATGAAAACGGAGGGGAATAGGCGGAGGGGATGCTCCGCTGTTTGCACGTGAGGAAACATAGATGACAAGAAAAGAACTATTAGAGTTAAGGAAGAGAAAAAAGCGTAACGCAAAAATAAGAAGAGCGCTCATCATCGTCGGCGGAGTGCTGGTTTTACTGTTCCTGGTCCTTCTCATAAGAAGGGTGATCGTACCCGGCGTCACAACGGGCGGCAAGCGCAAGGATCCTCAGACATATTCTGACGATACGGCCGTAAAGCAGACGATATCCGATGCATCTGCATTGAATGTCGGCTGGAACGTCGATGATACGGGCTGGTGGTACGTGAACAGCGACGGTACAAAGTATGTGAGCGGATGGAAGACCATTGACGGGCAGCGTTATTATTTCAAGGATAACGGCTACATTGCCACGGGATGGGTCAACACGGGTGACGGAGCAGACGCGTATTTTGATCCGAGCGGTGTCCTTGATCCGAATGCAAAACAGAAGCTGTGCGCGATTACCTATGATGACGGACCTTCACAGAATACCCCGATGATCCTTGATGCGCTGGAACAGTATGACGCCAAGGCAACATTCTTCGTCGTGGGAATTCAGGCCGACTACTACAGAGATGAGCTCAGGCGTGAGTATGAGCTTGGAATGGAGATCGGCAGCCATACATACGAGCACATTATTCTTTCATCCAGCACTGCCGATGAAATCGAGACGACAATGCGCAAGAACGATGAGCTGATGAATGATCTTATCGGATTTACACCTGTCATCATGAGACCGACCGGCGGAGGAACCAACGATACGGTCAGAGCAACTGTCACAAAGCCCATGATCCAATGGGATGTCGATACACTTGACTGGGAGACTAAGAACTCGGAACAGACAGTAGCCACTTCTCTTGAGCAGGTAAGAGACGGTTCCGTGATCCTGATGCATGACCTCTATGAAGCGACAGCGATCGCGGCGCCGACACTGATTCCCGCCCTTCAGGCACAGGGGTACAAGCTGGTGACGATCAGTGAACTGGCTACGCAGTATGGGTATACACTGGAGCCGGGCGTTGAGTATTTTGATTTCTATCCTGAGAATTCCCCGGATCCGGAAATCAAGGCAAAGTACAGTTCGTGACGGGACCTACAATCGCATATGTGAAAAATAACTATAAAAACCCGGCAGAAGGCCGGGTTTTTATAATTTACATGCGGGCAGAAAAATGCTATATTTTCTAATTGTGTAAACACGGGAAAACATATTGGATGACGCATCACATAAATTTTAAGAGGTTATTCGATGAGTGCAATAAAAAGAGAAGACGTTCGCAATGTAGCAATTATCGCCCATGTAGACCATGGCAAGACCACACTGGTAGACGGAATGCTCCGCCAGAGCGGCGTGTTCAGGGAGAACCAGGAGGTCCGTGAGCGCGTCATGGATTCCGGAGCAATCGAACGAGAGAGAGGAATCACGATTCTTTCAAAGAATACGGCCATTGAATATAACGGTGTAAAGATCAATATCGTTGATACTCCCGGTCATGCGGATTTCGGAGGAGAAGTCGAGCGTGTTCTTAAGATGGTCAATGGAGTTATCCTGCTGGTCGATGCATTTGAAGGCACCATGCCTCAGACAAAATTCGTTCTGAAGAAAGCCCTCGCTCTGGATCTGCCGGTTATTGTCTGCATTAACAAGATAGACAGAGTGGAAGCCCGTCCGGAAGAAGTCGTGGATGAGGTGCTTGAACTGCTCATGGATCTTGACGCGTCTGATGAACAGCTGGAGTGTCCGTTCCTCTTCGCGTCTGCACGTGAGGGAACATGTGTCCGGGAAGTCGGAGATGAAGCTGTGGATTTAAAGCCGCTCTTCGAGACGATCATAGATTACATTCCCGCCCCTGAAGGCGATCCGGAAAAGGGAACACAGATCCTTATTTCAACGATTGACTATAATGAATATGTTGGACGTATCGGTATCGGGAAAGTTGACAACGGCTCTATTTCCGTAGGTCAGGAGATCGTTCGTGTCAATTATCATGATCCCGCGATCCACGAGAAAACGAGAATTACGAAATTGTATGAGTTCGACGGTCTTTCCAAAGTGGATGTCCAGAAGGCGGAGATCGGTTCGATTGTTGCAATTTCGGGTATTGGCGATCTTCAGATCGGAGATACGATCTGTAAGATAGGAGAGGAAGATCCGATTCCTTTCCAGAAAATTTCCGAGCCGACGATATCCATGAATTTTATCGTGAACGACAGTCCGTTCGCGGGACGCGAGGGAACGTACTGTACATCACGACAGATCCGAGAGCGGCTTATGCGGGAACTGAATACGGATGTTTCACTTCGGGTAGAAGATACCGAAAATACGGATACTTTCCGCGTTTCCGGAAGAGGAGAACTGCATCTTTCTGTTCTTATCGAGACCATGCGCAGGGAAGGATATGAGTTCGCTGTCTCCAAGGCGGAGGTCATCTACAGGACGGATGACCAGGGACGAAGACTCGAGCCGATGGAGGTGTGCTTTGTTGATGTGGCTTCCGATTTCTCCGGAACGGTCATCAGTATGCTTTCGGAGAGAAAAGGTGAGCTCCGCAGTATGTCCACATTGTCTGACGGCTCTCAGAGACTGGAGTTCCTGATCCCGGCCAGGGGCCTGATCGGTATTCACGGGGACTTCCTGACCGCTACGAAAGGGACGGGCGTCATGAATTCGGTCTTTGATTCCTACGCACCCTATAAAGGCGATATGTCATTCCGTAAGAACGGATCCCTCATCGCCTTCGAAGACGGCGAGGCTGTCGCCTACGGACTCTTTGCGGCACAGGAGCGAGGTGCCCTCTTCATCGGTCCGGGTGAGAAAGTCTATGCCGGAATGGTCGTAGGCGAGAGTGCCAAGACGGAGGAAATCGAGATCAACGTCTGCAAGACGAAGCATCTCACCAATACCCGTTCATCGAGTGCCGATGAAGCGCTCACGCTCACACCGCCGAGAATACTTTCTCTGGAACAGGCTCTCGATTATATAGATACGGATGAGCTTCTTGAGGTGACACCGAAATCCCTCAGGATCCGGAAGAGGATCCTGGATTCCAGGCTCAGAAAGAGAGCCAATATGAACCGGTAAGTCGTAAATGGCCGAAGCGCATACGTCTTCGACATGGCTTGACAGCCGATATTCGTGAAGGTACAATTATAGTCAACTGTCATCTCATATAAGAGATGCGTGATTTGAATTCGTTGAAAGAGGAGGCATTATGTCTGTTTTTAAAGGGTCGGGAGTCGCTATTGTCACTCCTATGAAAGAGAACGGAGAGGTCAATTATGAATCGTATGAGGCACTTCTTATGGACCAGATCGCCAATCATACGGATGCGATCATCACATGCGGTACCTCCGGTGAGGCTCCGACACTGGATGATGACGAACATCTTGAAGTCATAAAGTTTACGGTGGATGTAGTGAAAGGGCGGATTCCGGTCATTGCCGGGACCGGGTCCAATAATACGGCCCATGCGATCATGATGTCAGAGGAGGCGGAAAAGCTCGGGGCTGACGGCCTGCTGCTCGTCACTCCGTATTATAATAAGGCAACACAGGCAGGTCTTGTGGAGCATTACTCCGCAATTGCTTCTGCAACATCTCTCCCGTGTATCCTCTATAATGTTCCTTCCAGGACCGGTACGAAGATCCAGCCGGCTACCATGGTCGAGATCGCGAAGAGAAATGAGAACGTAAAAGCAATCAAGGAAGCCAGCGGAGATTTCAGCGCTATCGCGGAGCTTGCAAACCTTTCGGACGGAAAAATTGACATTTATTCCGGGAACGATGATCAGGTCGTTCCACTCATGAGTCTCGGCGGAATCGGTGTTATCTCTGTTCTTGCAAATGTTGCCCCGAAGGAGACGCACGAAATGACCCGTTATTGCCTTGAAGGAGATTTCGCGAAGGCTACAGAGATTCAGCTGAAAGCTCTTCCGCTGATCAAAGCGCTGTTTTGTGAAGTGAACCCGATTCCGGTCAAGGCTGCGCTTAATATGCAGGGCTTCAATGTTGGAAAGCCGAGACTTCCCCTCACGGAGATGGAGACGGCTCATCAGGAGATCCTGAGGAAAGCCATGATCGACTTTGGATGTCTTAAATAAGAAATGGAAAAGCCTTCGGAAAGGAGCATGATATGATCAATGTGATTTTACACGGCTGCAGCGGACATATGGGAGCAGTGGTGACGGATATGATCGCAGCTGACAAGGATGTGAGGATCACTGCCGGTATTGATGTGGTCGACCTTGGCAACAGAGAGTACCCGGTCTATACCGATGCGGGAAAATGCAGTGAGGAAGCTGACTGCATTATAGATTTTTCAAATGCAAAGGCGGTTGACGGTCTTCTTGACTATGCCGTGGCACGGTCTCTGCCGGTCGTGCTGTGCACAACTGGCCTTTCCGGGGAACAGCTTCAGAAAGTGAAGGAAGCATCTGAAAAAATTGCCATACTCCGCTCCGCGAATATGTCTCTCGGTGTAAATCTTCTTCTGAAATTGCTGAAGGAAGCTGCCGCGACACTGGCTCCGGCCGGTTATGATATGGAAGTGGAAGAGATGCATCACAGAAGGAAGGTCGATGCACCGAGCGGTACTGCAATCGCACTTGCGGAAGCCCTGAACGAAGGAGCAGGCGAAGGCTATCATTTTACATATGACAGAAGTGGCAGAAGACAGCCCCGCGATGACAAGGAAATAGGAATCTCAGCGCTTCGCGGAGGGACGGTCGTAGGTATCCATGATGTGATATTTGCCGGACAGGATGAGGTGATCGAGTTCAAACATACCGCATATTCAAGGGCTATCTTTGCCAAGGGAGCGGTGCAGGCAGCCAAGTTCATGGCAGGCAAGGGTGCCGGTATGTATGATATGGCTGACGTGATCGGCTGAATGCGGAGGGAATATGGAATTTCGTCCGTGCATTGATATTCATAACGGAAAAGTAAAACAGATCGTTGGCAGCAGCCTCCGCGACGCGGGGGACGCTGCCAGCGAAAATTTTGTGAGCGGTCTTTCCGCTGCGAGCTACGCTGAAATGTTCCGAAGAGACGGACTTGCCGGGGGGCATGTAATTCTTTTGAACGCTGTCTCTTCTCCTTACTACGGAGCGACAAGAAAGCAGGCTGAGGAAGCACTGCGGGCCTATCCGGGCGGTCTTCAGGTCGGCGGCGGCATTCGGGCAGATAATGCACGGGAATTTATAGATGCCGGTGCCAGCCATGTAATCGTCACAAGCTATGTATTCTCGGACGGAAGGATCTCCATGGATCGTCTGAACGAACTCGTGAAGGCAGTTGGGAGAGATCATCTGGTCCTTGATCTTTCCTGCAGAAAAAAGGAGGACGGGCAGTACTATATATGCACGGACCGATGGCAGAAATTTACAGATACGAAAGTCACAATAGATCTTTTGAAATATCTGTATGGTTTTTGCAGCGAGTTTCTTGTCCATGGTATTGACGTGGAGGGAAAAGGGAACGGCTTCGATCCGGAGCTGGTGAAGATACTGGCCGGCCTTGATGAGATACCGGTGACGTACGCAGGAGGTATCCGTTCTATTGAGGACCTTGCGGATCTGCGTCTTGCGGGATGCGGCCGTGTGAATGGCACGGTGGGTTCGGCTCTTGATATTTATGGTGGAAATCTTCCGTACAGAGATGTCGTGAAGTTCTGCAGAGGATAGGGATCCTCTGCTTTTTTCGTTCTATGAGGGCAGAGATTATGTGAAGCGTATCTACAATTTGTGAAAATAGCGTGAAATTGTATGAATACTTGAAAAATCTTTGTGCATTGGTTATAATCTAAGCAGGGGTCATGGATGAGCTTACCAGGTCATCCTATATTTCTCCGAGTAAACCGTAAAGGATGTGACCATATGAAGTTTGTAATCAGCGGTAAAAACCTCGAAGTCAGTGAAGGTCTTCGCAATGCAGTGGAAGACAAGCTCGGAAAGCTTGAAAAATACTTCTCGCCGGACACGAAATGTATCGTAACGCTTTCTGTTGAGAAAGACAGACAGAAAGTGGAAGTGACAGTACCTGTAAAGGGCAACATTATCCGCTCGGAGCAGGTCAGCAATGATATGTACGTATCAATCGATCTGGTAGAGGAAGTAATTGAACGTCAGCTGAAGAAGTACAAGAAGAAACTGATCGACAAGCATCAGAACGTTGAGAGCTTCCAGAAAGCTTTCATCGAAAGGGATTTTGATCAGGCGGAGGATGAAATTCCGATCACGCGTATTAAGAGATTTGAAATCAAGCCGATGTATCCGGAAGATGCCTGCGTTCAGATGGAACTTTTGGGCCATAACTTCTTCGTATTTGTCAATGCGGAGACAGATGAGACCAATGTGGTATATAAAAGAAAAGGAGGCACATACGGACTGATCGAACCGGATGTATGATCCTGAACTATAGATGATCGGGACAGCCGCACACTGCGGCTGTCTTTTTGTATCATGGGAAAAAGCTGTTTCTTCCGGCTCCATACATTATTTCGTCAGGGAGTACAGGTGGGATTTTATCGTATATCTCATTGTGTTAAGTTTTTTTGCGTGTTATTATATCTCAGTGAAGACGCCATCGCCCGTGCAGGCGGTGGGCTGCATTAAAAGGAGACAGTTAATGGGATTTTTAGAAAAGATATTTGGTACACATAGTGACCGTGAATTAAAACGAATCATGCCGATCGTAAAGAAGATAGAGGCTCTTCAGCCGGAAATGCAGGCTCTTTCGGATGAGGAGTTGCAGGCTAAAACTCCTGAGTTCAAGAAACGTCTTTCAAATGGCGAGACGCTTGATGATATCCTTCCGGAGGCCTATGCAGTAGTCAGAGAAGCTGCAAAACGTGTTTTGGGAATGGAGCATTTTCATGTACAGCTGATCGGCGGTGTCATTCTGCATCAGGGCAGGATCGCGGAGATGAGAACAGGTGAAGGTAAGACACTCGTCTGTACGCTGCCTGCTTATCTGAATGCGCTTGAGGGAAAAGGTGTCTGCGTTGTTACGGTAAATGATTACCTGGCTAAGCGTGACGCGGACTGGATGGGTGAAGTCCATCGCTTCCTCGGACTTACATGCGGCTGCGTCCTTCAGCCGATGAAACCGGATGAACGCCGTGAGATGTACAATTGTGATATAACCTATATCACGAATAATGAGCTCGGTTTTGATTATTTGCGTGATAATATGGTCATCTATAAGGAACAGCTCGTTCAGCGAGGCCTGCATTATGCCATCATCGATGAGGTCGACTCCGTCCTGATCGATGAGGCACGTACACCGCTGATCATTTCCGGACAGAGCGGTAAGTCCACGAAGATATATGAAGTCTGCGATATACTTGCAAGGCAGCTGGTCAGAGGAGAGGCTTCCGGCGAAATGACCAAGATGGCCGCGATCATGGGCGAGGAAATTACGGAGACCGGTGATTTTATTGTCAATGAGAAGGATAAAATCGTCACTCTTACCGAAGACGGTGTGAAGAAAGTTGAGCAGTTCTTCCATATCGAGAACCTGTCGGATGCGGAGAATCTCGAAATTCAGCATAATGTCGATCTCGCCCTTCGCGCGAACTATCTGATGCACAGAGATCAGGACTACGTCGTCAAGGATGATCAGGTCCTGATCGTAGATGACTTTACCGGACGTATCATGCCGGGAAGACGCTATTCGGACGGTCTGCATCAGGCAATCGAAGCGAAAGAGAAGGTGAAGGTAAAGCAGGAGTCCAGAACACTGGCAACGATCACCTTCCAGAACTTCTTCAACAAGTTTGATAAGAAATGTGGTATGACCGGTACCGCTCTCACAGAAGAACAGGAATTCAGGGATATTTACGGCATGGATGTTATCTCGATCCCGACCAACGTTCCGGTACAGCGTGTTGACCTTGATGATGCTGTTTTCAAGACAAAGAGAGAGAAGTATCATGCAGTCGTAGAGGCGGTCAGGGAAGCTCATGCGAAAAAGCAGCCTGTACTGGTCGGCACAATTACGATCGATGTATCCGAGCATATCTCGAAACTTTTAAAGAGAGAGGGCATTGAGCATACCGTTCTTAACGCAAAGTTCCATGAGATGGAAGCGGAGATCGTAGCGCATGCCGGAGAAGCGGGCGCTGTCACGATTGCTACGAACATGGCCGGACGTGGTACGGATATTAAGCTGGATGATGTGGCAAGGGCAGCAGGCGGTCTGAAGATCGTCGGAACCGAACGCCATGAGTCGAGACGAATTGACAATCAGCTGCGAGGCCGTTCCGGCCGTCAGGGCGATCCCGGAGAATCAAGATTCTATATTTCTCTGGAAGATGACCTGATGAGACTGTTCGGATCTGAAAGGCTGATGTCCGCATTTGAAGCGCTCGGTGTTCCCGAGAATGAGCAGATCGAACATAAGATGCTCAGCAACGCGATCGAGTCCGCTCAGAAGAAGATCGAGAGCAACAACTTCGGTATCAGAAAGAATCTTCTTGAATTCGACCGGGTAAATAATGATCAGAGAGAAGTCATCTATGAGGAACGCCGGAAGGTCCTTGACGGAGAGAACATGCGGGATGTTATTTTCCAGATGGCTCATGCTGTGATCGACCGCAAAGTGGATCTGTGTTTCGGCGATGATCTTGATCCTGCGGATTCCGAGGAAGGCATTGCGGAGCTTAATCAGAATCTTAGACCGATCATTCCGTTCGATCGTATCACGGCGGAGAATATCCGCGGAATGAGCAAGAATCAGCTTAAGCAGGACCTGAAAGAGAAGGCCGCCAAACTGTATGAGGCAAAGGAAGCGGAGTTCGATGATATGGAGAAGATGCGTGAACTGGAGCGCGTTGTTCTCCTGAAGGTAATTGATGCCCGCTGGATGAATCAGATCGATGATATGGAACAGCTCAGACAGGGAATCGGTCTTACTGCTTACGGTCAGCAGGATCCTAAAGTCGAATACAGAATGATCGGATTCGATATGTTCGAAGAAATGTCCCACAATATTCAGGAGGAGACTCTCAGGCTCATGTATCATGTAAGGATCGAGCAGAAGGTGGAACGCGAAGAACAGGCGAAGCCGATGACGACCAACAAGGAAGAGGAAGGACCGAAGAAACCGGTCGTTCGTAAGAAGAAAAAGATTTATCCGAATGACCCGTGTCCGTGCGGAAGCGGAAAGAAGTATAAGAACTGCCATGGTCTTCCGGGCATGCCTCCGCTTGATTAAAAGAGGGTGCAGCTTGAAGAAGCGGCAGAGATAAGTATGTTACAGGGAGTATAAGTGTGTTCGGGTGCGGTATGTGGGGGTATACTGCACTGCGGCGTGTGGGAAGCGCTGCAAGGGGTTAAAATGAGAGTATTAATTGTATATGCGACCAGAACGGGGACAGCCGCGAAAGCGGCCTCCCTGTTAGGGAGCTATTTTCGTCATGTGAAGATTTGTGATCTTGAGAAGGAAAAACCCGATCCGAGGATTTATGACGTTGTGATCTTCGGGAGCGGGATCCGTTACGGAACGATTTACAAACCGTTGATGACCTGGATGGATATGTACTGGGATGTAGTCAGAAAGAAGATAAAAGGTGTATTTATCTGTAATGCTCTCATGAATGAGGCACCTTTAATTCTTCGTGAGAATTTTTCTCTTGAACTTCGCAACAGCTGTGTGATCGCGGAGAGCCTCGGAGGAGAATTTGATGCGCGAAATCTGACAACTTCCGAAAAAGTCATGCTGAAAATACGCAAAAAGGAGCTTGTAAGCGGGCAGGTAAGGGATTTTGTGCCCTGCCTTCAGCCTGACAGGATCCGGGCTTTTGCGAAAGCTATTCACGAGGCAATGGAGGAGAAGGAGAAAGCCGGTGTCTAAAATAGCACTATTACTTCCTTATAGCGAAATGGTTACAATGGCTGAGAATGCCGTCGTGCGGATGGGACTTGATATTGATTACATTCGCGCGATCAAATCCGGAGAGGCTGTCAATGAGGCGCGGCGGGCAGTTGCCCACGGCGCCCGTATTATTGTGGCAAGAGGTTATCAGGCTCTGCTCATTAAAGAGTATACCAATATACCCGTGGTAGAGATGCGTGTAACGGCCCAGGAGCTCGGTCTGCTTATTAAGGATGCAAAAAACCGACTGCACAAGAAGAACCCGCATATCGGCATGGTCGTGTTCAGAAATCTGCTCTCGGATATCGTGTATCTTGAAACACTGACAGAAACGAAAATATCCATAAGCTATATTGACCGGAATGAGGAGACGGATGAAAAAGTCCGTGAACTTCAGGAAAAGAATCCGGATATTATTTTCGGAGGACGGATAGTCTGTCAGACTGCTGAAAGACTGGGATATCCCACCATGTTCCTGTCGGCAACGGAGGAATCTGTGCGTGCTGCGCTCTCCAGAGCGACCGATATGCTTCAGGTGCTGGAGATGGAGGAACATAATTCGGCTCAATTCGAAGCCGTGCTGGATACTTCGGCCAATGCCGTTTTGAAAATAAATGCCGAAGGACATGTGATCGTTATCAATAAAATGATGGAGGATCTGGTCGGGAAGAGTGCCGAGGAAGTGACCGGAATGTCTGCCATAGAATTGCTTCCCGGTCTTGATGAGAACAGTGTTATGAATATTCTCTCAGGTGAATCGGACAGTTTTTCTGCCTCCATCAACCTCAGGAACAGTGCATGGATGCTTCTGATGGTCCCGATCCGTTATGATGACCGGATCACGGGGGCGATCATCAGCCTTCAGAAGATAAGCAGTCAGATCGGGAGGCAGCAGAAGCTTTTTCGTGATATGTATCTGGATGGGTATAATGCACGGGAGACCTTCAGAGATATTCATACGGAAAATCCGAAAATGAAACAGATGCTTAACCTGGCTAAAAAATACGCCCTCTCGGATGCGCCGGTCCTGCTTTACAGCGGCGAAGGTACCGAGTATTATCAGCTTGCGGAGGCTCTTCACAATAACAGCAGAAGAAAATCGGGACCTTTCGTAAGTGTACGTATCCGGGGAATGAGCAAGGAACAGCAGATGAGTTTTCTTTTTGGAGAACATCAGGGAGAAGCAGGCGACGTCGGGCTCAGAGGCGCTGTCGGCAAGGCCGACAACGGAACACTTCTTATCAAAGGCATTGAGCATTTGACTTTACAGGCTCAGCATCAGTTCATCAGACTGCTGCGGCCGTACGCGGTGTCGAGAACGGATGCACAGCCGCTTGATTATCTTGATGTGCGGATGATCGCTGTTTCGAAAGTAAGCCTTTCGACCCTGATTTCCTCAGGGAGATTTTCGGAGGAGCTGTTCTACCTGCTTTCCGGCCTTACCCTGGAAATACCGGATCTGGCGAAACGGCCGGAGGATCTTGTTTATTACTTTAACTACTATTTTCAGCGATATTGCAGAAAATACAACCGTTTTTTCAATCTGACGCAGGGCGGTAAGGAAGTCATTAAGAATCTGCGCTGGGAGGGCAATCTGCTTCAGCTTGGCAGTTTTACGGAACGCCTGGTCCTTATGAATGAGAAACATAATATTGACGAGGTGACGATTCGGAATCTTTATGATGAGTTATATCCGTCTTCAGTGAAAAGGGAAGATGGAAGAGAGCGGGCAGTCATTTACAGGTCTCCCGAGAGTATACATCTGGCAGAAGTTCTTGCAAGGCATGGAGGAAATCGGGCGGAAGCTGCAAGGGAACTCGGGATCAGTACAACGACGTTGTGGAGACGTATGAAGAAGTATGGCGTAGAGCCTAAATATGATGGTACTGTATAACTTGCATAAAATATAATGGAAAATTTCTACAATAAGGTAAAACTTTCAAATTGTGAAATGATAATTTCATAATGATTTAATTATTAAAAAGAAGAAGATGAGTGAAATTAAAAATGTGAAATAATATGCATTAACAGGTGCATGTTATGAAATAAATAATGCGATATTTGGAAAATCAGGAGAATGGAAGACGTTTCAGACCCGAATTCGGTCATTGAAGAAAATCTTTCATTCTCCTTATATTATTGGTATAATCAACATGTGAAAAAAAGTAAATGAAATCAAAATAATCAGAATGACAAGCAGATAATTCGAACAATGAGAAGGATCGGGCAGAATTTTCCGGTCAGATAAAGGGAGGTCGGTATCATGAAAGTTGGTTTTATCGGGTTAGGCATCATGGGACAGCCGATGTGCAGGAACATTCTTAAGGCAGGTCACGAAGTCGCGGTCTATACTCATCGTCAGTCTACGATCGATGCCATGACAGAATGCGGAGCAATAGCCTGTGAAAGCGGTGCGGATGTTGCATCAAGAAGTGATGTTATCGTCACCATGCTTCCGAATTCTCCGAATGTAAGGGATGCCGTGTTCGGAAAGAACGGCGTCGCGGAAGGAGCAAAGCCCGGAACGGTACTTATCGATATGAGCTCCATCGATCCTACCGAGAGCAAAAAAATTGCCGAGGATCTTAAGGCATATGGGATGGAAATGCTGGATGCACCCGTATCGGGCGGAGAGCCCATGGCCGTGGAAGGCACGCTTTCCGTTATGGTCGGAGGAAAAAGAGAACTGTTTGAAAAATATAAAGAACTGATCGGCACGATGGCATCGTCTGTTGTTTACGTCGGTGAGATCGGCTCCGGAAACGTTGCAAAACTTGCGAACCAGATGATCGTTGCCGTGAATATTGCGGTGGTCGCGGAGGCGCTTACATTTGCAAAAAAGGCAGGGACCGATCCGAGACTTGTCTATGAGGCAATAAAGGGAGGTCTTGCAGGTTCGAATGTTATGAATGCCAAGGCTCCGATGATGCTTGAGGGAAATTACAAGCCGGGATTCCGGATCAATCTTCATACAAAAGACCTTACAAATGCCCTTAATGCGGCACATGCGGTATACTCACCGGTCCCGTTCACGGCACAGGCCATGGAAATCATGCAGTTCCTGAATGCAGATGGCTGCGGGGCAGACGATCATGACGCTATGGTAAAATTCTATGAGAAAATCTCCGGAACAGGAATTGCGGAGAAATAAATGAGAGATTCTCCGACTAAGATGAAGCGGAGAAACAAATGAGAAACTCTCCTGCAAAGATAAAGCGGAGAAGTATACAGGCAACACGATCATTGCGGGACGCAGTGATAAAAGGAAGGAGAGAATGGAAGGAGGCGAGTTAATGAAGGGTACACCTGTAGTTACGGATATGCAGGTCATTCCGGTAGCCGGGTATGACAGCATGCTGATGACCCTGAGCGGAGCGCATGCTCCGTGGTTCACAAGAAATCTTGTGATCCTGAAAGACAGCAGCGGAAATACCGGCATCGGTGAGATTCATGGCGGAGACTATACCTGCGAGGCACTGAGAAGCTGTGTTCCGCTTGTCGTAGGACAGCCGATCGGAAAATACCGTGCGATTCTGGATACGATCCATAAGAACACCAAAAAAGCCAAAGAGGATGACGGCGAGGGGATTCAGACGCTGGATATCAGCAAACTGAAATTCGTCGTGAAAGCTGAGTGGGCGATTGAATGCGCGCTTCTGGATCTTCTGGGACAGTATCTTGATCTTCCGATGTGCGAGCTGCTCGGAGACGGGAAACAGAGAGATAAGGTCGAGACGCTGGGCTATCTGTTCTATGTAAGCGATAAGGAGAAGGCCGCACCGGATCTTCCCTATATCGATGAATCCGACAGCAGTGACCCCTGGTTCGCATACAGAAGGAAAGAGATCCTTACGCATGAGGCGGTCGTCGAGGAAGCGATGATCCTTCATGATAAATACGGTTTCAAGAACTTCAAGCTGAAAGGCGGTGTTCTTGAGGGCGCATATGAAATGGATACTGTGAGAGCTTTAAAGAAGGCTTTCCCCGAAGGCAGGATCAATATTGATCCGAATGGAGCCTGGAGCCTGCAGGAAGCCATTGACCTCTGCAGACCGATGGAGAATATACTGACATATATCGAGGATCCCTGCGGACCCGAAGCCGGATATTCAAGCCGTGAGATCATGGCCGAATTCAAGAATGCGGTAAAGCTTCCGGTGGCCACCAATATGATCGCCACGGACTGGAGACAGTTCTATCACAGCGCGGCGCTGAAATCGGTAGATATCGTGCTTGCGGATCCTCATTTCTGGGGCTTCGGAGGCAGTATACGCATCGCTCAGCTCCTGAATGACTGGGGACTTACCTGGGGATCTCATTCGAATAATCATTTTGATATTACGCTGGCGGCATTTGCTCAGGTCGCCGCTGCCGCTCCCGGTAATCCGACAGCACTGGATACCCACTGGATCTGGCAGGATGGCCAGAACCTGCTGAAGGATACGCCGCAGATCAGGGACGGATACCTTGAACTTCCGGAGAAGCCGGGTCTCGGTGTCACGATTGATATGGAGAAAGTTATGGAGGCGAATGCCCTCTATAATAAATTACCATCACACGACCGCAACGATGCGACTGCTATGCAATACCTGATACCGAACTGGGTATATGACAGCAAGAGACCGGCTCTCGTGAGGTGATTCAAGAAGGAGGAGATATATGTTTCTCAAAAAGTATGGGGACATCTGCGTGAGTGTGTTTTTTCTTGCACTCGGCATTGCCCTGATCATCGGCGCATCCATGCTGCCGGCCAGTGCGGTCGTAGAAATAGGACCGGACTTTATGCCGAGAACGATCGGCATAATTATCATCATTCTTGCAGCGATCCTGCTCGTTCAGAGCATAAAAGGCTTCAAGAAGAACGCTGAAAAAGCGGAGGCGGAGGGACCGGATGACTGTGATTACAGACGAGTCGTACTCAGTCTGATCCTTTCTCTGATTTACGTTTTCGTACTTCAGCCTGTTGGCTTCATCGTTTCCACGCTGGTCTACCTGTTCTGTCAGATTTACGTACTGGCACCGGATAAGAACCGCACCAAAAAAGACATGATCCTTTTCCTTGTGATCGATGTCATTTTCGTGTTCATTGTGTTTTTCCTGTTCCGCTACGGCTTTAAGATCGTTCTGCCGGCAGGTATCTTTACAATCAATCTGTAACAGGGAGGTATAAAATGCAAGCATTAGGTTTATTGGGCGGTGCCCTTCTTTCCGTATGCCAGCCGATGTCCCTGCTGCTGATGATCGCGGGCGTGGCAATCGGTATCGTTTTTGGTTCTATCCCGGGTCTTTCCGCATCCATGGCGGTCGCGCTCATGCTTCCCATCACATTTACGATGGAAGCATCTCTGGGTATGAACACGCTTGTAGCTGTTTATATCGGAGGTATCTCCGGCGGTCTGATTTCAGCTATCCTGCTGAATATGCCGGGTACCGCCTCTTCAATCGCAACCACTTTCGACGGTCATCCGATGGCTCAGAAAGGTGAGGCGATGAAAGCACTCGGCCTTGGTATCGTTTTCTCGTTCCTCGGCTCTGAATTCTCGTTCATAATCCTTACGTTCTTTGCTCCGAAGCTGGCTGATATTGCCCTTCAGTTCACTCCGGCGGAGAATTTCGGTATTTGCTTCTTCGCGCTGACGATGGTCGCCATTCTTTCTTCAGGCAACATGGTCCGAGGCGTCCTTGCAGGTATGCTCGGTCTTGTCTTCTCATGCGTCGGCATGTCCCCGATCGACGGAACTGCCCGCTTTACGTTCGGCAACATTAACCTGATGAGCGGTTTCGATACACTGACGACTCTTATCGGTATTTTCGCCGTTGCGGATATTTTGAAGACTGCTGAAAAGATGAATGCCAATGCCGGAAAGACCATCCCGATCAATAAAGTGAAGGGCTTCGGTTTCTCCATGCAGGAGTTCATTTACCATCTTCCGAACTTCTTCAGATCTTCACTTATCGGAACGGGTATCGGAATTCTTCCGGGTATCGGCGGTTCGACATCCGGTATGCTCGCGTATGTAACGGCCAAGAATATGTCCAAGCATCCCGACGAATTCGGTAAGGGCTGCCCGGACGGTATCGTCGCGACAGAGTCCGCCAACAATGCTACGATCGGCGGTGCGATGATCCCGCTGCTTGTTCTCGGTATTCCGGGTGACGGTGTTACGGCCATGATGCTCGGCGGCTTCCTGATCCACGGTCTTTCAGCCGGTCCGCTCCTCTTCGTAAAGAATGCGGATGTCGTATACGGTATCTTCGCAGCCTGTATGGTCTGCGGTCTGATCATGCTCCTCGTTGAGTGGTTCTGTATCAAAGGTTTTGTCCAGGTCCTCAAGGTTCCGAAACATATCCTGCTTCCTCTGATCCTGGTGCTCTGCGCGGTCGGCGCATTTGCGACAAACAACAGGATCTTTGACGTACAGTCCATTATGATCTTCGGTATCGTAGGTTATCTGTATCATAAGTTCAAACTGCCGACCACTCCGTTCGTTCTCTGCTTCCTCATCGGCGAGATGCTCGAGACCTACTTAAGACGTGGTATTATGCAGTATAAGTCGTTCGGCGCTTTCTTCACACGTCCGATTTTCGACGTATTCTTCTTCGTTGCGATCGGTGTCGTTGTCTATTCCGTAATTAAGGAAATCAAGGGCACCCGCAAGGTAGACGAAGACTGATCAATGAATACAGGGTCTGACCGGTGAGCAGATTTTTCCTGTCCGGGTAGAGTTCGGTAGTATCCGGACAGGAATCTGATACAGGGAACTTCAGATCCTTAAAAAAGTGATTCTCCCTCCAAAAAGGAGGGGCAAAATAAAGGAGGAAAACAAATGAAAAGAAAACTTTTAGCACTGGCCCTTACGGCAACCATGGTCCTTGGACTCGGCGCATGCGGCGGTTCCGGCGCCAGCTCATCAGGCAGCGCAGCTGCACCGGCTGATACATCGGGAGCAGGTTCTGCGGAAATCGCAGGCGACTGGGCACCGAAGGGAACGGTTTCCATCGTTGTTCCGGCAGGCGCAGGCGGAGACACAGACCTTACAGCCCGTACATTTGCTCAGTATGCTAAAGAACTCACAGGTGTTGACTTTATCGTAGTTAACGCCAGCGGCGCTTCAGGTTCCGTAGCGGCCAACCAGGTTCTTCAGTCAGCCAACGACGGTATGACAATGCTTTACGGTCATACACTTGTAAACGTTGCAAATATCGCAGGTATCACAGATTACAACTATGAAGCCTTTACACTTGGCCCGACATTCGCGAAGAATCCGGCCCAGGGCTTCTATGTAGCATCTGATAAATATGCTGATCTCAACGCGTTCATCGAAGCCGCCAAGGCTGCTCCCGGACAGCTCAAGGCCGCTACTGAAGTCGGCGCTTACACATACTATGAACTTCTTGCATTCGAGAAGGCAGCAGGCATCGACCTTGACCTTGTAGACGCCGGCTCCAACTCCGATAAGATCACAGCTATGCTCTCCGGCCAGATCGATCTTATGCCGGGCGCATACCTCAACTGCAAAGAGTACATTGAAGCAGGCCAGTTCACCTGCATCGGCGCTCCGCTCGCTGAAGATCATGAGATCCTCGAAGGCAACGTACCGTCCTTTACTTCTCAGGGTATTGACTTTGTATATCCGGACTGCGACTACTCTCTGTACTTCCCGGCTGACACGGATGCTGCGATCATCGCTTACTATGATGATCTTGTAAAGAAGGTTCTTGAGAACCAGGATGCAGTTAAGGCTCTCGAAGATCTGCCGGTCGAGCCATATTACCTCACATCCGCAGAGTCCGCAGAGAACGAAGCTTCCATGTATAAGACAATCAAGGAAATTGCAGATTCTGTTGCATAATTGAAACAGAAAGTCAGTTGATTCTGTGATTGAATTACCTGCAGGCCGGCACTTGCTGCCAGCCTGCAGGGCTGAAAGGGACGAATGAATCATTTTTATAATATGCTGGATGCGCAGCTTGTCCTTATGGTATATCTGGTTGTCGGCGTTTTCTGCCGGAAAAAAGGAATCATCGATGAGACGGCAAAAGATAAGCTGATCGATCTGATTCTGAAGATCACGCTTCCATGCATGATTTTTGAGAGCTTTAACAGTCCGCTCACGTATGATGTCTTCCGAAAGGCGGGGCTGATATTGCTTGTAGCTCTCAGTATCGCGATTCTTTCCTACCTGACGGGCAAGGTTGCTTACAATTTCATGCCTCCCGAAAAGAAGAGCATTCTTCAATACTGTACGATGGTGAACAACTCCGGATTTCTGGGACTTCCGATGGTGTCGGCTGTTTACGGCGATTCCGGTCTGTTCTATGCTTCTATATTCATTATCCCGAACCGGATCCTGATGTGGACAGCAGGGATCTCTCTTTTTACGGAAGCGGACAAAAAAAACGCAGTGAAGAATATTCTGCTGAATCCGGGAATTGTTGCCGTCTATCTTGGGATGGGAAGACGCCTTGCCGGCATACCGGTTCCCGATTTTCTGGACAGGGCGGTCACATCTGTCGGACAGATCACTACCCCGCTTTCCATGATCATCATCGGGACAATGCTGGTGGGTCTTACCCTTAAGCAGCTTCTCCAGCCTGTTATTCTGTACATGTCTCTGATCAGGCTTGTGCTGCTTCCGCTTGCAGCGCTGGTGATACTTGGTCTTCTGCAGATGGACGGACTTCTGACCGGGGTCTCCATGATCATGACCGGCATGCCTGCCGGTGCGACGACTGCTCTGCTCGCCGCAAAGTATGGCGCTGATGAAGAGTTTGCCTCTCAGCTTGTCGTGACTTCTACGATTCTTTCGTTGGTCACAACGCCGCTCCTGATGCTGCTCATCTGAAAAATAAGATTTAACGGAGGATACTATGAATACAGATTTTATTAAAGGCGTTGTTGTTCCGATCATTACTGTTATCGATGAAAATGAAAAAATTGATGAAGCCGGCATGAGAAAGCAGGTCGAATACTGCATTCAGGGAGGACTTCACGGAATTCTTGCATTCGGATCCAACGGAGAATTCTATCAGGTCGAAGAAGATGAGATGGAAAGAGGCCTGAAGATCATGGTCGATCAGGCTGCCGGAAGAGTTCCTGTATACTTCGGAATCGGTGCGATCAACACGAAGAAATGCATCCGCCTCGCGAAGATGGCTGTCGCCAACGGGGCAGCATGTGTTTCCATTCTCCAGCCCATGTTCCTGAAACCGACGGAAGAGGAGGCGTTCGAGCATTTTAAGGCAATCGCTGACGCAATCCCGGACACACCGGTCCTTCTCTACAATAATCCCGGCCGTACAGGTTATACGATGAGCGGCAATCTGGTAGAAAAGCTTGCACATGAGGTGCCGAATATCGTAGGTATGAAAGACACTTCCGGTGATATGACACAGACAGAAGAGTTTATCCGCCGCAACCGCGATGTGGGATTTAAGGTCTTCGGAGGAAAGGATACACTTCTTTATGTCAGCCTTTGCTGCGGTGCTGTCGGCGGCGTATGCACTGCCGGAAACTTTATGCCCGGGCTGATTGTGGATGTTTATAATAAGTTCGTAGAGGGAGATCTTAAAGGCTCTATGGAGGCACAGTTCAAACTCAATCCGGTCCGTCTCTCCATGGACGCAGCCAGCTTCCCGGTCGCAGCCAAGGATATGGCAAACCTTCTCGGAAATGACGTCGGCGCCCCGTATCGCCCGAATCTGCCGACACCGGAAGGGAAAGTTCTTGACAAGATCCGCGCGGAAATGCAGAAAGCCGGCCTGATCTGATCATCAGACCAGGTATTAATTTAAGAAGTTTACTGCCGTAAGGTATTTGCTGAGGCAAAGCACTCAGAATGAGATGCTTTGTCAGATGACTTGCAGATGCGGTATCGGTTCAGGTGGGCAGAGTGCACCTGAACCGATACCGATGAGTGCTTGAATGAAAACGAAATGTTCGCATCGATTTGAGGCATTAGGTGCGGACTGAAAGGAGATATAATGAAACGTATTATTCAGAAGATGGAAGTTTACCCTGTAGCCGGACATGACTGTATGGAGCTCAATCTTTCGGGTGCTCACGGACCGTATTTTACAAGGAATGTTGTCATTCTCACAGCCGACAACGGTGATGAGGGAATCGGTGAAGTTCCGGGCGGTGACAAAATCACGGATGCGCTGAATGAAGTGAAATTCCTGGTAGAAGGCACTAATCTTGCAGAGTATAAGACCACTCTCCGGAAGGTAGAAGAATACCTCGCAGCAAAGGGCGAGGAAGATGTCCGCGGAAATCAGACATTCGATCTTCGTACAGGTGTTCATGTTAAGACTGCGATCGAAGCTCCGTGCCTGGATCTCATGGGCAAGATGCTCGGCGTTACGGTTTCTGAACTGCTCGGTGAAGGACAGCAGAGAGATCGCGTCCGCATGCTCGGCTATCTGTTCTTTGTAGGTGATCCCAATAAGACCGATCTTGAGTATATTCATGAGCCGGACGCTGACTGCGAGTGGTATCGGATCCGTCATGAGGAAGCTATGACTCCGGATAAGATCGTCGAGTTCGCAAAAGCAACAAAGGCCAAGTATGGCTTTACAGATTTCAAGCTTAAAGGCGGCGTACTTCCGGGAGATCAGGAGATGGAGTGCATCCGGGCGATGAAGAAAGAGTTCCCGGATTCCAGATTTGACCTTGATCCGAATGGCGGCTGGCTGCTTGAGCAGGCTGTCGAATATGTGAAGGGAATGCAGGGAATTCTTACTTACTGTGAAGATCCGTGCGGTGCAGAGGGTGTTTATTCCGGACGTGAAATCGTATCCGAGTTCCGTCGCAGAACAGGATTCCCGACGGCTACCAACATGATCGCTACGGACTGGAGAGAAGTAGGACATGCACTCGAATCCCAGGCTGTCGATATCATCCTTGCCGATCCGCATTTCTGGACAATGGCCGGTTCTGTCCGTGTTGCTCAGATGTGCCATGATTTCGGTTACACATGGGGATCACATTCCAATAACCACTTTGATATTTCTCTTGCTATGTTCACACAGGTCGGTGCATCCGTCCCCGGTTTCTATAATGCTCTGGATACCCACTGGATCTGGCAGGAAGGTATTGAGAGACTCACAAAAGAGCCGCTTCAGATCGTCGACAGCTGCGTAACGGTTCCGAACAAACCGGGTCTCGGTGTCGAGATCGACAGAGATCAGCTCATGAAGGCACATCAGCTCTATCTTGACAAGTGCTACAAGAAGGGCGCAAGAAATGACGCTATTGGTATGCAGTATCTCATTCCGGGCTGGAAGTTCGACCCGAAGAGACCCTGCCTTGTCAGATAAATAACAGCAAAGAATATTATCTTTTTAAAATCCAAAAACGGCGGCCTGAACGGACGCCGTTTTTTATCTAACGATTATGGAGGAGGAAATGCTATGGCTCAGAGACTCTGCATACAGATTACTGAGAAAGATAATGTAGCAATCGCCATTCATGACATACCCGCGGGAACGGAGATTATGCCGGGGGTCGTGACGGTGGAGGATATCCCGCAGGCGCATAAGATTGCCCTGACAGATCGGCCGAAAGGGAGTGAAGTCATCCGGTATGGCGTATGTCTGGGTTATACGAACCGGGATATTCCGAAAGGCGGCTGGATCAATGAGAAGAATCTCGATATGGCTCCGGCACCGAATCTGGATGAGATGGAATTTGCGACAAATATCGTGACCGATCTTCCAAAACCGCCTATCACGACATGGGAAGGATTCCGCAATCCGAACGGAGGACCTGCAGGAACCAGGAATATACTGGCGATCAATACGACCGTGCAGTGTGTGGCCGGTGTTCTGAACGTGGCACTCAGCCGGATCAGGAAGGAGATCCTGCCCAAATATCCGAATGTTGACAGTGTCATTGCTATCAATCATCCTTATGGATGCGGTGTAGCCATCGATGCTCCGGAAGCAAAAGTACCACAGAGAATTCTGAGGAATATAGCGACTCACCCGAATTTCGGAGGAGTGTTCATGCTGGTCTCCCTCGGCTGCGAGAAGTTTTCTCCGGATCGGTTCTGCGAATGGTATCCGGAACTGAATAATCCCGAAAATGTCATCGTTCTTCAGGAACATAAGGGATATGAGAATGTGATGAAAGCCATTCTGGAGATGGCTGAGAAAAAACTTGCCATACTGAATCAGAGAAAACGTGAGACACTGCCGCTTTCCGATCTTTTGGTCGGCATGCAGTGCGGCGGTTCGGACGCTTTCTCCGGTATTACAGCGAACCCGACGGCCGGCTATGCTGCCGATCTGATTGTGAGCGGCGGCGGGACAGTCATGTTCTCGGAAGTCACAGAAGTGCGTGACGGTGTACAATTCATCGCTCATCGCTGCATTAACGAGGAAGTCGGAAAACGCCTGGTCGAGGAGATGAAATGGTATGATAAGTATCTGAAGGATGGCGGTGTGGACCGCGGTGCCAATACGACTCCCGGGAATAAGAAAGGCGGTCTCTCCAATATCATTGAAAAGTCAATGGGATCTATTGCGAAGTCGGGTTCTTCCCCGATCGTTGAAGTTCTGTCACCGGGTGAAAAGCCTACGAAACACGGCGAGATCTTTGCGGCGACCCCTGCGTCAGATCTTGTATGCGGACCATGCCAGCTGGCTTCCGGAATGGGACTTCAGGTCTTTATGACCGGCAGAGGCACACCCTACGGTCTTGCGGCAGCACCGGTAATTAAACTGTGTTCCAGAAATGAGATGAAGGATCAGTGGTTCGATATCATCGATTTCAATGCAGGTCCTGCCGCAGTCGGAGACCGTACGATCGCGGAACAGGGGACCGAACTTTTTGAGTATATTCTTGATGTCGCCAGCGGACGAAAGAAACCATATACAGAGCAGTACGGACTGGAGAACGATCTGTGTATTTTTAACCCGGCACCGATCACATGATATTTTCAAAAGGCCGAAGCGGCGAATTTGCTGCTCCGGCTTTTTTCTTTGTATTGTAATTCTTCCGGTGAAACTTTAGAATTATGACATATGGGCAGCTTTTTCGAATGCGATGAATTTACTGCACTAAAAACCGATGCCTTATGCGAAGGCGGAAAGGAACGTTATGTCAGGTGGAATGAATGACACACCGAGATCCGATCGATTTACAATTGGAATATTCGGTGTTACAAATGCGGGAAAGTCTTCACTTATCAATGCGCTGACCGGCCAGCAGCTCGCACTGACCAGCTCGATTGCAGGTACGACAACGGATCCCGTAAAGAAATCGATGGAGCTTCTTCCGATCGGTCCGGTTCTTCTTGTCGACACGGCGGGGCTGGGTGATACCGGGGAACTGGGAAATGCAAGAATGGAGAAGACTTACGAGGAGATGAGGCGATGTGACCTGGCAATTGTAACGGTTCCTTTACAGAAAGGTGTGGGGCAGGAGGAGAAGAAACTCATTGAAAGGCTCGTACGGGCATCTGTTCCTTCCATCATGGCTGTGAACTTCTGCGACGCAGGCATGCCGGATGAGAGTGTGAGAGCTGCATTTGAGCAGATGAATCTGCCGGTGTGCTATGTCTCGGCGGTGAACGGAACAGGAATTGAGGAGCTCAAGAAGACGATAGTTGAGAATGCTGTGTTCGATGGGCCGGATCTCGGACTTATCAGCGGACTTGTGGAGCCCGGAGAGACGGCAGTATTGGTCATTCCGGTCGATAAGGCAGCTCCGAAGGGAAGACTCATCCTTCCTCAGCAGCAGACGATCCGGGATCTTCTTGATCACCGTGCGATGGCATATGTTGCGCAACCGGAAACACTGAAGTCCGTTCTTGATACGATGAAAGTACCCCCAAAGGTGGTGATAACGGATTCTCAGGCATTTGCCGAAGTAGCAGCCATTGTGCCTGCGGAAATCCCGATGACTTCGTTTTCTATTCTGTTCGCGAGACAGAAGGGAAATATTCTGACCCTCAGAGATGGGGCTTCGAAAATACGAAAACTGAAAAGCGGGGATAAGGTCCTTATCCTGGAAGGATGTACGCACCACAGGCAGGAGGATGACATAGGGACAGTAAAGATTCCGCGCCTTATACGTAAAGCAGCCGGACCGGACATTCTGTTCGAATGGTATCGCGGGAATTCACTCCCGGAGAATTTTGAAGAATACAGCCTGATCGTGCACTGCGGCGCATGCATGCTCAACCGCAGAGAGATGCAGTATCGTCTCCGAATGGCAGCGGCCGGAGGCGTGCCGATCACGAATTACGGGATGGCGATAGCGGAAGTACTCGGAATTCTCCCAAGGGCTATGGAACCGTTCGAGCTTAATAAGGTAAAAGAGTGAAAAACGAAGCGTTCGCGAATTATAGAAGGAAACAGGTATGATAATGAAGCTCATCGGAAGGCGGCGAAAAATTGACTTGACCGGTTGATAAGAAAGAGTTTCACTGCTATACTCATATTTCACGGGCAAGGAGCACTGGCGGATCGCAGATGACCGCTTTATTACAATGGAGTGTGATAGATGAATTACAGAATAATTAACGGAACAATTTTAAAATCAGATCGGGATGAGCTCTATGTCACGAAGGGGGATCTGTTCGTAGCAGACGGTAAGATTTATGAGAATATAGCGGAAGATATGCGTGCGGAAGATGCAGAGGTAATCGATGCTGCCGATCACCTGATCATGCCCGGACTGATCAACCTGCACACACATGCTTATATGACGGTCATGAGGAACTATGCCGACGACGTCGATTTCGATGAATGGCTCTTCAGAAGAGTCATGCCGGTCGAGGACAGACTTCCTGCTGAGGGAGCTTACTGGAGCTCACTGCTTGCCTGCATGGAGATGGTACGGACCGGAACGACTTGCTTTAATGATATGCATATGTTCAAAGGTCAGTCAGCGAGAGCTGCTTCGGATGCAGGTGTCAGAGCATTTATCGGCCGCGGACTGGTCGGAGAGGACCTCTATGGAGACGGTGCCTCAAGATTCCGCGAAGCGCTTGATGAGGCGGAAGAGTGGGCAGACAGCAGCCTTATTAAATTCACTCTTGCACCGCATGCCATCTACAGCTGTTCGGTGAGACTTTTGGAGCAGGTCGTCGAGGAGGCACGCAGGAGGAACATGCTGAAGCATACGCATCTGTCCGAGAGTGAAAATGAGATAGAGAACTGTCTGAAACAGTACGGAAAGACACCCGTACAGCTCCTTTCTGACATTGGTTTTCTTGACCGGGGAACGATTCTTGCACATTGTGTAAAGATGAGGGGTAATGATATTGAAATCATAGCGAAAGCCGGATCTTCCATCGTGACCAATCCGGCCTCGAACGCAAAACTCGGCAATGGTTTTGCCCCGCTCGACAGTTTTGCGAAGGAAGGGGTGAATATCTGTCTGGGTACGGACGGTACCTGCAGCAACAACACTCTGAACATGTTCCGTGAAATGAATCTGGTATCTCTGATGCATAAAGGAATTGCCGGAGATTCGACTGTTCTTCCCGCAGATCAGGTCGTTCGCATGGTAACGGAAAATCCGGCGGCTGCGGTCGGCATGAGCGGAAAGATCGGTACGATTTGTGACGGAGCTGCTGCGGATCTTATCTTTATCGATCTGAATGAGCCTTCCATGTTCCCGACAAATAATATTGTTTCCTCACTTTGCTATTCAGCGAACGGCTCAGAAGTCGATTCCGTCATGATCGACGGAAAGTTCGTCATGAGGAAACGTGAATTTGTGACCATTGATGCAGAGCGTGTGCGCTATGAGGTAAAGAAAATGACTGATTTATATCTTTGATCGTTGTACACGCAGTATACCTGTGCGAGTTCATGGTCAGAAAGGTATTCGTCGTTGAAAACAGCAGAGTATATTTCTTAACGAAGGTTAGATTCTAAGGAGTAATTCAAAGGAGTAAATTCATGAGCAATATCAGAAATATTAAGCTTGCGCCGGATGGAAGAAAGAAGATCGAGTGGGTCCGCTCTTTTATGCCTGCCTTGTCTGAGATTGAGAAGCAGTTCGAAAAGGAGCAGCCTTTTAAGGGCCTGCGCATAGCAGTATCAGTTCATCTGGAGGCCAAGACGGCCAATCTGGGGCTGGTCCTTGCCAAAGGCGGTGCAGAAGTTTTCCTGACAGGCTGCAATCCTCTGTCAACACAGGATGATGTCGCTGCCGCGATCTCAGAGATGGGCGTAGAGACATTCGGTAAATACGGCGTCTCCCCTCAGGAATACGAGGATCTTCTCGCGGAAACACTGGCCTGCCATCCGCATCTTATCGTAGATGACGGCGGGGATCTCATCAATCTGCTTGGCGGAAGATGCCGGGAGTACGGGGATTGTCTGATCGGCGGATGCGAGGAGACAACGACCGGTATTCACAGGCTCAAGGCGAGAGAGAGGGAAGGAATCCTCCCCTGCCCGATGATGGCCGTTAACGATGCGAAAGCGAAACATTATTATGATAACAAGTACGGTACGGGTCAGTCCGTCTGGACGGCAATCATGGATACGACCAATCTGATCGTTGCCGGAAAGACAGTCGTTGTCGCCGGCTACGGATGGTGCGGAAAGGGAACGGCGATGCGCGCAAAGGGTATGGGGGCAAACGTCATCGTTACGGAAATAGACCCGTTCAAGGCACTGGATGCTACGATGGACGGATTCCGTATTATGCCCATGGACGAAGCTGCGAAATACGGAGATATTTTCGTGACCGTCACAGGATGCAAGGACGTCATCACCGAGAAGCACTTCCGTCTCATGAAAGATCAGGCTGTGCTGTGCAATGCCGGGCATTTTGACTGTGAGGTCGATGTAGCCACATTGAGAAAAATATCTGTGAAAGCGGAAGAGAGAAGAAAGAATATTATCGGGTATACTCTTGAAGACGGCAGAACTCTTAATGTGCTCGGAGAGGGCAGACTTGTGAACCTTGCCTGCGGAATGGGACATCCGGCGGAAATTATGGATATGTCATTTTCAGTACAGGCACTGAGCCTTAAGTGGCTGGCAGAGCACAGAGACGAGCTTTCCAGAAGAGTGTATAACGTTCCGGACTCTATTGACGATGAAATCGGCAGATACAAGCTGGCGGCGATGGGGCTTTCCATTGACACTCTGACGGCAGAGCAGGAAGCATATCTCAGCGGCTGGACAGCTGAATAATAATTGATGAAGTTTTTTGATAAGACTGATTAAAATGAGGATATCTTCAAAGATAAGAGCCGCTGCGGATGCAGCGGCTCTTTGAATACCGATATGAAAGAAATCAGTTGAGCTTGATGCCCTTCAGAAGATCGCCGAGGCTTGTTGTAAGCTTTTCGGATTTCGGGATTTCGATCTTCTCTTCTCGCTCACGGCCATGCTCTCTGTCACGATCGCGCTCACGGGCAGCCGGTTTAGCTGATTCGGGAACTTCCTCAAGAGCTTTCATGGAGAGGGAAATCTTGCCGTCCTTGACGCCGATTACCTTTACCTTGACTTCGTCACCGACATTCAGCATTTCCTTCGGATGTTTCAGTCTCTTGGTATTGGTGATCTGGGAAATATGAACAAGGCCGTCGATCCTGTCGCCGAGGGAAATAAATGCGCCGTATGTCTGAAGGGAGTCTACCTTTCCGTCCAGAACAGCACCTTCCTGAATAGCTGCAATTCTGGCAGCCTTGGCTTCAGCGCGTCTTTCGCGGAGAACATCTCTTGAGCTGAGGATAAGCTTCTTTCCTTCGCGCTCAGCCTGAATAATACGTACGGGAATCGTCTGACCTACGAATGTATTCAGATCTTCAACATAATCCAGAGCAAGCTTTGAAGCCGGGATAAATGCCCGTACACCGTCGATATATGTTACAACGCCGCCCTTGACAGCTTCCTTAACGGTTACATCGATTGTCTCTTTATCCTCAAGCTGCTGCTCGAATTTCTCCCATGCGAGGGCTTCGGATGCCTGTCTGCGGTTCAGGAGAATATTTCCGTTGCCGTCATCAAGCTTAACGACGACTGCTTTTACTGTATCACCTGCGTGAACATTTTCCTTAATGGAAAAACCGGGTTCGGCTGAATAGTCCTGCGCACGGATAATTCCCTCCGCTGCATACTGAAGATCAACAGTTACTTCAGTATCGGTAAAACCGACTACAGTACCTTCAAGGATGTCGCCGACGTTGATGCTTCTCATCGAAGAATCAATCTCGCCTGCGTAATCATCCATTGTTTCAACAGGAGCGGCTGCAGTCTCCTCAATTACTTCATTCGTCACATTCATCTCGTCCATCATCCTTCTCCTTATATTAATAACTTGATAAAGGGGCAAAGTACCCTCTGCAATAGTGTATCATATTTTTCAAAGAAGAGAGTAAGTATTTTTCTTTTTTTCAAAATATGCTATTATAACGACAAATGTAATTAAAAGGAAAGGAAAAGACATGTCTGGCAATACAAATACAGATAATCAGGCTAAGCAGGAAAAAAAGAAAATAACACCTGTTTCTCTGATCATCATTCAGCTGGGAGTCATTCTCTATACAGGATCCGGAATCTGCTCAAAGATGACAGCCAATTATGAAGCGTTTTCTTTCTGGTGGCTGTTCTGGGTCGCTATGGAAGTATGTTGCCTCGGTGCGTATGCCGTTTTCTGGCAGCAGATCATAAAACACTTTGATCTGTCAATCGCGTATGCGAACAGAGCGTTTGCAATTTTCTGGTCTACGCTGTGGGCCCTTCTGCTGTTCGGTGAAAAAATCACACCGGCCAATACTCTCGGTATCGTTGTCATATTTGCAGGAATTATGTTGGTGAACAGTGATGCAAAGTAACGGAATAAACTGGTGGATCCTTCTGATCGCCCTGTCTGCGACCGTAGCGTCGTTTGCGCAGGTCCTGCTCAAGAAGAGTGCCAATGAAAAACATAAAAATGTGATCGAGGAATATCTTAACTGGAAGGTCATCTGCGGGTACGGCCTGATGTTCGTGGGAATGTTCCTGACGATCATAGCCTACAGCAAGGGTGTTCAGTACAAGAACGGTCCGATCATGGAATCGATCGGAAATATCTGGGTCGTTGTTTTAAGCTACCTCTTTTTCAAAGAGCCGATCACCCGGAATAAAGTACTCGGCAACATCCTTATTTTACTCGGAATCGTGATTTTCTACCTGAACTGGGCAGGAATCATGCCCGGACTAGCCTTTATGAATACTGACTGGGGGACCATTCTGGGAGGACATTAAAATTATGGGATATGATATATTCGAAGAAGTTGACAGGCTGCTCGAAGTTGTTGACGATGCCGTCGTTTCGGGGAATTTTTCGAATCTGAAAAAGCAGGTCGGCGACATTGTCGAGCCCATGAAGAAGCATGGTTATGACAGCCGATTTTTTGAAAATCAGGGACAGCAGAAAAAACAGGGAGGCCGTTACGGCGGTCAGGGCGGCTATTATTATGGCAGCGGTCAGCCGCGGAATTATAATGCCGGCCATATGGAAAACAGAGGAAATGCATTTTACGGCTCCTACTCGCCGAATGCACCTTACAGAAGCGCAGCCGGAAGCAGGCAGGGGAATGCCGGTTACAATACGGCCCGGCCGCAGGGCGCGGCCAATGCCGGGCAGCGCCAGAATCAGACGCGGCGTGTGGATCCGCTCAGAGGAGAGACCGAACTCTTTAAAAAAGCAGAAACCTCTCTTATGGATCAGGTGAAACAGGTCATAGGAATCGGAGGTGCTGTTCTGTTCGGTATTGTGGCAGTTATTTTCATTGCTGTCACAGCAGGTCTTTTTGTGGGAGCGGAGGCTGCACCGGGTGCTGTGATGCTGGTCCTTTCGTTGTTCACGATCGGTGTAACGGCTGCGTTTGCAGCACTTGCAATGAGCGGACGAAAAGGGATCACACGCATGACCCGGTATGTAAAGTACCGTTCCGTGCTGATGAAGAAATCTTTTGCCAGTGTGAAAGAACTTTCCGAGGCGACCGGTGTGCCGGAGGATAAAGTCATAAAAGAGCTCAAGGAACTCACTGCGATGGGGTTCTTTAAGCAGGGACATTTTGATAAGAAGGAAACCACTTTCATCTGTGCCGACGAAATCTACCGGTTGTATCAGCAGTCAGAGGAGAGTGAGCGCATCCGTCAGCAGGAAGAGGCTGAGAGAAGAAAGCAGGCCGGGTACATTCCGGATGAAGTCAGAGAGCTCCTTGATAAGGGAAATGAGTATGTGAGGAAGATCCATGAGGCCAATGATAAGATCCCGGGCGAGGAAGTATCGAGAAAACTCGATCGTATGGAGAACATTGTCGCAAGGATCTTTGCCGAGGTCCAGAAGAATCCGTCCCTTGCCGGCAATCTGAATATGTTCATGGATTACTATCTGCCGACGACGACGAAACTGATGGATGCCTATATCGATATGGATGCTCATCCTGTGCAGGGTGAGAATATTCAAAATGCCAAGGAAGAAATCGAGGGCACGCTGGATACGATCAATGACGCATTCGAGAATCTGCTCGACAGTTTCTTTAAGGAGACGGCGCTGGATGTGTCGACAGATATCTCTGTCATGAAAAATATGATGCGTCAGCAGGGTCTGACGCCGGATGATCTGGAGATGATCAGACGGCAGCAGGAACAGCAGCTTGCCGGAAGTCCGAATCTGGATGATCTTCAGGCTTATGCGAGAAAGACAGAGCAGAAGGAAGAAGAGTTCAGATATACCGCGCCTACGCTGGAAGAGGTGAGAAAACAGCTTGCCGAGGAAGATGCAAGGGCGGCCCGGGAAGCTGAAAAGAAGGCCGGACAGAAGCCTGATCCTGAAAAAACGGAAATTCCTGCGGAGAAGCCTCTCAGCTTTGATGAGCAGCTGGAACTTGAGGCACAGCAGGGACTTCTCATGACCGGGAACGGCGATGACGATGACATATTCTGACATTGTATCGGATGACAGATACAGAAGGAATCACTTACCGATCCGAACTTCCCGGAGGTCATTTCCAAGCAGTGTGATCATAAAAAGGGAAGCTTCATAAAAACAAGAGATCATAATATCGAGGGAGGTTTTTACCATGGATGATAATAACAATATTCAGCTTGACGGCTCCGTTTTTTCCGCGGATCTTATGAATACGGAAGTTCCGACGCTTTCTTTCGGAGAGCCGGAACCGGAAGCACCGGTCGCGGTTCAGGAAGCTCCGAAGCCGCAGGTCGCTGCGCCGAAGGATGAGGATATTCTGACAGAAGCTGAGCGGAGACAGGTCGAGGCACTCGCAAAGCAGATCAATCTTCAGGATACGAACGGCATCCTCCAGTACGGTGCAGGTACGCAGAAGAAAATGTCCGAATTCTCCGATGCCGCGCTTGCCACTGTTAAGACGCGCGATCTCGGTGAGGTCGGTGATATGCTTTCGGGCGTGATCAACAATCTGGAACAGTTCGATCCGAATGAGAAGGAAGAAAGCGGATTCTTCGGTCTTTTCAAAAAACCGAAGAAGAAAATGGATGAGATCAAGGTCCAGTATGATAAAGCCAATGTAAATGTGGAAAAAGTCGCCAAGGCCCTTCAGGAGCATCAGGTCATTCTCATGAAGGACATCGCCACCCTCGACAAGATGTATGCCAGCAACCTGGTATATTATAAGGAACTGACCATGTACATCCTGGCCGGCAAGAAGGCGATCGAGAATGTTAAGAACGGTAAGCTGCAGGAGATGCGCACCCGTGCCGAAGCGTCCGGACTTTCCGAGGATGCACAGGCGGTAAGAGACCTTGAAGACCAGATCAATCGTTTTGAGAAAAAGCTTCATGATCTGGAACTTACCAGAATGATCGCGATCCAGACAGCACCTCAGATCCGTCTGATCCAGAGTTCCGACACGATGATGGTCGAGAAGATCCAGTCCACGATCGTGAACACAATACCGCTGTGGAAGAATCAGATGGTCCTTGCGCTCGGCATAGAGGATTCCACAAAAGCCGCAAAGGCAGAGGCAGCCGTGACGGAGATGACCAACAAATTGCTGAATTCCAATGCTGAGAAACTGAAGACCGCTACGATCGAGACTGCAAAGGCTTCCGAAAGAGGAATCGTCGATATGGAGACTCTGCGCAAGACCAACGAGTCCCTGATTTCCACGCTCGACGAAGTTGCAAGGATCCAGGATGAAGGAAGACAGAAACGGCGCGAGGCAGAGGTGGAGCTCGCGAACCTTGAGAGAGAACTGAAAGACAGGCTCCTCTCCATGCATTAAGGCAGCTATAAACTCAAATGCACCCGCTGCCAAGCAATTCATCATTGACATAAATGCTCCTTAGATGTATTAATTATAGCAAGTGCCAAAAACTATACTTATGCACGCGGAGCTAGAGGAAGCGGATGGTCCCGCTTCTGATAATAACTGTAAGATCCTGTTCGGCCGCCTGCTATATGCGTGGCGGTCGGACTTTTCTCAGGGATCGCTAAAAGATAATGAAAAAGACCTCTGGAGGAGATTATGAAAAAGGAACTGGCTAAGACTTATGACCCGAAGGGCCTGGAAGACAGGCTGTATCAGAAATGGCTGGACGGCGGATATTTTCATGCGGAAGTGAATCCGGACAGGAAACCGTTCACGATCGTCATGCCGCCGCCCAACATTACAGGACAGCTGCATATGGGCCATGCACTTGACAATACGATGCAGGATATCCTGATCCGCTGGAAGAGAATGCAGGGATATGAAACCCTGTGGCAGCCGGGGACCGACCATGCGGCCATTGCGACAGAAGTCAAGGTCATTGACCATCTGCGCAGTCAGGGAATTGAGAAAGACAAGATCGGAAGAGAAGAATTCCTGAAACATTGCTGGGCATGGAGAGAAGAGTACGGTACACGCATTATCCGTCAGCTCCAGAAACTGGGCAGCTCTGCCGACTGGGACAGAGAACGCTTCACGATGGACGAGGGCTGTTCCGATGCTGTCCTGGAAGTTTTCCAGCGGCTCTATGATAAAGGGTATATTTACAAGGGATCCAAGATCATCAACTGGTGCCCGGTCTGCCAGACGTCTATTTCCGATGCAGAGGTCGAACACGTAGATCAGGACGGTTTCTTCTGGCATATCAATTATCCGGTAGTCGGCGAGGAAGGCAGATTCGTTGAAATCGCTACAACAAGACCGGAGACAATGCTCGGTGATACGGCAGTTGCCGTCAATCCGAATGATGAGAGATATAAGGATATTGTCGGCAAAATGCTGATCCTGCCGCTTACAGACCGTCAGATCCCGGTCATTGCCGATGAATATGTTGATATGGAATTCGGTACAGGATGCGTGAAGATCACACCGGCTCACGACCCGAATGACTTCGAGGTCGGAAAGCGTCATAAACTCGAAGAGATCAATATCCTGAACGATGACGGAACAATGAATGAACTTTGCGGCAAGTATACGGGAATGGACCGTTACGATGCCCGTAAGCAGATCGTTGAAGATCTTGATGAGCTCGGTCTCCTTGTCAGGGTCGTTCCGCATACCCATGCCGTCGGTACACATGACCGCTGCCACACGACCGTTGAGCCGATGATCAAGCAGCAGTGGTTCGTTGCCATGGAGGAGATGGCGAAGCCGGCTATCGAGGCAATTAAGAAGGGCGAGCTGACATTTGTTCCGGAAAGATTTGACAAGATCTATCTGCACTGGCTGGAGAATATCCATGACTGGTGCATCTCCAGACAGCTTTGGTGGGGTCATAGAATTCCTGCCTACACCTGCAACGGCTGCAAGCGCGTGCTCGTTTCCAAGAAACAGCCGGAAGTCTGCCCGGATTGCGGCGGAAAGACATTCGAGCAGGATCCGGATACACTCGATACATGGTTCTCATCCGCGCTCTGGCCGTTCTCAACACTCGGCTGGCCGAAAAAGACGCCTGAGATGGATTACTTCTATCCGACAGATGTCCTTGTGACAGGTTATGATATCATCTTCTTCTGGGTCATCCGAATGGTATTTTCCGGATATGAGCATACAGGAAAGAGTCCGTTCCATCATGTTCTGATCCACGGGCTTGTACGTGATGCTCTCGGACGCAAGATGAGCAAGTCTCTCGGAAACGGTATTGACCCGCTTGAGATCATCGACGAGTACGGTGCTGACGCGCTCAGGCTTACCCTCATGACCGGAAATGCACCGGGCAATGACATGCGCTTCTCCACAGACCAGGTCGTGGCCAGCCGTAATTTTGCCAACAAGATCTGGAATGCGAGCCGTTTTATCATGATGAACCTTCCGGAAGGCGAGATCAGAACACCCGAAAAGGACGAACTGCTTCCGGCAGACCGCTGGATCCTTTCCAGGATCAATACGGTCGCTAAAGAAGTGACAGAGAACCTCGACCGATATGAACTCGGTATTGCCGCTTCCAAGATCCACGATTTCCTGTGGGATGAGTTCTGCGACTGGTATATTGAGATCGCAAAGCTTCGCTTCTCGAAGAATAAAGATGACGCATCTGCAAATGCCGCCCTCTGGACACTCAGAACAGTTCTCACGGAAGGTCTGAAGCTTCTTCATCCGTATATGCCGTTCGTCACGGAGGAAATCTACTGCACACTTCTTCCGGAGGAGGATACGATCATGACCTCCGCATGGCCGGAGTATCGTGACGACTGGAACTTCCCGGAAGAGGAAGCACAGATCGCAACATTACAGTCTCTTGTCAGAGGTATCAGGAATCTGCGCATGGAGATGAACGTGCCGAACGCGACGAAGACAGATCTCTTCATTGCCGCAAGGGATGATGCAGCAGCCGCGAAATTCACGGCTATGATCGCAGCTCTTCCCGGAATCGAGCGCATGCTCTATGCGAAAGAAATCAGTGTCCGGGCAGGTAAGGAAGGTGTGGCAGAGGATTCCGCAACAGTCGTTCTCTCAGCCGCGACAGCCTATATTCCGCTTGATGAGCTTGTTGACAAGGCAAAGGAGATCGCCCGACTGACAGCTGAGAGCGCGAAGATGGACAAGGAGATTGCCCGTGCGGCTGGTATGCTGGCCAACCCGAATTTTGTGAACAAGGCGCCGGCAGCGAAAGTTCAGGCAGAGCGCGACAAGCTTGAGAAATTTAAGGCGATCAAACAGCAGGTAGAGGAGCAGCTTGCCAGATACAGGTGATCGGAGGTCATAAATTGAAAGATAAAGTCAGGAAGTTTATTACAGGAAGCAGTAAAAAGCCGGTCCGGGAGTTAGATCCCCGGTTACAGAAAATCGTTGATTTCTGTAACCGATATGCGCTGATTCTGCAATTTTTTGTATGCTTCCTGCTTTATTTTGTTATTGAGTGGCTTCACAGAAAATCGTTCGGCCTTACAGTATCCTATCTGGATCAGAGGACGAAAGTTTTTCTTTATAATACAATGCTGATTTATACAACGATGATGCCTGCATTTCTTTTCAGGAGACGTTTTTTCATTCGTTTCCTGATCGGACTTTGCTGGCTTATTCTCGGAATTGCCAATGGCATCGTTCTCGCAGGACGCGTGACACCGCTCACCGGTCCGGATATGAGTACACTTTCGGAAGCGATGGGAGTCGTCACGAAATATGTATCCGGAACGGGCATGATCCTGATCGTAGGCGGACTGGTATGCGCCGGTCTGCTCGTTATCTTCTTTTTCCTGAATGCTCCGATCTACAGGGGAAAGAGGAATTTTAAAATTATTATTCCGGGAATAATTCTAAGCGTACTCGCATTTGCGGGGCTCACAAGGCTCATGCTCGGTATGCGTCAGCTGTCATCGTACTTCGGCAATATCGCGTTTGCTTACCAGGATTACGGATTCCCATACTGTCTCGGCGTAACTTTGTTCCAGACGGGAATCGATGAGCCGGATGATTATTCAGAGGAATTGATCAGCGGAATTATGTCTGAGGTGGGTGACACAGGGAAGACGATTACAGAGAATTATCCCAATATTATTGTTGTTCAGCTGGAATCTTTTTTCGATGATACGGATGTCAAATGGCTGAATTTCTCGGATGATCCTCTTCCCAACTGGCATGAACTGTCAAGCCAGTTCTCCTCCGGTTATTATCAGGTACCCACGGTCGGCGCGGGAACCGTCAATACAGAGTTCGAGACACTGACAGGTATGTCTCTGCGCTATTTCGGACCTGGAGAATATCCTTATAAGGGTGTACTGAAAAAAGAAGCCTGTGAATCGGCTCCGTTCGTGCTTGCCGATCTCGGTTATTCTGCTCATGCGGTGCATAATAATTATGCGACTTTCTACAGCCGGAAGACGGTGTATGCCAATCTGGGCTTTAACGATTTCACATCCAATGAATACATGAGTGAACAGGATCAGGTGAATGAGATCGGCTGGATGAGAGACGAGGTCCTGATACCGTATATCGGGGATGCTCTTGACGCCACGGAGAATCAGGATTTTGTGACTGTCATTTCCGTTCAGGGACACGGCGCATATCCGACGGAGGACGTGATCGAAGAGCCTGCCGTTACGGTGACCGGTGCGGCGACCCCGGAAAAAAACAGTCAGTGGGAGTATTATACGAATCAGATTCACGAGATGGATATATTCGTCAGAGATTTGATCCGTTATATTGATGAGAGAGGAGAGCCGACCGTTATCTTCTTTTACGGCGATCATCTGCCGACGATGGGGCTTAAGGATGATGATCTCAGAAAAAGTACGACGTATCAGACCAGCTATCTGATGTGGGATAATCTCGGTCTTAAACGCAAGAGGAAAGATATCTGCGCCTATCAGGCCATGGCTGAAATTTTCGACCGTGTCGGGATACATGAGGGAACAGTGTTCAACTTCCATCAGAGCATGAAGAATAACGAGCTCTATCTGAATGACCTTCAGACATTGCAGTATGATATACTCTACGGTGAAAAATATGTTTACGGTCAGTCAATGCCATATTCAAAGCGTGTCATGGCTATGGGCGTGAAACCGATCGTTTTGGACTCGATTGAAAAAGTCAACGATGATACCTACTATATTCATGGCAGCAATTTTACCCAGTCAAGCAGACTGACGGTTAACGATGAGTATTTTGAAACTTCTTTCGTATCGGCGGATACGCTGCTCGTGACGGATGTCGAATTGAAAAACGGTGACTGGATCAATGTCGGTCAGCTCAGTAATTCCGGTTCCGGAAAGATTTTGAGCCATACGAACACGCTGGTTTACGGAGTCGGCAGTCTCGGACCGCTGCCGGGAGGCAATAAATGATTAATTACGAAGAAGAACTTAAAAAATTTAAGCCCAGCCTTGACGTTGATGAGGCAGAGGGGGCTATTTACTCCAGAGACCTTACGGATGTCATAGATATTCTTCAGGAGATGCTGAAAGAGACTTCTGTAAATAAGAGGGATTGGGAATGAGATGTATGAACTGCGGGGCAGAGCTGACAGAGTCGGCTTACTGCCCGAACTGCGGATGTGATGTATCCGTGCAGAAACAGGCGATCGTGCTCTCCGGTCTTTATTATAACCAGGGGCTGGAGAAAGCACAGGTCAGAGACCTCAGCGGAGCGATCGATCAGCTCCGCAGAAGCCTGAAATTTAATAAGATGAATATCCCGGCCAGAAACCTTCTCGGACTGGTCTATTTTGAGATGGGTGAAGTTGTCGCCGCTCTCTCCGAGTGGGTCATCTCAAAGAACATTCAGCCGGAGGAGAATATAGCCGTCGAGTATATAGAGAATCTTCAGAAGGACGCCAACAGACTCGATATTATCAACCAGACCATAAAGAAATATAATATTGCTCTGGAAAACTGCAATAAGGGGAATGAAGATGTTGCGATGATCCAGCTCAAGAAGATACTGGCGCAGAATCCCAAGCTTATAAAGGGATACCATCTTCTTTCTCTGCTCTATATAAGGAGCGGCGAGTACGAAAAGGCGAGAAAGCTTCTTAAGAAGGCGATAAAGATCGATAAGACGAACACGACCACTCTGCGTTTTCTCCATGAAATTGACGAGCAGACCGGGCTTATGACGACATTGGAACCGCGTTTTTCCATCTGGTCGGGCAGAGAACAATCCTCGGAGCCGGGGACATTGTCAAGACAGGGAGCCGGAACGATCACTTCCTTTCGGGATACGACCCCGGGATCGACTCTGTTCAGTGTACTTGTCGGCGCATTGGTAAGTGCGCTTGCCATGTGGTTCCTGTTCATACCGGCAAGAACGGATGCCATCATCCAGGAGGCTGACAGGAAAGTTGCGGAGTATGCGGCAAATGCAGCATCCGATTCCGCACAGATCGAGTCAATGAACGCCCAGCTCGTCAATTCTCAGGATACGGTCAATACCGCCTCGGAACAGATCGGAGCGGCAAATGTAAAAGCCGCGTCCTACGAAAACCTCATCACTGCGTTCAATGCCTACAATAACGGCAATATGGAACAGGCGGCAAATGCTCTGACAGCTGTCAATGTTGACATGCTTTCGGTCGAAGCAAAGCAGATCTATGACCTCATAAGAGGCACTGCCAGTACGACGATCTTTTCCGAGTACAGAGACACAGGCATAGAGCTGTACAACGATTATGAATACAGTGATGCAATTTCATACCTTGAGCAGGCGAAGACGATCAATCCGACTGATTATGATGTGCTGAACTATCTGGCGAACGCCTATAAGGCGATCGGTGACTATGAGAATGCAAATATAAACTATCAGACGATCATAGACACGTTCCCGGATACAAGCAGAGCACAGAATGCAGCCGAGAAGATGGAAGAAATCGCCGAAGAGATCCGCTCTGAAGAGGAAGCAGCGGCAGCAGCGGCGCAGGCCCAGGCGGAAGCGGAAGCGGCGGCAGCAGCGGCACAGGCCCAGGCGGAGTCGGAAGCTGCGGCAGCGGCAGCAGCGGCGCAGGCCCAGGCGGAGGCAGAGGCGGCGGCAGCAGCCCAGGCGGAGGCCGCGGCGCAGGCCCAGGCAGAAGCGGAAGCAGCTGCAGCAGCGGCGGCGGCAGCAGCAGCGGAAGCGGGCGGAGGTGAATAACATCTGACGCAGGATTCTTGATACTATGACCACAAGGAGATCATATGTCCGGTTTACTCTATATTGATAAAATCGAAGCAGCGATTGGGACAGCCCATGTTCTCCGCGAAGAGAGCATGGGAAAACATACGACATTCAGGATCGGCGGTCCTGCGGATTGTGTACTCCTCCCGCAAAGTGCCGGGGAGCTTGCAGCGGTCCTGAAAATCTGCAGAGAGGAGAATGTTCCCTATTTTATTCTCGGGAACGGAAGCAACCTTCTGGTATCTGACGAGGGATACAGAGGGGCGGTCATTCAGATTTACAGAAACATGAATGAGATCGAAGTGAAGGGCTGCGAGATCACAGCCGGGGCGGGAGCTCTCCTTTCCCAGATCGCGGCCAGAGCAGTCGGAGAAGATCTTACCGGATTTGAATTCGCATCGGGAATTCCCGGTACACTCGGCGGCGCATGCGTGATGAATGCCGGTGCTTACGGCGGGGAGATGAAAGACGTTCTGAAGAGTGTCACCGCTATGAGCTCGGACGGAGAAATCCGCGTCTTTTCCGTGCAGGAACTGGATCTTGGCTATCGACATTCCGCACTGATGGACGGAGGATATATTGTGCTGGCAGCGACACTGCAGCTGGATCACGGGGATCCGGAAAAGATCAGAGCCCTGACAGAGGAACTGAGATCGCGCAGAACATCGAAACAGCCGCTGGATCTCCCGAGTGCGGGAAGTACTTTCAAACGGCCGGAAGGTTATTTTGCCGGTAAGCTGATCCAGGATGCCGGTCTGAGAGGATTCGGTATCGGCGGAGCGCAGGTCTCCGAAAAGCACTGCGGCTTTGTAGTGAATACGGGAAGCGCGACAGCCGGGGATGTTTATCGACTGATTCGGTACATTCAGGCAGAAGTAAAGAAACAGTTCGGAGTGGAACTTCAGCCGGAAATTAAATTTCTCGGCGAGATCAAATAGACAGACCGTATAGATCAGAGGGAACTTGCATGAAATTTGTGATTGTGACAGGAATGTCCGGAGCCGGAAAAAGTACAGCGCTCAAGTTTCTTGAAGACTATGAATATTTTTGTGTGGATAATCTCCCGATCACGCTTATAGAGCCATTTGCTCAGATTTCTGTTGACGGCAAGTCATCCGACATCAATAAGATCGCGATCGGAATCGATATTCGCAGCGGAAAGAAGCTGGATATGCTGGAAAGCGTGCTGGATAATCTTTCGGCAATGGGTATTCGCTATAAGATCCTTTTTCTGGATTCTTCCGATGAGGTACTTGTCAAGAGATACAAGGAGACCAGGAGAAATCATCCCCTTGCGGGCGTGAACGGAAGACTGGAAGACGGAATCAGGCTCGAACGTGAAAAGATGACGTTCATACGCAAGCATGCGGACTATATTATTGATACCAGCCAGCTTCTTGTACGTGAGTTGAGAGGCGAGATCAGACGCATATTTGTAGAAGAAAACACCTATAAGAACCTCTATATCACGGTCATGTCCTTCGGGTTCAAGTACGGCATACCGACCGATGCGGATCTGGTCTTCGATGTGCGTTTCCTTCCGAACCCTTATTATGATCCGGAGCTGAGGATCCTCACAGGTCTCGATGAGCCGGTAGCCCGGTTCATCCGGAAAAATCCGGAATGTGATATTTTCCTGGATAAACTGGAAGATATGCTGGGATTTCTGGTTCCGTATTATATTCAGGAGGGGAAAAATCAGCTGGTCGTTGCGGTAGGATGCACCGGAGGAAGACATCGTTCGGTCATGCTCGCTGACGGCATTTACCGGCGTCTTATAAAGAATTCCGAATACGGTGTTCGAATTGAGCACAGAGATATGCAGAAAGACCTTGTGAAGAAACAGAAAGATTATGAGGTACAGTAAATGTCTTTTTCCAGTGAGGTGAAGGATGAACTGGCCGGTGTCTATCCGAAAGCCCGGCACTGCAAGATAGCCGAGCTTGCGGGAATCATGGGAATCTGTGAAGGAGAAGGCGATATTCTGTACCTTCAGTCTGAGAACGACGCACTTCAAAGAAAGTTCTTTACATTACTTCTAAAAGCATTTAATATAGATAAAGGTCTGTTTCCGACTGTAGCAGGCGGCGGACACAGACAATCCTACCGAATGGTCCTGGATGATATAAAGAAGGTTCGGGATGTCCGATCAGCAGTCAGGCATCCGATGGTCCTTTCCATGGAATGCTGCAGAAGATCTTTTCTGCGGGGCGCGTTCCTCGCGGGCGGTTCAATCAGTGATCCTGAGAAATATTACCATTTTGAGATCGTTTGTGATAATGCGGATTTTGCGGAGACAGTACAGAAAGTCATCAATAGCTTCGGCCTGGAGTCGAAGACCGTCATGCGAAAGAACACGTATGTCGTTTATCTTAAGGAAGGCGAACAGATCGTCCAGATCCTCGGAGAGATGGGAGCCGGACATTCCCTCATGAAACTGGTCAATGTCAGGATCTGGAGGGAAATGAGAGGAAACGTCAACAGAAGAGTGAACTGCGAAACAGCGAACCTGAACCGTACAGCAGTCACTGCAGTCAGACAGATCGAAGACATTCTTTTTATCGAAGAGAATCTTGGTTTCGGTAAACTTACACCTCCGCTCAGGCAGATGGCGGAGGTGCGGCTCCAGCTTCCGGAAGCTTCGCTTAAGGAACTCGGAGAAAATATGAATCCCAAATTGGGAAAGTCGGGGGTCAATCACCGGCTGCGCAAGCTCAGTGAGATTGCGGATGAACTGAGAGAAGAGAAGATCGGAGAGGACGGTCTTCAGAGCCTGGAGGAAAAGTAAATGAAAAAGAAAGAAATCACCATTCAGCTTGACAGCGGACTCGATACAAGACCGGTCGCTCTGCTTGTTCAGGTAGCAAGCCAGTTTCGTAGTGATATCCATCTCGAGTCAGGCAACACAAGGGTCAACGCCAAAAGCATCATGGGAATGATGACGCTGGGACTTGTGACAGGCGAAGAAGTCACTGTTACCGCAAACGGTGAGGACGAGCAGCAGGCGATGGAGGAGATTGAAGCTTATCTGACGAAGAAAAGCTGAACACAGGGGCTTAAGAAAAAAATAATTCGGGTGACGCTATACGCGCCACCCTTTATTTTTTCTGTCCGTCTTTAATTGTTATCTCCCTGACGCGGGAAAATCAGATACCGGTATCTTCCCCGTTCACCCGAAACCAGCAGCGGTAAGACATGCGAAAGCCTAGACTCCTGTAGAGTGTTTTTGCAGGGAGATTGGAGCTGACGACCTGCAGATAAGAATGAAGAGCCCCTTTTTTATGACCCTCATAAAGCAGCCGGCTGACGATGAATCGGGCAATTCCCTTTTTCCGGTAATCTTCACGTACATGGATCGCATAGATCCCTATGTAGTCTCGGTCCAGAATTCCCAGTCCGGTAGCGATGACCTCTCCCGCGGAATTTTCCACATAAATCGCAAGCTCATCTTTTGGGATCGCTGCATACATAGATGGAACAATTTTGAGATGGGTTGGATTCACCGTATTTTTCAACGTGAAAAGACCGTTTATCCAGCGATCGTCCGTGCGCGGCAGGATCCGGAAGCGCAGCATCGGATCGGCAGGCTGTACGATATCCGGAAGTGTCCAGGGATTCAGATCGGCGGTCATAACAAAGATGTCGTGCTCTATATGGTAACCGCGTTCCTCCAGCAATCCGTCCAGAGAAGGATCGGTAACAGGATTGATCTTGAAAATGCAGGGCGTTCTCCATCTGGAATACATACGCTCGCAATATTCGATTTTTTCTTTCAGAGGAAGAATGGAAGCGCCGATCTGTTCAACGCAGTTGGTCCTGTGCGTATAAAGATAAGAAAAACGAAGGATCCAGCCGTCATATACTTCCATCTGATGGGACGGCCATGCGTTCAGTGAGAGGTCTTCTATCTTTTTAATATCAATATCCATGTGTGAATTATAGCTTATGAAAATCAGGAAAGCAATTCATGGCGCTACAATATTGAAAAAAGGATGTACATATTAAAAATAAAATGGTAAAATAATGCAAACTGTGAGCATTTTACGTGGAAGGAGTGTAGTGACATTATGTCGAGGTTCCTGAAGTTTATTGTCAATACTTTTCTGGTCGTTGCCATTCTTACGGCAGCGGCTATACTGGTTCCGCCGCTTCTCGGTGTGAATACAACAATCGTAGATACGGCAGCTATGGATACGAACCTTCCTCTCGGATCGGTAACATATTCGGTCAATGTCCCGGTCACAAAACTGCAGGTCGGTGACGAGGTGCTTAAGGAGAACGGTACTTCAACGTATGCATATATAATAGAAGAAGGAGATGTGGGGACGGGAAAGTTCAAGGTCGCCAGTGCGGTCGACCGTGATTCTGTTACGGAGATCACACTCAGAAATACAGTATCGCTGGTCAGGCTCAGCATCCCCTATATCGGATATGTCGTTGTCGCCATGCAGACGATGGAAGGAATTATTATCATCGTTCTTGTAGTCCTTTTCATCATTATCCTTTTCGTTCTTTCTGAACTGTGGAAAGTAAAGGATGACGACGATGACGATACGGATGCAGACAGCTTTCTGCCGGATGATGTTCCGAAAACGGAGGAAGATGAAGCCCTGAACGCGGAGCTGGCATCCGAATCGAATTTCAATGAAATTGATCCGGGACCGCAGACGGATGAAGAAATCAACATATTTGATCAGCCTCAGACAGATGCGGAGCCGGCAGGACCATCCGGGATCTTCGGAGGTGAAGCACCGGCACCGGTCGTTCAGGAATTGTTCGGCGAATCGGCGGGTGAATCACAGCAGCCTGAAGAAATCTTCCGTCCTGAAGCTGAACAGTTTGTTGAAGAAGGGCTGCCGCAGGAAAGAATACAGAATGCGGACATCTATGAGGAACCGTCAGAGGAAGCGGCCGCCGTGGAAATACCTGCCGTGGAGACTCTTTCTGAAGTACCTGCAGAGCCGGCTGTATGGGGTCAGATACCGGAAGGAATACTGGACGCTGAAAACGACGGAGAGACGGTCCTCACAGACCATGTCGATAAGGAGGAGGTTCAGGAGGAGATCGTTCCCGGATATGAGGAAGAGAGAGCCGAGTTCCTCGAGCCGAATCAGTTCGTTGCAGTTGACCGTCTGACGCTGGAGGAGATTTTGGAGCAGGCAAGAAAGAACGGCGGAGAGCCGGAAGTCAATCGAGATGACATATCCGGTGTCAACATTGTAGATTACAGCAAGCTGATCTGAAGATAATATCCCGAAAAACAGAAAAATAAAAATAAAAAACCTCTTGCATTTGCAGGAGGTTTTTGTTATTATAGTCCGTGCTGTGACATGATAGCGATGAAGCGTGAAGTTGCTGCACATACGTTGCAGGTTCTCCGTGGAGCGAATGTCATGTAAGGATACTGGCGACAAGTCACTGTGCAATGTCCGTCGATGAGACGGAAACAATCGTGTGCGTAGATACTCAGTAGTATGAAACGCACGGGAACGTGTACAGTCACCGCTTGTCGTACTATAAAAAGTGCGAAAAGGAGGCGACTTTTTTTATGGCAAGTCAGGTTATGAGAATCACTCTCAAGGCGTACGATCACAAACTCGTAGATGCATCGGCGGCGAAAATCATTGATACTGTAAAGAAGAGCGGAGCAACAGTCAGCGGACCGGTCCCGCTTCCGACGAAGAAGGAAGTAGTTACTATCCTTCGCGCGGTACACAAGTATAAGGATTCCCGCGAACAGTTCGAGCAGAGAACGCACAAGAGACTGATTGATATCATAGCTCCGACACAGAAGGTCGTGGACTCTCTGTCCAGACTGGAAATGCCGGCAGGTGTCTATATTGACATCAAGATGAAAACCAGGTAACTACCAATTAGTATGATTGCAATGCAAGAGCAATCCGCTGTAAGGAGGTAACACATGAGCAAAGAGATTCTTGCAAGAAAGATCGGCATGACGCAGATCTTTTCGGATGACGGAGTCCTCACTCCGGTCACAGTCCTTCAGGCAGGCCCGTGCTACGTAACACAGGTCAAGACAGTCGAGAAGGACGGCTACAGCGCAGTTCAGGTCGGTTTTGAAGAAATTCGCGAGAAACTGGTCTCGAAGGGCGAAAAGGGTGTATTTGACAAGGCAGGCGTTAAGCCGATGAGATTCGTGAGAGAGCTTAAGCTCGACAACGCCGAAGATTATAAGCCGGGTCAGGAAATTAAAGTTGATATTTTCGCAGCCGGTGATCACATTGATGCAACGGCTGTTTCCAAGGGAAAAGGCTTCCAGGGCACGATTAAGCGTCTTGGTCAGCACAGAGGACCTATGAAGCATGGTTCCAAGTTCCATCGTCATGCAGGTTCCAACGGTACATCTTCCGATCCGAGCCGTGTTTACAAGGGAAAAGGCATGCCCGGTCAGATGGGCAACAAGCGCGTTACCATTCAGAATCTTGAGGTTGTACGTGTTGATGCCGAGAACGATCTGATTCTGGTCAGGGGCGCTGTTCCGGGACCGAAGAAGAGCCTTGTGACAATCAAAGCAACTGTTAAGAATAAGAAGTAACACGGATAGGAGGACGATTCGAGATGGCTAACGTATCAGTTTATAATATGGGTGGCCAGGAAGTCGGCACAATCGAAGTAGCGGACAGCGTGTTCGGTGCTGAGATCAAAGAGAACCTGGTTCATCTGGCTGTCGTGCAGCACCTCGCAGCAATGCGTCAGGGCACACAGAAAGCCAAGACACGCTCCGAAGTATCGGGCGGCGGAAGAAAACCGTGGAGACAGAAGGGAACCGGCCATGCAAGACAGGGTTCGACAAGAGCTCCGCAGTGGACACACGGCGGCGTCGTATTCGCACCGGTACCGAGAAGCTACAAGATCAAAATGAACAGACAGGAGAAGAAAGCTGCTCTGAGATCCGTTCTCACCGCTAAACTCCAGTCCGGCGACATGATCGTAGTAGATAAGATCGCATTTGACGAGATCAAGACCAAGAATATGGTCAATGTTCTTGCAAATCTCAAAGCTGAGAAAGCTTACGTTGTAATTGACGGAAATGACAAAAACGTCGTTCTTTCAAGCCGCAACATTCCGACCATGAAGCTCGCTTCCAGCGGAACACTCAGCGTTTATGATATTCTGAAGTATAACAAACTCATCCTTACACAGGATGCGGTCAAGACGATCGAGGAGGTATTTGCATAATGGCTGATATCAAATATTATGACGTTATTCTTAAGCCGGTCGTCACAGAGAAGAGCATGTCCGGCATGGCCGAGAAAAAATATACTTTCTACGTTCATCCGGAAGCAACAAAGTCTCAGATCAAGGAAGCTGTTGAGAAGATGTTCGAGGGAACGAAAGTTTCACGCGTGAACACAATGAATCTTGACGGCAAGACCAAGAGACGTGGCATGACATTCGGCAAGACGGCCAAGAGAAAGAAAGCTATGGTCTACCTCACAGAGGACAGTAAAGAGATCGAGATCTTCTCAGGTCTTTAATCAGAACAGCTTTTAAGGCGGTCTGACCGCAAGGCGACGCAAGAGCGGACGCCTCAATATACGCAGGCAGCGTGATAAATAAAAGGAGATAAGAAAATGGCTATTAAGACATATAAGCCGTATACACCGTCCAGAAGACATATGACGGGCTCTGATTTCTCTGAGATCACAACAAAGACTCCGGAGAAATCCCTCACGGTAGCTCTGAAAAAGACATCCGGACGTAATAATCAGGGTAAGATAACAAGCCGTCATCGCGGTGGCGGAGCCAGAAGAAGATACAGAATCATCGATTTCAAGCGCAATGCCAAGGATGGTATTCCGGCAACTGTAAAGACGATCGAGTACGATCCGAACAGAACAGCCAACATTGCCCTGATCTGCTACGCAGACGGCGCAAAGGCATACATCCTTGCTCCGGCCGGCCTCACAGTAGGTATGGAAGTTATGAGCGGTGTGGATGCAGAAGTCAGACTCGGCAACTGCCTCCCGCTTTCCAGAGTTCCGGTTGGTACAATTGTACATAACGTAGAGCTGTTCCCGGGCAAAGGCGGCCAGATGGTCCGCGCAGCAGGCAACGGAGCTCAGCTCATGGCTAAAGAAGGCAAGTATGCAACACTTCGTCTTCCGTCCGGTGAAATGAGAATGGTCCCGATCGAGTGCCGCGCAACAATCGGTGTTGTCGGCAACGGTGAGCACAATCTTATCAACATCGGTAAAGCGGGCCGCAAGCGCCACATGGGCATTCGTCCTCATGTTCGCGGTTCCGTCATGAACCCGAACGATCATCCGCATGGTGGTGGTGAAGGACGCGCTCCGATTGGACGTCCGGGTCCGAGCACACCGTGGGGCAAGCCAGCTCTCGGTTACAAGACCAGAAAGCATCATAAGCAGTCTGATAAGTTGATCGTAAGAAGAAGAAGCGGTAAGGGTTCAGGAAGATAAGGAGGTAGGATAATGGCACGTTCATTAAAGAAAGGCCCGTTCGCGGATGAGCACCTTCTGAAAAAGGTAGACGCACTGAATGCATCCGGCGAGAAGGCTGTTATTAAAACATGGTCACGCCGTTCCACGATCTTCCCGAGCTTTGTGGGACATACTTTCGCAGTACATGACGGAAGAAAGCATGTACCGGTATATGTTACTGAGGATATGGTCGGCCATAAGCTCGGCGAGTTCGTAGCCACACGTACATACAGAGGCCACGGCAAGACCGAGTCCAGGAGCCGCTGATAAGTCGGGCGTAGATCGAAAGGAGAGTATTCATGGCTAAAGGACACAGATCCCAGATTAAGCGGGATAGAAATGAGAATAACAGAGAAAAAAGGCCGTCCGCAAAGGTTTCATACGCACGGATGTCTGTTCAGAAGGCCAGCCTCGTTCTCGATGCAATTCGCGGCAAGGATGTTGAGACAGCTCTCGGCATCCTGACCTACAGCCCGAGATATGCGTCCAGCGTTATCAAGAAGCTTCTTGAGTCCGCTGTAGCAAATGCTGAGAACAACAACGGCATGTCCAGGAACAATCTCTATGTAGCTGAGTGCTATGCAGGAAGAGCATCGACGATGAAGAGAATCCAGCCGAGAGCTCAGGGCCGCGCATACAGAATTCTGAAGCGCAACAGCCACATCACCATCGTGCTGGATGAGAAATAAGGAGGGTCAAAATGGGACAGAAAGTCAATCCACACGGCCTTAGAGTCGGTGTCATCAAGGATTGGAATTCCAAGTGGTATGCAGAGAAGGATTTCGCAGCAAATCTCGCTGAGGATCATCAGATCCGCGAATTCCTTAAGAAGCGTCTTTACAGCGCCGGCGTTTCCAAAATCGAAATCGAGCGCGCTTCTGACAGAGTAAAGGTTGCTATTTATACAGCTAAGCCCGGTCTTGTTATCGGTAAGGGCGGAGCTGAAATTGAGAAGCTTAAAAATGAGCTCACAAAGAAAATCGGACGCAGAGTCCTTGTTGATATCAAGGAAATCAAACGTCCGGACCGCGATGCTCAGCTCGTTGCAGAGAACATCGCTCTTCAGCTTGAGAACCGTATTTCCTTCCGCCGCGCTATGAAGTCTACAATGCAGAGAACAATGCGTGCGGGTGCCAAGGGAATCAAGACGAGTGTTTCCGGCCGTCTCGGCGGTGCTGATATGGCACGTAAAGAGACTTACAGCGAAGGCACCATTCCGCTTCAGACGCTTCGCGCCGACATCGATTACGGCTTTGCAGAAGCAGATACTACCTATGGTAAGGTAGGCGTCAAGGCATGGATCTACAATGGTGAAGTACTTCCTACTAAGGGAAACAAGGAAGGGAGTGATCAGTAATGTTAATGCCGAAGAGAGTTAAACGGAGAAAGCAGTTCCGTGGTTCCATGAGAGGTACACCGACCAGAGGAACAAGAGTGACAAGAGGCGAATACGCACTTGTTGCCACAGAACCCTGCTGGATCAAGTCTAATCAGATCGAAGCTGCCCGTGTTGCTATGACACGTTATATCAAGAGAGGCGGAAAGGTCTGGATCGATATCTTCCCGGATAAGCCGGTAACGGCAAAGCCTGCTGAAACTCGTATGGGTTCCGGTAAAGGTTCCGTGGAATATTGGGTAGCTGTTGTAAAACCGGGCCGCGTTCTTTTTGAGATCGCAGGTGTATCCGAAGAAGTTGCAAGAGAAGCGCTTCGTCTCGCAATGCATAAGCTTCCGTGCACATGCAAGATCTGCTCCCGTGAGCAGGTGAACGGCAAGGAAGAAACTGCAGCCCAGGCGCAGTCGGCAGAAGGCGGTGAGCAGTAATGAAGAGTACAAAATATCTTGAGAGCCTGCGTGGAAAATCTGTTGCAGAGCTCAATGAAGAACTGGTTGCAGCGAAGAAGGAGCTTTTCAACCTGAGATTCCAGAACGCTACGAATCAGCTTGATAATACAGGCAGAATCAAAGAAGTTCGCAAGAATATCGCAAGAATCCAGACGGTTATCGCAGCCAGCGGCAAGGAGGCATAAGAATGGAAGAGAGAAACCTCAGAAAAACACGTGTCGGCAAGGTCGTCAGCAATAAGATGGACAAGACTATTGTCGTTGCGATCGATAACCGTGTACAGCATCCGCTGTATAAAAAGATTGTCAACGAGACATATAAGCTTAAGGCTCATGACGAGAACAACGAATGCAATATCGGCGATACCGTAAGAGTTATGGAGACAAGGCCGCTGTCCAAGGATAAGAGATGGAGACTTGTTGAAATCGTTGAGAAGGCTAAATAATTCGGTCGCCTTATTTAAATTCAGGAGGATACAAGAATGATTCAACAGGAAAGCAGACTGAAAGTCGCTGACAATACCGGAGCGAAAGAAATCCTGTGTATCCGCGTTATGGGTGGTTCTACACGCAGATATGCCCAGATTGGCGATACGATCGTAGCTACGGTTAAAGATGCAACACCCGGTGGTGTTGTTAAGAAGGGCGATGTCGTTAAGGCTGTTGTCGTCCGTACAGTAAAGGGCGCTCGCCGCAAGGACGGATCTTATATCCGCTTTGATGAGAACGCTGCAGTCATCATCAAGGATGATAATACACCGAGAGGAACCCGTATTTTTGGACCAGTTGCCCGTGAGCTCAGAGAGAAACAGTTCATGAAGATCGTTTCCCTTGCTCCGGAAGTACTGTAAGGGGGTAATAGCATGGCATCACTGAAGATTAAAAAAGGCGACACCGTCCGTGTGATCGCCGGCAAGGATAAGGATAAGGAGGGAAAAGTCCTTCTTGTCAATGCCAAGAAAAATACAGTTGTCGTTGAAGGCGTTAACATGATCACAAAGCATGAAAAGCCGTCCATGGCTAATCAGCAGGGTGGTATTGTTAACAGAGAAGCTCCGATCAACATCTCGAACGTTATGTACCTTCATAAAGGTAAGCCGACAAGAATCGGTTTTAAGGTCGAGGGCGATAAGAAGGTTCGTGTAGCAAAGTCTACCGGCGAAACGATCGATTGAGAAAGGAGGATAAGGAATGAGCAGACTTAAAGAACAGTATGATAATGAAATCGTACCGGCACTTAAGAAAAAATTCGAATACAAGAATCCGATGGAAGTTCCGAAACTCGTAAAGATCGTCGTGAATATGGGCGTCGGTGAGGCAAAGGAGAACGTCAAGCTCCTGGATGCAGCTGTTGCAGATCTTGAGACGATCACAGGTCAGCATGTTATCCGCACAAAGGCAAAGAAATCCATCGCGAACTTCAAGCTTCGTCAAGGTATGCCGATCGGCTGCAAGGTCACTCTTCGTGGCGAGCGTATGTATGAGTTCGCAGATCGCCTGATCAATCTGGCTCTGCCGCGCGTACGTGACTTCCGCGGTGTAAATCCGAATGCTTTTGACGGCCGTGGCAACTATGCCCTGGCTATCAAGGAGCAGTTGATTTTCCCGGAGATCGAGTATGACAAGGTCGATAAGGTCAGAGGTATGGACGTTATCTTCGTTACAACAGCGAAGACTGACGAAGAAGCCCGCGAACTGCTGAGACTTTTCAACATGCCGTTTGCAAAGTAAAGGAGAGAAGATCGTGGCAAAGAAATCAATGAAGTTAAAACAGGCCAAGAAGCCGAAGTTCTCGACTAGAGCGTATACACGCTGCAGCATCTGCGGTCGTCCGCATTCCGTTCTTTCCAAGTACGGTGTATGCCGTGTCTGCTTCCGTGAGTTAGCTTATAAGGGTGAGATTCCGGGAGTTAAGAAGGCATCCTGGTAAAACGTAAGATTTCAGATCAGGAAGAATCGTATGGCATTCCGAAATAAAACGGTATGCCGTGTAAAGAACTATGAAAGGAGCGTCATTTAAATGACTACGACGAATGATCCAATTGCGGATATGCTTACAAGAATCCGTAATGCGAATACTGCTAAGCATGATACAGTAGATGTCCCGGTCTCCAAGATGAAGCTGGCTATCGCCGACATTCTTGTAGATGAAGGATATATCGCTAAATATGATCTTGTCGGTGAGGGTGTTGAGCGTGTGATCCGCATCACTCTTAAATACGGCAAGGATAAGAATGAAAAGATTATCACTGGCCTTAAGAGAATTTCCAGACCGGGCCTTCGTGTTTACGCCGGCAGCGAAGAGATGCCGAAAGTCCTTGGCGGACTTGGTGTAGCTATCATCTCTACCAACAAGGGCGTAATCACGGATAAAGAAGCAAGAAAGCAGCATGTAGGCGGCGAAGTTCTTGCATTTGTATGGTAATCAGCGCTCATATGGCCTGGGAGGATTGATGGTCTGACCGGACCGAGTGCTTTCTGCAAATGCGGTGGGCTCATATCCGAGTATGTGCCGCATTTGTCAGATATATGGCTTTTGATCAGCAGAACATTTCTGCATGATCATCGCCGGAACTGAAAACAGAGAGGTCTAAGACCTCTCCGACAATTTAAGTCAGGAGGAAACATCATGTCACGTATCGGCAAAATGCCGGTTGTTATTCCGCAGGGCGTTACTGTTGATATCCAGCCGGGTAATGTTGTAACAGTAAAAGGACCGAAGGGTGAGCTCAAGGCAGAGCTTGACCGCGAGATGACACTCGAGCAGAAAGACAATGAAATCATCGTTACCAGACCGGATGATCTTAAGAGACATAAGGCTCTTCACGGCCTTACACGCGCTCTTCTTCACAACATGGTCGTCGGTGTAACGGACGGATTTACCAAGACACTTGAAATCAACGGTGTCGGCTACAGAGCTCAGAAGCAGGGCAAGAAGCTCGTTCTTTCCCTCGGCTACAGCCATCCGATCGAGATGGAGGATCCGGAAGGCCTTGAGTCCACAGTAGACGGCAACAAGATCATTATCAAGGGTATCGATAAGCAGGCTGTCGGCCAGTATGCAGCGAACATCCGTGAGAAGAGAGCTCCCGAACCGTATAAGGGCAAGGGTATCAAGTATTCTGATGAAATTATTCGCCGCAAGGTTGGCAAGACAGGTAAGAAATAAAGGAAGGAGAGTTTAGAGATGATTACAAAGCCATCTAGAGCGCTGATGCGTCAGAAAAAACATCGCAGAATGCGCGGTCATATCGCAGGAACGGCTGAGCGTCCGAGACTCGCAGTCTTCCGCAGCAACAAGCATATGTATG
>CAMNDN010000005.1:0-54239 GCA_946535445.1 uncultured Lachnospiraceae bacterium
AAAGAGCTTCTTCTCTCTCTTCTACTGTATCGGAGCAGATCATGTCACGGAAAGCATCGATTCTGTCGCCTTCGAAGAACATGTGCTCTGTACGGCAGAGACCGATACCCTCGGCACCGAGTTCAACAGCTTTCTTAGCGTCTGCCGGTGTGTCAGCATTGGTACGTACCTTAAGTGTACGGATCTCGTCTGCCCAATCCATAATATTCTTGAAATCATCGTCATCGATAGAGCCTGCGATGACCGGAAGCTCGCCGTCATAGATGTTGCCTGTTGAGCCGTCGAAGGAAATAACGTCGCCCTCTTTGTACTCATGGCCGCCGAGCTTGATGATCTTGTTGTCTTCATCAACAATGAGTTCCTGGCATCCGGATACGCAGCAGCTGCCCATACCACGGGCAACAACGGCTGCATGAGATGTCATACCGCCGCGGGCTGTAAGGATACCCTGAGCAGCCTTCATGCCTTCGATGTCTTCCGGAGATGTCTCAAGACGAACGAGAACGACCTTCTCGCCTCTCTCTGCCCATTCCTTGGCCTCATCAGCCGTGAAGACGATCTTACCGGAAGCAGCACCCGGTGCAGCCGGAAGGCCTTTGCCGATCATCTCTGCATTCTTGACAGCATTCTTGTCGAAGGAGCCGTGAAGCAGAGTATCGAGGTTACGCGGATCGATAGCAAGGATAGCTGCCTTCTTGTCGATCTTGCCTTCCTTTACAAGGTCGTTGGCGATCTTAAGAGCAGCGCGGGCTGTTCTCTTGCCGTTACGTGTCTGAAGCATATAAAGCTTGCCATGCTCGATGGTGAACTCCATATCCTGCATATCACGATAATGATCTTCAAGTTTTGTAGCGATACCGATGAGCTGATCATAGATCTCCGGAAGAGTCTTCTTGATCTCATCGATTTCCATAGGTGTACGGACACCTGCAACAACGTCTTCGCCCTGTGCGTTCATAAGAACTTCCGCGAAGAACTTGTTCTCGCCGGTAGCCGGGTTACGTGTGAAAGCAACACCTGAGCCGGAATCGTCGCCCATGTTACCGAAAGCCATCATCTGAACGTTAACTGCGGTACCCCAGCTGTACGGGATATCATTGTCACGACGGTAAACGTTAGCGCGCGGGTTATCCCAGGAGCGGAAAACTGCCTTGACGGCTTCAATCAGCTGTACCTTCGGATCTGTCGGGAAATCTTCACCGATCTTAGCCTTGTACTCAGCCTTGAACTGGCCTGCAAGCTCTTTCAGGTCATCTGCTGTAAGCTCAACGTCCATCTTGACGCCCTTGGCTTCTTTCATTCTGTCGATCAGAACTTCGAAATACTTCTTGCCGACTTCCATAACGACGTCAGAGAACATCTGGATGAATCTTCTGTAGCAGTCCCATGCCCAGCGCGGATTGCCGGACTTTGCTGCCATTGTCTCAACAACTTCTTCATTAAGACCAAGGTTGAGGATCGTATCCATCATACCCGGCATGGAAGCTCTTGCACCGGAACGTACGGAAACGAGAAGCGGATTCTCCTTGTCGCCGAATTTCTTTCCTGTGATTTCTTCGAGCTTTGTAATATTCTCATGAATCTGATTTGTAATCTCGGAATTGATGCGCTTGCCGTCATCATAATATGCGGTACAAGCTTCTGTTGTGATTGTGAAACCCTGCGGAACCGGAAGACCGAGATTGGTCATTTCTGCAAGGTTCGCACCTTTGCCGCCAAGGAGATTACGCATGGTAGCGTTGCCTTCGCTGAACAAATAAACGTACTTCTTTGCCATAAAAATTTCCCTCCTGAAACATGTAGGCTGTGTTTTTACCCAGTTATAATATTTTAGCATATTGTCAAATTTATTTAAAGAACGTATATCACATTTCAAAATGATTTCTTGATTTTATACAATTTGCATACCGTCTTAATGTGTTGCATGCTAAAATTACATACTTCGCAACGCATAAAAAGACCGCGCATTCTCATGCGCGGTCTCACTTCTATTTTATTAATTATTCCTTATCCTCGAAATATTTTCCGGAGATGATGTCTTCATAACCCTTTCTGTACAGATGGCGCGGAATACCATCGACCATGATAGGCGGAACATCACCGCGGATAAGCGGACGAACATATGTAATGAATTCATCGGTCACATATGTGCCTTCCTCGTTTACCCATTCTCTCGGAACGAGGCGCTCTTCATTGGCGATCTTATGGACATCCTTGACCTCTGTGTTGGCCTGATACGGATCATCGGATGTACGTACGAATACGACCATCTTTCCTGTATCACCTTCATCGGCTGCTGCCATAGCTGCGCCGCCGACTTCGGAAGCCTCAAGAATATCGATACGGGATGCGCTGTGAGAAGCTGCTCTCTGCAGTGTGGAAAGTTCGATTGCGCGGGTCTTGCATCCGAGACGGGCGGAAAGGATATTTGCAAGAACGCGGGCCGTTCCGGAGAGCTGCTTATGACCGAATGCATCGACATAATCAACGCCTTCGCCGAGCTCCATAACGAACTTACCGTCAGCTGTCTTAATACCCTCGGATACGCAGACAACTACAGAATTCTTAGTCTTGAGAAGATCCTCACACTTTGCGACGAACTTATCTACGTCAAATGCGATTTCCGGAAGATAGATGGCATCCGGTCCCTGGCAGTCTTCGCCTTCAGCGAGACAAGCGGCACCAGTAAGCCAGCCTGCGTTGCGGCCCATGATCTCAACGACCGTAACTGTGCCGTGAGCTGTCAGGATAGACATACCGTCGCGAATGATCTCCTTGATGGAAGTGCCGATATACTTGGCAGCAGAGCCGTATCCCGGTGTATGATCTGTCAGAGCAAGATCGTTATCAATTGTCTTCGGGCAGCCTACGAAACGGACCTTGGAGCCGGTAAGCATGCCATAGTCTGACAGCTTCTTGATGGTATCCATGGAATCATTTCCACCGATGTAGATAAAGCAGTCGATTTCAAGCTCATCAAGAATAGCAAAGATCTTATCGAATACTTCTCTGTCCTCGTGGATCTCCGGAAGCTGGAAACGGCAGGAGCCGAGATATGCAGCCGGCGTTCTCTTCAGAAGTTCCTCGTCAAGTCCGCTCTGGATATGCTCGGAAAGATCGATATAGTGACCTTTCATGAGACCCTGTACGCCGTGGATCATGCCGTATACTTTCTTATAGCCGCGCTCTTTTGCAGTACGATAAACACCGGCCAGTGAAGAATTGATAGCAGCAGTCGGACCACCGGACTGGCCGACAATGATGTTACGCTTCTCTGAATTCATAATTTCCTCCTCAAAAATATAACGCATCTGCGCTACCCTCCGTTTTTCTGCCGTACAGGCCGTCATTCCCGGTCAGGCTGCACAGCTTTATTGATTTTAGTCTATCCCGATGGATTATTCAAGAGAAATTTATTGATCAGCCGAGCTTATTTCCGCAGTTCGGGCAGAATTTCGGCATATTTGCGGGGTCGAACTTCTGTCCGCAGTTCGGGCAGAATGCACCTGCCGGTGTTTCAGGCTTCGGGCTGCCGCAGTTCGGGCAGAATTTTCCTGAGTTGACACTTCCGCAGGAGCATGTCCAGGTCGTGCCTGCCTGAGCCTGGGCCGCATAGGAATTGACCGGCTGTGCCTGCTGTCCCTGCTGCATGAGCTGGGAGATATTGCTTCCCATTCCGGCTCCGCCCATCATATTCATAGCCGCAAAGCCGGTCATGGCTCCCGCACTGTTGGAAGCCGCTGCCTGCATGGCCTGTGTATTGCCGATACCCATGTAAGCGCCCAGCATGGACGGATCTGTGTATCCCTTGGTCTCCTGATATTTCGTGATCTGTGATTTACTCTTCTCGTCCGCATCCATCATGGCGATTGCGATCCTGAAGACACTGATTCCGCGTGCTGCCCATGATTCGTCGAGGATCTTGTCCACTTCCTTTGTGAGCTGCATCTCATTGGCCGCAAGATCCGTATAACCGATCCTGAGCTTGGACAGTCCTGCGACACCCTGACGAATAGCGGCGATCGCCTCCGTCTTGATCTGCGGCTCAATGTCAGCGCGTGTGACCAGACCGTTTCCGTCTGCCCCTGCTTTAGCAGCGCCGATAACGGCGAAGAAGGTAGCCGGATCTGTTACCTGGATGGAATAGGTTCCGTTGCCCATGAGCGTCGTTGCGATATGCCAGCAGGGCTTTCCTGTATTCCAGTCAGTCTCCCAATGGTCGAAAGTGATATTGCCGGATCCCCACTTGAAGCCCTGGATCTCGCCCAGATTTATGTAGAAAACGCGCTGTGTATTGGTACGTCCGCCGCCTGCGGCGAAAGAGCTTGCGAAAGATGCTGCCAGCGCTGCCAGTCCTTTGTTGTCTCCTGTGAACATGGATGGCTGGGAGGATGCGTCATATCTGTACCTGCCCGGTTCCGCACAGAAATCCACGATCGCGCCGTTCTCGACGATGATCATGCACTGGTTGGCCTGAACATCTATTCCGGATCCCGATGTAATAAGGTTCGCGTCGCCTTTGTTGCGGGAATTAGGCCCTGTGATCTTCTCGCCTCTCTTCATAATGATACCGCCGGACATATCTCCGCTCTCGAAGTAATCTGTCCACGCTGCACCTGTAGTCGTGTTAAAAGCTCCGCCTGCTGCTCCGATAGCTCCTGCTGCTAACTTAATAAGTCCCATAGTATCTCCTTTCATATGCGCCTTAGGCGCCTGTATTTTATGTTTTGCCGGTTCATTACCGGGAATATACTGAATATATAGGAAATATGTGTCCTAGAAGTGACCGCCTCCGCCTGAAGATCCACCTGCGTGACCGGAAAATCCTCCGCCGCCCGAAGAATGTCCTCCGGAGAAGCCTCCTCCTCCTCCGCCTCTGGGCGGATCGTTCTTCGGCAGTACCCTGGTCATGACATTCTTGCCGAGAAATCTTCTGGTATGACCTGTGCGCCTGTAATCAAGAGTTTTGATCGGGATCTGGGTCGCTTTCGACGGCTGTGTGCTCTTATGTCTTGCTACCAGTCCGAGAAGTACAAGAATACTCATTACCGCACTGATCACAAGTGAAAGCGGTGTGGGGATCAGGGCATAGGCAATATTTCTGAAGCGATGGATATACGTAATATACCGATCACACACAAAATAGTAATTGCCGTTCGTCATGTCATCATGGATATCATTGTAGAAGTTCTCCGACATATTGACGAATTTATCATCCCTGTAAAATTTCCCCTGCCCGTAAATTACGACCAGACGGTTATTCATATCCATGACCAGTATGGTCCTGTCATCGGAAATGGCATTTTCATACATGAATTCCTCGGCATACTTCTGTGTCGTCTCTGTTCCGTAATTGATATCCTTCGGAATGTCATTGCTCGTAAGGATCATGATTTCCGCTTTTTTCTCGTCGGAGACCCTGGCCAGCTTTTCGGTCAGTTCCTTCTCTTCGGAATCGGAAAGCAGATTCGCATAGTCATACAGAATTCTGGTCTTATCGACGACCGGCATATAGAAGACCGTGCCGTTATTGGAGGTATATGGGCCTGAGCCCTGCGCTGCCATGATCGGAAGACAGTCGAGCATCAGGACCAGAACAGCCACCGTAAGAAGGATAGGTATTCCAAATATACGTTTTCTCATTCAGACCACCCCCAATACACGAAGTATGAGCATGATGATCTGAGACACGACGAATATTCCTCCGCCGATCTGGAAGAACCTGGCAGGATCCGATGGGATTTCGCCCATCATCTTCCCTGTCTGCCCGTTCATTCCGAAAATATATTTCTTTCCCTTATATTCGGTGTACATCATCCAGACAGGCAGCATGGCGTAATAGACCTGATCTCTGGACCACTTATAATTCTCGTTCTTTATTACTGTACCTGCATTGAACGATCCGACGTGTTTCATGACCTCCCTGGCCATGGACTCCTTGGCACGGAGCTTCGCGCGGTTTTCATTCATTGCGGCATCCTCATTCCACCTCTGCGTGTAGAAACCGGCCAGATAGGCAGGATTGAAACGCTGCAGCCTGGAAAAGTCATACGGCTCGATCGAATCCATCATATTATTATCCAGTTCTTTCAGGGCATCCGCGGGTATGTTGCGGAACGTACCGTGTCCGGATTCATCGACTTCATACTTGGACAGTTCCGTATATTCCACATCCTTCGTGATCCATACCCTGGAATCGGTCCCGATCACGCGTATGTTGGCATCTCCCTCGAAAGAATAAAGCCAGAAAGGAACATACATACCCTTGATCTTCTCCACCGTAGATTTTTTCGTGAACAGTCTTGGGGTGAGTACCGATTTCTTCGCAAGCTTCATATATTCTTTTGTGACATCCTCACGTGTGGTCGTGAACGGAAGTACATAATCAGGCCGAAATTCTCCGGTCAGATTTCCTTCCAGGGTGATTGCGCGATTGCAGTAAACACATGTCGTTGCGGCAGTTTCTTTGGATGTGATCACCTCGGCACCGCAATGCGGACATTTGTAAATGACCAGTTCCCCGCTGGAATCATCTGTCGACTGCTCGGCCTCCGAAGCTTCCGCCTCTTCCATCTCAGGCTGCGGGATCTTCTCGTCATGCGCCTCCGCCTCGGGATCATACGCGTACTCGGAAGGTTCGAAAGCGGAACCGCAGTACTCACACAGCAGTTTCCCCGAAACAGGGTCAAAATACAGTTCGGCCCCACATGTCTTGCAGTTATATTTTGCCATAGGCATTTCCTCCCTATGTCATGAGTAAAAGGTTCAAAGTTATTCGTATTATATCATAAAAAGACCGCAATCCTTACTACATTTGTAAAGATTGCGGTCTCAGATGAATCTTTTATAATTTTGATCCTGAATGAACAGCAGAACTCAAACGATTAATCAGAAAATGAACTTATCGGCAAAATAAGCGTCAAGATCGGCAATCTTCACACGTACCTGTGCCATGGTGTCACGATCCCGGATCGTGACAGCCTGATCCTCGGCAGATTCAAAGTCGTATGTGATGCAGAACGGCGTTCCGATCTCATCCTGTCTTCTGTAACGCTTTCCGATATTTCCGCGGTCGTCATACTCACAGTTATATTTTTTGCAGAGCTCCGTATAAATCTCCGATGCCGGATCCGCAAGTTTCTTGGAGAGCGGAAGGACAGCGATCTTGACCGGAGCCAGAGCCGGATGGAAATGCAGAACTGTACGGACGTCGTTCTTTGCTTCGTCCAGGACTTCCTCATCATATGCTGCACACAGGAATGCCAGCGTCATACGGTCTACGCCGAGCGACGGCTCGATAACGTACGGGATGTAACGTTCCTTGGTCTCGTCATCGAAGTAGGACAGATCTTCGCCGGATACTTCCTGATGGCGTCCAAGGTCGTAGTCTGTACGATCCGCAATACCCCAAAGTTCACCCCATCCGAACGGGAACAGGAACTCAACGTCTGTCGTTCCCTTGCTGTAGAAGGAAAGCTCAGCCTGATCATGATCGCGGAAACGCAGCTCATCTTCCTTGAGGCCAAGGGAGAACAGCCACTTCTTTGCAAAGGCCTTCCAGTATTCGAACCACTCAAGGTCCGTGTTCGGCTTACAGAAGAATTCAAGTTCCATCTGTTCGAACTCTCTGGTGCGGAATGTGAAGTTGCCAGGTGTGATCTCGTTACGGAAAGATTTTCCGATCTGACCGATACCGAACGGCAGCTTCTTTCTGGATGTACGCTGAACATTCTTGAAGTTCACAAAGATGCCCTGCGCCGTCTCCGGTCTGAGATATACTGTGTTCTTTGCATCTTCTGTTACACCCTGAAAAGTCTTGAACATGAGGTTGAACTGGCGGATATTCGTGAAATTATGTTTTCCGCAGCTCGGGCAGGGAACCTTGTGTTCGAAAATGAATTTCTCCATCTCTTCATTGCTCCAGCCGTCGACGGAGCCGAGCGGCTCGTCATCCGTACCGTACGCTTCCCTGTCTGCCTCGGTGATGGCGATTTTATTCTCGTGGCAGTAATCTTCGATCAGCTTATCCGCGCGGAATCTCTCATGGCACTCTTTACAGTCCATGAGCGGATCGGAAAAAGAACCCAGATGTCCGGAAGCGACCCATGTCTGCGGATTCATAAGGATCGCACTGTCAAGACCCACATTGTAAGGATTTTCCTGGATGAATTTCTGCCACCAGGCCTTCTTGACATTGTTCTTCAGTTCAACGCCAAGATTTCCGTAATCCCATGTGTTCGCCAGACCGCCGTAAATCTCGGAGCCCGGGAATATAAATCCTCTGGATTTTGCCAGCGCTACAATCTTGTCCATTGTCTTTTCCATGCTGTTCGGTTCCTTCCTCTTCTAAAATATCTTTCTATAATTACCGCCTGCCATAAATAATGTAGCAGGGGGAATCCAGTATTGTATCATCGTTGCTCTCTGAGCCTGTCACACATGTGCCGCCTTTGGAGATCACAACATCTCCTCCGATATACTGAATATCTTTCGGGACACTGACTGTCATCGGTTCTTCGATGACAAGAATGTTGAGCTCAGTCCCACTTTTCGCATTCAATTCACCGACCGTGGTCCTGAATCCTCCGTCACTGCTGGTAACGAATATCGAAGTATCTATCGCACCGGAGTTCACAATATCCGCAAGTCTGCCTGTATAGCAGGCGACCCCGTTGAAAGCCGTATAGTCTTCACCGGACTTGTAGGAAATGACTACCTGTACGTTTTCTTTATCCTTCCTGCATTTTTTCAGTTCTATGTTCTCGCTTCCGATTGAGCTGTTATACTCATCGATCGCACTCTGTATCTGCTCCTTCAGTTCTTCCGGATCATAGTATTCCTTGTCAAATGAACTGTATGAAGAAGCAGTGACCTTTCCGTCTCCGTTTATTTCCATCGCGTTCTGCTTTTTCGATGTAACGGAAGAACATCCGAAAAGTCCGAAAATGCACATCGTCCAGAGCATGAACATAATCAGTCTGCGCATATTAAATACCTCTTTTGATTATATTACATACATTATCGTTTTGGACAACTTACTGCATTATACTAAACTTCTACCATATCTGTAAACCGTATCCTCAAATTTTGATATGCCTTATCTGGTCATGGCAAGAAGAAGCGCAAGGGATTTCATCGGTCTGTCCACCGATCTGCGCATCATCTTATCCACATATTCCGTATAATCCTCTTCCGCTTTTCCGGAAAGTCTGAAGGAATAGAGTTCCGACAGCTTGCACAAAGTCGTGAAGTGAAGCGCATACCAGGCACTTTCCTCCATGGATCCGCGATCCTTCGGCGGCGCAAAAACTCCGTTCTCAGACAGGATCCTGCACTCGTAAACTCTTCTGAGGAATTCAAGCGGTACATTATTCTTCAGAATTGCCCTTAGAGTGATATAGATCAGATTCACTGTTTCCCTTGCCTCTATCTCCTCCGCAGAGAAAAAGGAAGCCAGTTCCAGAAAATAGAATCCGTAGTAGATACCGGGCTGAACAGCAGCAAGCTCCGTAAAATAATTTGCGGCTTTTACACTCCTCAGTGTATATGCATTTCTTCCCGGTATGACTGTAAAACTGCCAAATACGAACGGATTACAGGCCGCCATCAGCGGGCTGTTCGGCCTTCTCGCCCCATGTGCGAATGCCGTGATCTTTCCCCGGTCCCCTGTAAGGATGACCAGTCTTTTATCGTATTCCCCCAAAGGCTGCGCATAGAGCACAACGCCCGTAAGTTCAAGAGATTCCATAGTATCCCGCATCACAGTGACTTCCGGTCATAGCCGAAAGACCTGACGTCTTTTTCGTTATCTCTCCAGTTCTTCCGCACTTTCACGAAGAGCTTGAGATAGACTTTCGTCCCGGTCATCTCTTCGATATCGCGGCGGGCCGCCGTGCCGATCTTTTTCAACATACTGCCGCCCTTCCCTATTATGATTCCTTTATGGCTGTCCCTCTCACATATAATACTGGCCTCGATCGATGTTAAATCCTCTGATTTTTCCTTGTAGGAATCGATCTGAACGGCGATTCCGTGAGGAACCTCCTCATTCAGTGCTCTGAGCGCTTTTTCCCGGATGATCTCCGCCGCCAGCTGCCTCATATTCTGATCCGTGACAGTCTCTTCATCGTAATACTGAGGGCCTTCCGGAAGCCTCTTTAAAATTGCCCGGGTGACTTCATCCACGTTCAGTCCCCGAAGGGCTGAAACGACGATGATATCATCAAACTCCAGCACATTTTCCCATGCTTTCAGAATTTCCGGAACCTTCTTCTTATCTATCGTGTCAATTTTATTGATGATCAGAATGACCGGTTTTTTCTGTTTCTTCAGTTTCCCGGCGATATCTCTGTCACCGTGTCCTATGTAGGAAGACGGCTCCACGAGCCAGAGAATTACATCCGCGTCCCCGATCGTCTTATCCGACACGTCGATCAGATATTCCCCAAGCTTATTGTCCGCCTTTCGGATCATTCCCGGTGTATCGAGAAAGATGATCTGACCTTCCCCGGTCGTGAGTACCGTCTCGATCCGATTTCTGGTCGTCTGCGGTCTGTTGCTTGTAATCGCTATTTTCTGACCGATCAGATGATTCATCAGGGTAGATTTCCCGACATTCGGTCTTCCGATGATCACCGCATATCCCGATTTGTACATATATCCTCCGATGTATTATCTGTCAAATGGCCTCTCTGTCTTCAGGGACCGCCGATCCTGTTCTCATTTTGCACCTGTCTTTCGATCAGTTGAGTGTCTCCACATGCTCGAAGAGATCCCCGTGCTGTGCGATCTTTCCTTCGCTGCCGACAACACAGATGCAGCGGTCTGCAAGGATTTCCTCCACATACGGTGCAAGCGCGCGGATATCCTCATCCGTGGCACGAAGGACCTCATCCCTCGCTTTCTGAGTGTCCTCCATCGTCAGACCGTTCATGTAAGCCCTCATGCTGATGATGCCATAGAGAGACGGCGTGAGCGGTGTGTCAATCCCGCTGATCGTTCCGATTATGAATCTTGTCATCTCCTTCTCATCCGCTCTGAAACTGCGCAGATATTCCGGAATTCCCGCAAATACATCCAGTGTCCTTTCCAGATGCGGATCTCTGTACGAGGTAATGAAACCTTCTCCGGAACGCTTGAAGGATGCGCTGCATCCGTAGGCTCCACCCTGGACCCTGATATTCTGCCACAGGTATTCATAGCTCAGGATCTGACGAAGGATATTAAGCGCTCCGTTAAAGAAGAGATCCCTGTCAAGGAAATTGCCGCTCTGAGCTACGTACTGGACCTGCCCTGCCGTGCAGAAGGCTTCATTCCGTCTGCCGAGAGGCTGTGCCGTAACTTTCTCATTCCATGGAGAGGATGCCTCTATATCAATCACTCTGTAAAGGTCATCGCAGAGAGCATTCCAACCTTCCTCTGATGCTGTGTAACCGACCATCAGATTCTTCGGATCGAAAACAGTCCTGAGAAGGGACTCCAGATGTTCACAGAGTCCGCTCTTCCGCTCATCATAATTCTCTTCCAGATCTTTGATAAAGCGGTAATATCCGATTCCGCTCACATAATCCGAAAAAGCTGCCAGCGGTGAATAATAGGCAGCAGCTCTTGAGACGGCTGTCGCATGTCCCGCGCTCTGCATGCTCATCTGCATCGAAGCTTTTATACTCGCTACGATTTCATATAATCTCTTCTCATCGGTAAAGTCAGAAGTCGTAATGATCTCCCGAATATATTCCAGCGCTTTTCCGAGCATTCCGTACAGGGCTTTCGCGCGGGCACAGAAAAATACCTTATAGGCCTGTGTATCCGCGGCTTTCAGATCATCGTACAGGGAAATACTGAAACCGATTCCGCCCGTATTGGTATTGATCTCATTATTGAGCTCCATGTAGGTATGACCGGCCGTGTTGACATTTGCAAGGACCGCTTTCAAAAGACTCAGGTACGGAAGCTCCTCTATCGGAACATTATGAATATCCCAGAGCAGATCCATGTAGCCGATTCCGTTGGATTCGGTCCTGTGGAAAATAACGGTCGGATTGATGCCTTCCGCGGATTCTCCGTAGACCGTCCGCACGATATTGGAAAGCTCTCTGGTCTTCTTTTCGATCTCATCCCGCTTCAGCATCGGAAGGCAGTCGAGCTCTTCCTGTGTATCTTCCTTCTCCTGATATGCCTTGAGTTCTTTCGTCGCAAGCACAAGACGATCGATCTCCTCCCCGGTCAGGGATTTCTTGAATGCAGCCAGTTTCTCAGCCGTTCTGCGGTCGCGTTCCTGCTGCAGACCTTTTTTCGGAGCAAGAATGATCAGCGCAGCATGCGGGTTATTCAGGATTTTTTCCTGAACGATCTTTTCAAAATAATCGCCGTCGAGCTCTTTTCGAAGTGCTTCGTAGGCATCAAGCTGGCGCAGGGAAATAAATGGTTTCGTCTCATCATAAAGCCAGGAATCCAACACGTCGATCGCGTACATCAAGCCCTTCGGATAGGTGGAATAGTCAGCCTCGCGGAACTGGAATTCCAGATAATTGATCCGGGCAAGGAGTGACGCGCGGTCAATTCCCTTACTCACCTGCTCCTTCAGAACATCCCTGATTATTTGAACGAATTTTTCCGCGTCTTCCTCCTCCGCGTTCCTGCTGCTGATGGAAAAATAAGGCTGAAGAATTCCATCATTATAGATGCTGCTGATATCCTTTCCGATCCCGGCGTCGAGCAGGGCCTGTCTGACGGGAGCGCCCGGCATGGAAAGAAGCGCATAGTCAAGGACATCGCAGGCGATCATTTCCTTGATATCCATGGGATCTCCCGTGACCACGTTCCATGCAAGATAAGTATTCTCTTTCTCGCTCTCTTCGTCAGCAATCGGATAATAATCCCTGACAGTTCTCATCTCCTTGAAAGGAATCTGCCTTTCGATCTCAGAATTGACAGTGATCGTATCGTAGGCTTTCAGATAATTCTCATCGATGAACGCGAGCGTCTCAGCCATATCCATGTCACCATACAGGTAGATAAAGCTGTTGGACGGATGATAATATCTGGCATGGAATTCCAGGAACTGTTCATAGGTCAGATCCGGAATATTCTCCGGATCTCCTCCCGACTCCACCCCGTAGGCCGTATCCGGGAAAAGAGCATTGAAAATAACTCTCTCCAGATACTCGTCTGCCGAGGAGAAAGCTCCCTTCATCTCATTATAAACAACGCCGTTATAAGTGATCGGATCATCTCTGTCCTCCAGATGATAATGCCACCCTTCCTGACGAAAAATGTTCGGTTCCTTATAGATATGAGGATGAAAGACCGCATCAAGATATACATCCATCAGGTTCCTGAAATCAGCGGAGTTGGTGCTGGCGACCGGATAAAGCGTCTTGTCCGGATAAGTCATGGCATTAAGAAATGTATTCAGTGATCCCTTGACCAGTTCCACGAAAGGATCCTTGAGGGGGAATTTCTCTGATCCGCAGAGTACAGAATGCTCATTGATGTGAGCAACGCCTGTCGAATCTTCCGGCGGTGTGCGGAAGGCGATATTGAAAACCTTGTTATTGTCTGCTGCAGGAATCAGCATGACTCTCGCACCGCTCTTTTTGTGCCTGAGGATCCAGCCCTCCGCATGAATATCGGGAAGGTCTTCCTTCATTATGATTTCATAAGTCCCCAGTTTCTCAATTTCCTTTATGTTCATGAAACCTCCAAATAATCTAAAAATAGTATGGTGAATTATACCACGTTTTCCGTTTTCCTGCTCATGAAATATCGAGTGGGTTCCTACACGATCTGAGTTCTGATGTAATCCAGCGCATCAAGAAGTCTCTTTCGGACTTCATCTCGTCTCGTCCACCAGTCCATGCACCAGATATTCATGACCGGCCAGCCTCTTCTGAGAAGTTCAGAGCGGATCAGAATATCTCTGTCTCTCGCAGACTGGATCCCGGAATAATTCTCGCTGTCCAGAAGAATTCCCAATATATAGTGATCCTGATTTTCGGGCAGCGCAACCGCGAGATCCACCCTGAAGTCAGACTCGCCCACCATGACGCCGGTGATATACCCTGCCTCTTCCAGTGTTTTTCGAATCGCTTTCAGTACGCCTGCCTTCTTCTGTCTTCTTACAGACATACTGTCCTTTCTTTCACCACGATTGCCGGAAGCATAATCAAGATAATCCGCAAGGGCTGCAAGACCCCTGCTCCGGTACTCTTTCTGTCTTATCTCCTCCGCAGTGACGGAACTCACGACCGTCATGTGTGTTCTCGCCCGCGTCACAGCGGTATTCAGATAGCGCCATCCGTTTTCTCCAAGCAGATGCGCACACTCCGGACATTCTCCGTCTCCCGCTGCGGTGACTGATAGAATAATCCTGTCTCTCTCATATCCCTGTGCTCCGAGAAGGTCCAGAACGATCAGACTCTCATCCACTCCTCTTGCCCACTCTGCGAAGAGACTGTTTCTTGCATACTCATCCTCAAGCAGCTCCGCAATACGCATCTGCTGATGCTGACCGACCGCGACCACGCCAAGGGAGCATTTCTGATCCTTATTTTTTTCATAATAGTCAAGGACCGCTCGTACGACTTCTCTTGCTTCCGCTTCATTTACATGTGTTGCGACATCATATATGCCGTTCGGGACATCGATATAATCTATGCAGTCAGCTTCCGCTGCCGGAGACGGGAAGGACAGATACCCCCCGTTGTAGAAAGCCCGGTTGCTGAAACTGAACAGTCTCTCATCGACACTCCTGAAGTGTGTGCCGAGTCTTACTTCCGGAAGTCCGGCCGCCAGACACATCTCCAGGATGCTGTCCCGTACCGGATCCTGACAGATATCGCCGGACAGGATCAGTTTACTGCCCCGGGCAATGACACCCGCGGCCCTCTCGACCGGAACGGAGGAAGCCTCATCTATTATGACCACATCGAACTGCGGCCACTTTTCCGTTATGTACTCAGCGCATACAGACGGACTCATCATTATACACGGGCAGAGTCTTACAATGACATCCGGCCACATATCAAATGCGTTCCTCACCGTCATTCCCCTGCCGAAGGTAGTGATCGCCCTCTTCAGGGACATCAGTTCCACCGCAATTTTCGGGGATTCCTGCGGTCTGGGTCTTCCGAGCGCCATCTGTTTCTGTATCTCGAGAGTCGATAAATACCTGCACTCCTCATCTGACCTGTGGAATTGGGTTATGAGCCTGTTAAAGGCATCCGCATCAAACCTGCCTGCTGCCGGATTCCTGTCTAAAATCGACCGGATGAGCGCAGCATATACCCCCCTCTTAAAGGCACCCATGACATCGTCATGAGACATACCGCCCAGATAACTGTCAACAAGATATCCCAGCCCGTTCGATCTTGCATACTGCGAAAGTTCATTGAACCGTATCCAGTTCTCAAGAATGTGTCTGTTCTCCAGAAGTGCTTTATAGATGCTGTCCATCTTTCCGACCGGATCTTTTGCGTACCCCTCCGTATCGATATCGAGCAGCATAACAAGCTCGATCCAGTCACTCTTGACGTCCGTGTAAAGTTCAGGCAGGGCATCAGCCAGCTCTGTGGCCTCTTTTCGGATATCGACGTTGTAGGCATAGCGCATGAGGGTAGGAAGCTGATCGCACAGCTGCCTGTAGGCATCCACCCGTCTTGTCAGTTCATCCGCCGCTTCATAGGAAGAGTATTCTTTCAGAAGGATCCTTCCTTCCTCGGGCAATTCTTCCCATCGCTGTGACTGGAGTTCGGACTCTCTCTGATACATTTTTACTTCCGAGAGAAGTTCGGGTATTTCCTTTTCCTTCAACTCGATGTTAGCGAACGCTCCCAGCTTCACAAGAAATTCTTTCATGGCGCGGTCCCTGAAGAACAATTTGGATCTGACTGCATTGTATTCTTCCAGGTATGCGTCCATGTCAGCATGGAGGAACTCCTGATTCCATTTGCCGCTCATTGTCAGATCTTTTCCGGCAAATGCATCCGCCCCGCTAATATATTCCCTGAGCTGCGTAAGAATCGGCCCCGCATCGTTCTTGAGCAGCAGGAACGACGGAACGTCTCTTAATTCCGAGACAAATTCCGCTATAGAGATCATCTGTATAATTTCATCTTCCGCAACGGGAATATTCAGCTCAAGAAGTGTGACGAATTTCTCCAGTGTGTCACGGAACTTTTCAAGATGTCCCTTTCCTTCCGCCGATATATTCTCCGACTTCTCACGCAGATCTTCGCTGAAAATAGTTCTTCTGACGGAAGACAGAGGACTGTCCTTCGGATGTCCCACACTCCGACCCGCAGCAATCAGTTCCGCGACCATATCTCTTCGCTGTCTCAAAATGACAGACGTGATACTGTCCGCATCGATCCCCTGGATCGGGAAGTCCGGATATTCCCGGAAATCCTCATAGATATCAAGAAGCTCACGCAGACTGTAACCGCATACATGACGGCTGTTCATAGTCTCCGCATAGCCATCGAGGGCCCAGCCGATTTCCTCGACTTCCCCCCGCTTATCTTCATATCCGGTGTTCTCCATAATATTTCCGGTCTGCATCGCTCTCTTGAGATGCAGAAGAAGATCCCGCAATTTGACATTTCCCTGCTGCACATAGAGACAGTAAGGAGCAAGACCGATTTTCTCCAGTCTGGCCGACACATCCCGGTAGGCCTGTGTTTTTTCGCATGCAAAGAGGACCGTCTTCCCACGCGAGACGGCATTTGCAATGATATTTGCAATCGTCTGGGTCTTTCCGCTGCCCGCCGCACCCGAAACAGCGAAACTGTTTTCCTTCATGGCCGCTTTGACTGCATATTCCTGAAAACGGTCACTTGCAAGAGGAAGAAATACTCTTTCTTCCCTGACCGCATTTTTATCCAGGTCGGTCCTGCTCATTCCCTCCGACAATCCTCTCAGGATATGATGTTCGCGGAAATTTTTCGTATGTTCCAGCATTCTTCTCTGGAAATATCCCGATAAATCGAAGATTCCGAGAAAGGCAGATTCAATAACTTCCCATCCTTCTCTCTCGGAGACGGCATTCCGGAAGAGCTCGCACACACGTCTCACATTGACACCGTGATAGTCTCTCGGAAGAGGGAACAATCCTTCTATTTTCAGGAAATAATCCTTCTCCATCATCTCAAGGAGAGCATAGTTGAACTGCGGCCGTGCCTCACTGATGCGGAACGGTCTTCCCCGGTCATCACCGTGTCTTGTCTCAACAGGGAGGAGGACCAGCGGGGCATATTTCACCTCACCGCTTGAAAGTTCCGTCCACTTCAGCAGGCCGGCAGCCAGATAAAGGACTGTTTTGCCGTACTGTTCCAACGCCTTCCCGGCCTCATAAATAATATCCCGGACACGTATGAAGGTGCCTTCCTGATCATAAGCGGTGTGGACCTTCTTCCGTCTGAAATCGGCGCGCAGAATATCACGAACAGAATCAGCATCATTACAGTTCTCCGGGCTCAGCTCATCCGGCATTTCCAGCTCGTCCGGGCGCGGGACCAGGCCGAAATACATGACATCGGACAGCATGTCCACATAGTCGTTAATAAATGGAGAAAGAAGCGGAATTATTTTCCCGTCAAGTTTCAGATCGGTCAGACGATTCGGTCTGTCCGGATCATACAGCCTTTTCTTCCAGATCTCCATATTTCTGGAGACATTTGCAAATGCCCTGCTTCCCGTATCAGTCTGCAGTATATCCGAACGATTCTCCGGGTCCCTCGAAGGACCCGCAGATATCCTGCCTGTTCTCTTGCGTTTTTTCTTCTTACTGCGTCTGTCGGCGGAATGGGATGCGCGGTCCGAATGAATTCTGAAGGGCAGAGGCTTGACACCCTCCCGTCTGGCTCTTGTAATATCGAGCATAGCGATAAATTCATCCGGAATAAAGATCGATTTGACTGCTCGATCCACGGATTCATCAAAGGAGCACTCCAGTCCGAGCAGCATGGTACTGCAATCGATGAGAATGATCTCCCCGGAATCTACCATCTCAACAGCCTCCACCTCGTTGGTGCAGACAGACAGATCAAATGTCCTGTCCGAAAGCCAGAGACCCGCGTAAGCCTCCTCTCTGCGGAGATACATGACCGGGTTCAGGCCCATAGCCTCGAGGCAGGAAAGATAAATCAGCGTGATATCGTAGGCCGAGGCACGGTTCGCCTTTCGGATCTTCTCCGAAAGACGGATCCGTCTCAAAATATCCTCTTCATTGGACGTATAAGGTATCTCAGAAATGCGCCTTTTCGTAATCGCCTCATAGGCGGCCTGCGCCATCTGTCTGATTCTTGCAGGATCGTCCGAGAGATAGGCATCCAGTACAGGGTTTCCGGTCATCTTCTCGAGAATTTTAGCGGAATCTGTCACGAGTTCGGAAATGAACGGCTGATTCGGCACGATAAAGGCAGGTATGAGTTCCGTATGGAAATCATTGCCCTTCCACTGGTCATACGCCATGATCGTAAGCGGCCGCACAACGCACTGCCGAATGAGATTGCTGAAGCGGTCCTTGCCGCTGACCTCAAAGAAAATGCTGCATTCCGTCCGTTCCCCCAGGAAAGCAAGATAAGAAGTATTCACGCGTATCTCAGGCTGGACAATATGCCATTCTTCCCCTTCAAGTAAGGTCGGTGCCGTCTCCTCGCACGTAGAAATGATATCTTCGTTCGAGGTGATCCTGACCCTGATATCACGGATCTCGCCGTCCCCCTCATTTTTCAGAGAAATGTCCCGCACAAGAATTACGCCACCGAGCTGCATGACGAAATTCATCTCCTCACACATACTCACATCAATGATCAGCCCCGGCTTCTCAGCTTCGTCCGCGGACTGTTCACTGAGCCCTTCCTGAACCACTGTTGTTTCCTCACTTTCAGAATCGGGTTCGTCCGGTTCCTCCCTCATCGCATTCCCCAGCTCATCAAGTCCGGCAGAAATAATTCTCTGTTCCAGATCGTCCAGATCATCCAGTTCGTCATCCATCGAAACAAGGTCACTGTAATCCTCATCTTCTGTTCCTTTTTCAATGTTGCCGAAATGATATACGTCCAGATCCGCTATGTGCTCGATATCGCGATAATATAAATTATCAGTCAATTCGTTTTCAGGCGCACCCGAATAGGCAGGCGTGTTGTTCCTGCCGTTTCGAACCATATATTCATTGTTCTGCAGATCTGTATCTTTTGATCCAGCCATATATACTACCCTGTAATGCTTTGTCAGATATGTCGCTCCTGATCAACAGGAGAATGGTGCCAAGGAGTCAGGCCGCCTTCTCATATTTTGGTCACCCTGAGAACGGATATCATCCTTGCGCCGATCCTCTCGTAGTGATCAAGGACCTGTTCAATGCCGGCAAATGGTCCTCTTGCTCTCGTCCCTCCGTCATTGTGAAGGAAATACCATCGTTCCTTTTTCGTGACGGCGACCGTGTGGATCCCCTTCATCAGATCCGTCCTGTCATTATAGAGCGTGAGTACGAAAGCCTCTTCTTTTCCCTTTCTCACCGGTCTTTCGCCCTCCCGGCTTTTTCTATAGGCGTTAATATCGGTAAACTCTTCTACCTTGAATCCCTGTTTTTTAAGAAAGCTCCTCATCTTTCCGGGGTCTGTGCCCAGATTCCCATAAAATATCATACCATTTTTTTCAAATGCGGCAATCATTTTTGAAAAACTGGGTTCTCTCCCGGTCAGGGCATGAAGAACGTTGTAGGAGGCGATAATTTCACAGCCGGAAAAGCGAACGGTCCTCGTCCCATAATACATATCGGAATAATCGTTCTGATTCTCGATATAGCCTCCGTCCTCTGTGATTTTCTTTCGGTGCGCATTGAAGGCTTTTATGTTGTCCTCCAGATGATCTTTAATGATCCGGCTGCTGACAGGGGGAGGTACAAGCGATCCCGCTCTGCGCAATCCCCGAAGGATGTCGAGTGTAGTTTCGTTCGTGATGCGTTTTGGTATATTCACTTTCATCATTTTGCCTTTCGCTTCCCGGACCTGCGAATCCGATCTCAAAATGCGGCTTTTTAACCGGCCTTCTATCGGTAGTTCCCTGCGGAACTTCCGATAAGCTTTATTATACAATATAAGAGGAAAATTGTTAGGGGCAAAGAAAAAAACCGCCAACGGCGCAAAGCTCGTCAGCGGTCTTTATAACAGGAATTCTTCCTGACATCTGAAAGTCTACTCTTTCAAAAGAATATCGGCACGCCAATTTCACTAATTAACAAGCCAAATCTTGCAAAAAGTACAATTGCACGCCATTTTTTGCCTGTTTTTCACAGCTCTTCAAGTTCGTGAATTCCTTCCATGAGCGGCTGTGCATTTTGTATAAAAAGAGCGCCGGGAAAATCCCGACGCTCCTGTTCTTCTCATTATGAAAAGATTATTTTGCCTTATATACCTCAACGAGTTTATTAAGGTACTCAAATCTCTCCTTGCACTCCTCCTCGGATCTTGCGAAGAGTTCCTTCGCACGCTCCGGATTAGCACGCATAAGAGATGTGTAACGAACTTCGCCTGCCAGGAAGTCCTGATAGGACTCTGTCGGAGCCTTGGAATCAAGGATGAATGCGTTCTTGCCTTCCTTGACAAGGTCCGGATTGAAGCGGAAGTTGAACCAGTAGCCGGCCTTTACAGCAAGCTCTTCTTCTGTGATGGACTTGCCCATACCCTTGCGGATACCATGGTTGATGCACGGTGCGTACGCAATGATGAGTGACGGTCCGTCATAAGCCTCAGCCTCAGCGATAGCCTTGACTGCCTGGTTGTAATCAGCGCCGATCGCGATATGAGCTACATAGACATAGCCATATGTCATAGCCATTCCGGCGAGGTCTTTCTTCTTGGTCTCCTTACCGGCTGCTGCGAACTGAGCTACAGCACCTGTACGGGTAGCCTTGGAAGCCTGTCCGCCTGTGTTGGAGTAAACTTCTGTATCGAATACCATGATGTTGACGTCATCGCCGGAAGCGAGTACGTGGTCAACGCCGCCGTAACCGATATCGTAAGCCCATCCGTCACCACCGAAGATCCACTGGCTCTTCTTGGACAGGAAGTCTTTCTTCTCTACGATTTCCTTAGCATCTGCGGAATCTACATCAGCAAGGGCTGCAACGAGCTTATCTGTAGCTACAGAGTTCTCTTTGCCCAGCTTATATGTATCGAGCCATGCCTGGCCTTCCGCTGCGCCCTGGCCGCCTTCAGCAACGATGTTCTCAACGTGAGCCTTCAGGCCTTCACGAACTGCCTTGTTGGCAAGGAACATACCGTAACCGAACTCAGCGTTGTCCTCGAACAGGGAGTTATCCCATGCCGGGCCCTTGCCTTCCGGTGTTACTGTATACGGTGTGGACGGTGAGCTGTTGCCCCAGATAGAGGAGCAGCCTGTGGCATTTGCAATAAGCATTCTGTCACCGAACAGCTGTGTGATGAGCTTAGCATACGGTGTCTCGCCGCAGCCTGCGCATGCGCCGGAGAACTCAAGGAGCGGCTGCTTGTACTGGCTGCCCTTGACTGTGTTCTCTTTGAACTTGTCGATAACTTCCTGCTTGGCCGGTGTCTTGACCAGATAATCGAATACCGGCTGTGCAGCATCTGCTGCATCTGCCATCTTGACCATCGTAAGAGCCTTGCCTGTCTTCTTGCCCGGGCAGACGTTCGCGCAGGAACCGCATCCTGTACAGTCATATGCGGAAATACCGATTGTGAACTTGTAGTCCTTCATGCCGAGCATCGGAAGTGTCTCAAGGCCTTCCGGAGCTGCTGCAACTTCATCATCTGTCACTGCAAATGTACGGATGACAGCGTGCGGGCAGACAAATGAGCAGCGTCCGCACTGGATACAGTTCGCCGGATCCCACTTCGGAATATTGACAGCGATACCGCGCTTCTCATATGCAGCGGAGCCTGACGGTGTGGAACCATCGACATAATCTACAAATGCGGATACCGGCAGGTTGTTGCCTTCCTGTGAGGAGACAGCTGTCTGTACGGTATTGACGAACTTGACAACATCTTCTCTTCCTTCGGTAACGACCTTGTAGTCAAGTCCTTCATCCTCGCAGTTTGCCCAGTCAGCCGGAACTTCGATCTTGCGGACCTGCTTAGCGCCTTCCTCGATCGCTGCCCAGTTCTTCTCTACGATATCCTGACCCTTGCGGCCGTATGTCTTGGCGGCTGCATCCTTCATGAGCTGGATTGCCTGCTCTTCCGGAATGATGTTCGCAAGCTTGAAGAATGCGGACTGAAGGATCGTGTTGATACGTGTCGGGCCCATTCCTACTGCGATACCGATGCTTACGCCGTCGATCGCGTAGAACTTGATATCATGCTCAGCCATGAACTTCTTCATCTGTCCCGGAAGGTGATCTGCAATCTCCTCGTCCTTCCACGGGCAGTTCAGAAGGAATGTTCCGCCGTCAACGATTTCCTGAACCATGTTGAACTTGCGTACGTATGCCGGGTTATGGCATGCAACGAAGTCAGCCTTGCGGATAAGGTATGTTGACTTGATCGGCTTCTTGCCGAAACGAAGATGAGACATTGTTACGCCGCCGGACTTCTTGGAGTCATAATCAAAGTAAGCCTGAGCATACATGTCTGTGTTGTCGCCGATGATCTTGATGGAGTTCTTGTTGGCACCGACAGTACCGTCTGCGCCGAGACCCCAGAACTTGCAGTTCACAGTGCCTTCCGGTGTAGCGACGAAACGCTCGCCTGTCTCAAGAGAAAGACCTGTAACATCATCTACGATACCGATCGTAAAGCGCTTCTTGTCGACATTTTCGAATACAGCCTTGATCTGTGCAGGATCTGTATCCTTGGAACCAAGTCCGTAACGTCCGGAATTGACCTTTACATTCTTGAATTCGGAATCGAACAGTGCCGCAACAACGTCAAGATAAAGCGGCTCGCCGTTAGCGCCGGGCTCTTTCGTTCTGTCAAGAACGTTGATGACCTTAACAGTCTTCGGGATTGCTGCAATAAGAGCTTCGTTGGAGAACGGACGATACAGTCTGACTTTGATCAGGCCGACCTTTGCTCCCTTGGCATTGAGGTAATCAATTGTCTCCTCGATCGTCTCATTGACGGAACCCATAGCGATGATAACGGACTCAGCATCCTCAGCGCCATAGTAGTTGAACAGCTTATAGTCTGTTCCGATCTTGGCATTGACTTTGTCCATGTACATCTGTACGATTTCAGGCATCTTGTCATAGTACGGGTTGGAAGCTTCACGAGCCTGGAAGAAGATATCCGGGTTCTGCGCAGAGCCTCTCTCACACGGATGATTCGGATTCAGAGCGTGATCACGGAATTTCTTGATCGCGTCATGATTGACCATCTCATCAAGATCTGCATAATCCCATGTGCGGATCTTCTGAATTTCATGAGATGTACGGAAACCATCAAAGAAATTGATGAACGGAAGGCTGCCTTCAAGTGCTGCCATATGAGCGACCGGTGTAAGGTCCATAACTTCCTGTACGGAAGACTCACAGAGCATACATGCACCGGCCTGGCGACATGCGTATACGTCAGAGTGATCGCCGAAGATCGAAAGAGCGTGAGAAGCAAGAGCACGCGCGGAAACATCAAATACGCCCGGGAGCTGCTCGCCGGCTACTTTGTAGATATTCGGGATCATAAGGAGAAGACCCTGAGAAGCGGTAAATGTTGTTGTCATCGCGCCGGCTGCGAGGGAACCGTGGAATGCGCCGGAAGCACCAGCTTCAGACTGCATCTCAGTAACCTTCACTTCCGTACCGAAAATGTTCTTTCTTCCGGCTGTAGCCCACTCATCGACATGCTCGGGCATTACGGATGACGGTGTGATCGGGAAGATGGTAGCGACTTCCGTAAAAGCGTAGGAAGCATGAGCGGCTGCTTCGTTACCATCCATGGTTAACCATTTTCTGTTATCCATACCTGTATTTCCTCCTTGGAGAAATGTTGAAAAAATTGTTACCTACTGCTGTTATGCAAATTCGTGCTCATCCGCTCACGAATTAGCACACAATCATACTCATCCAGCATAATGAAATTATAACACCCGAAAAAATGATTGTCTATTATGTTCTGTGAATTGTGCACAAAGTGTTGTTCTAAAACAGATGCAAATTAGGGGTGTCTAACCCAATATATAGTGTTATACCTGCTCTTTACTTCCATTTTGAACAGATTGATTCTATGCACATGTTATAAACGACTGTATATTAGTAAAAGACCTGACCGCCCGGATGACCGGAGCCTGACAGGAAAAGAAAAACCGGAGCATGCATTCATGCTCCGGTAATGACCCCATCCGGTCAAAAGAATCAGTCGTCAGCCTCCTGATCCTCACTTGCGACATAAATCTGTCTCTTCTTGGCCATGACATCCGATGCCAGATACTCATCGTATGTGCCCATCTTGTCGATGAGTGTTCCGTCAGGCAGGAATTCCATGATTCGATTGGCAGTCGTCTCAACGATCTGATGGTCATGAGATGTAAAAAGGATTACGCCGGGGAATTTTTTCATACCATTGTTGAGAGCCGTGATCGCCTCCATGTCCAGATGATTCGTCGGTTCATCGAATATAAGAACATTCGCGCCTGATATCATCATTTTGGAGAGCAGACATCTGACTTTCTCACCTCCGGAAAGTACGCGCACGCGCTTAATTCCGTCTTCGCCCGCGAAGAGCATACGGCCCAGGAATCCCCGGACATACGTCGTATCCTTATTCTCGGAATACTGTGTCAGCCAGTCAGCGATCGTCAGATCGTTATCGAACTCCGCATTGTAGTCATGCGGGAAATAGGAGCGGCTGGTCGTAATGCCCCATTTATAGAAGCCTTCATCCGGTTCCATATTGCCCATGAGGATCTCAAAAAGGACCGTTTTTGCACGTTCATTTCCGCCTACGAAAGCGACCTTATCCGTGCGGTTAATGATAAAGTTAAGATCCTTAAAAATAACTTCTCCGTCTATCGTCTTGGAGAGATGCTCAACGAAAAGAACATCGTTTCCGATCTCACGGTTCGGGCGGAAATCAATATACGGATATTTTCTGCTGCTCGGCACCATGGTATCCAGCTGAATCTTTTCGAGTGCTCTCTTACGGGATGTTGCCTGCTTGGACTTGGAGGCATTTGCCGAGAAACGTGAAATGAATTCCTGCAGTTCCTTGATTTTCTCCTCTTTCTTTCTGTTCTCTTCTTTCATCTGCTTCTGAAGGAGCTGGGAAGATTCGAACCAGAAATCGTAGTTTCCTGCATAGAGCCGGATTTTACCGAAGTCGATATCTGCAGTCTGGGTGCATACTTTATTGAGGAAATAGCGGTCATGAGATACAACGATGACCGTATTCTCGAAACCGATCAGGAATTCCTCGAGCCATTCGATCGCGCTCATATCAAGGTGGTTGGTCGGCTCGTCGAGAAGAAGGATATCAGGATTTCCGAACAGGGCCTGTGCCAGAAGCACCTTCACCTTGATCGGACCCTCAAGCGTTCCCATGATCTCGTGATGAAGGTCTGTCTCAATTCCGAGGCCGTTCAGGAGGTTCTCCGCATCAGATTCCGCCTCCCATCCGTTCATGTCGGCAAATTCCGCTTCAAGTTCGGCTGCATGGATCCCATCCTCGTCAGAAAAGTCCTCTTTCATATAAAGAGCATCTTTCTCCTTCATGATGTCATAGAGCCGGCGGTTACCCATAATGACTGTATCCAGGACATCATAATCATCATATTTGAAGTGATCCTGCTCAAGGAAGGAAATTCTGTTTCCGGGTGTGATGGTGATGGTACCCTTGGTGGTATCCAGCTGTCCGTCCAGAATTTTAAGGAAGGTGGATTTGCCTGCCCCGTTCGCTCCGATCAGACCGTAGCAGTTCCCTTCCGTGAATTTGATATTGACGTCTTCAAAAAGAGCTTTTTTTCCTACACGATAAGTTACATTATTTGCAGCTATCATATTTTCTCTCTATACTCCTGTATTCAAGTCTTTCTCCGCCCTCCTGCCGGCATGCACGGAAGAAAGTTCCGCTGTTCATTATTTTACTTCGCAAATTGTATCATAACCCATCCTTTTAAAAATGTATAGTCCAAAATACCGATGGTGACTTTCCGTGTTCATTTTGTTATAATGCCTCTTGACAATCTGAATTGATAATCATTACAGGAGGTACTGTATTCTTTGAAAGCACTGGTACTTGAAGAGATAGGCAAGTTAACGTTAAAGGAAGTGGAAACACCTGTGCCCGGCCGGGGTGAAGTCCTTCTCCGGATCCATGCCTGCGGTATCTGCAGCAGTGATAAGGCAAGGCTTTTTAAAAACGGTACTCATACAATGCCCCTGATTCCCGGACATGAGATATCCGGAGAAATCGTTGCGGGAGGCCCCGGCATCAGAGAAGAACTGATCGGGCGAAGAGCTGCCGTATTCCCGCTGATTCCCTGCCGTCAGTGTGATTCCTGCCGGATTGGAAAATATGCTCAGTGTGAACATTATGATTATTTCGGGTCCAGAAGGGACGGCGGATTTGCAGAGTATCTTGCCGTTCCGGTCTTTAACATCAATCTGCTCCCCGATGACATGGATTATCACACCGCTGCCCTGTGTGAGCCGGCCACTGTAGCCAGCCATGCACTAAAGCGGGCGAAAATGAAAAGCGGGGATATTGTAACGATCATCGGGACCGGGACAGTCGGGCTTCTTGCCGCCGGCATAGCCAGGATCAGGAGAGCATCCAAAATAATTATTGTCGGGCGCAGTAAAGAGAAAATCATGAACGCAGCTCACTTTGCGGACCATGTCATTAACGCGGAAGGATGGGATGTCAATGAGGCAGTAGCTTCCCTCACCGAAGGACATATGTCCGATGTTGTCCTTGAGACGGGAGGAAATTCCGATGCCTGCACGTACGCGCTCATGGCAGCCGGCAAGGGTACGACCGTCATGTTCATCGGAAATCCCGAAGAACCCATCGTATTTAACAGGGATATCTACTGGAAAATACTGAGGAATGAGCTGACTTTAAAAGGGACCTGGAACTCCGGCTATGCACCGGAAGATAATGACTGGAACGATGTGATCAGATATATGGCCGACGGACAGATCCCGGCTGATAAGATCATCACAGACTCGTTCCCACTTGAAGATTATAATAAGGCTTTCGAACTGCTCCTTAGTGACAGATTCTACACGAAAATAATGTTCGATATCTGAAGACTGCTTACCTGAGCCACACTCCCGGTAATATTCAAGAACACTTCGGAGTTCCTGTCGCGACGTGCGCGTATCGCAGACTCACGTCACGAGTATTATGTGATGAAGAATAAAACGGCAGGAATTATTTCCTGCCGTCTGCTATCACACTGATCAGAGCAATCGAGAACATAAAGATGAGTGCCGCGATCGCAAGCATGGTATCCATCTCTATCTTTTTCTTCCTGAACATAGAATAACCTCCTGTATTATGATCACTGTTCTTAATGAATTAAGTATACTCTTTCTTTTCGACCGAGACAAGATGAAGAAGCTCCGGTTTCATCCGCCCGTTCTTCTCTGTCCTTCATGCGGGAGGAGCATACTGCTTAAGGAGGCCGGTATCGCTTATGAGAATCATTCGAAAATATTTCTGGTATGTACCCGCCGTCCTGTGGATGGTGCTCATCTTTAATATGTCCGGTCAGACCGGTGACGTATCGTCCGGACTGTCTCTGCAGGTGACCGAGAAGGTCGTGGACATTATTGAACTGGTCCGTGGCGGAGATGAGACAGATGCAGCTGTCCTGACGGAAAAAATTCATCCTTACATAAGAAAATGTGCCCACATGACCGAGTACGGTATTCTGTACATTCTGATGTTCCTGTCCTTTCTTGCTTCTGCGATCGCGACCAGGAGCATGGCCATGGCAGCGATCTTTTCGTTTCTCTATGCCTGTACAGACGAGTTCCATCAGACATTTATCGCATCCAGAGCAGGACAGTTCACAGATGTCTGCATCGATATGACCGGAGTGCTTGCGGCGAACGTACTTGTACTCCTGATCTACTCTTCATGGCAGATCCGCAAAAGCAGCAAGACATGAAGTCATGCTTGCAGATGCATTCGGATATTCTTATAATACTTGTATAGTGAATGTCTTTATGTGCAGGGAGGATGAATGATGAAAGAAGAGCGCATCACATTTTCATTCAGTACCGAAGAACTGAAAGAAGCCGAAGAGCTCAACGCTCTTTCGAATACAAGGATGACGGAGGAATATAAAGAGTTCCTACGACAGGAACTCGGCGATGCCGAAGAGCCCTGCCTGACAAGAGGCGGCATTCTCCTTCCGGAACCGACCGATACTTTCATATCGGAGGAAGAAAGCGACGACTCGGATCTTTTCGAAGACTTTCTTGAGGATGTAAAATGTGACAGGCCGGATGAGGAACCGGATGTGACAGATGAGGCACCAGGCGAACCGGATGTGACAGACAAGACACAAGACGGACCGGATGTGACTGAGGATGAGCCGAATCAGACGGACGACACCCGGGATGCTCCTTTCGAAGATTACGATTACGAAGACTCTTACGACTGAGAACAGCCAAAAATATGTTGATCGATACACTGAGAAGATAAAAAGCCGCCCCGTACGGGGCGGTTTTCGTTTCTTATCTGTTTTCGGCCTGCTTCTTTTTGAACAGGAGCGGCACTCCGAAAAGATACAGCAAAATCAGCGCTGCCGACACACCGGACATTATGCAGCCATTTGATAATCCCGGAACCGTATAATGGAATTCGATCCGGTTCTCCCCGGCATTCACGGGAACTGCCATGAACCCGTTTATATCCAGGATCTCAACTTTTCTGCCGTTCACCGAAGCGCTCCATCCGGAATCATTCGGGATGGAGAAGAAAGCGTATTTGTCTGCGTCCGCACTGATCGTGCAGGCATAGGAGTCCGTCGTCTCGGCGACATCTTCCGCGCATTCATTGAGATGGTTCCTGCTGATGCTGCTCAGATTTTCCGGAGTGGCATAGCCGTCGCGGAACTCATCATAGTGAATCAGCCTTTCTGAGACCTCCGCTTCATACTCATCCGGGACGACCAGCGTCTTTAACATGAGAATTGCTCGGTCATCGGTGAATGTGTCAGCGAATTCGGTCGCTGTCATATACGTATCGTAGGTAAAACCTATCGGAGGTATGCCGTTATTTTCATACACATAGTAAGTACGGTAGATACCTTTTTCCGTCTGGATCGGTTCTCTTCCTTCCTCTGCTTTCGTCGTGATATCGTATTTCGCGGAGATCAGATTATAGAGACCTTCCGGTGCTTCCGGACTTTTTACATCTCTTTTTAATCCCAACGATTCATAAAACCGGAAGATCGAGCCCGACACAGTACTGCAGAAGCTTGCGCTTCCCTTATGTCCGTGAGAAAGAGTCTCAATATTATCCCTGCTGCTGTAGCGGTACTCCGGTCCCTCGTAACGGAGCCGTGCACTGGTCGTGATCTTATCGTTCACTTCCCTTGCATTCAGTCCGTGCGCCTCCTGATAAAGATGGATCGTCGTAGCTGTCGTAAGAATGGCGCACATATATACGGAAAGGAGCAGGATGAGCCTGCGGTTCTTTTTTACTCTGCAGAGGACGAACCAGGTCAGAAGCGTTCCGGTCAGCGCAATGACAGACCAGAGGGCAAATACATCAACCCTGTAGATCTTGCTCGGCTCCCCGTCACTCCACTTTACAAAGACAAGGAAAAGAATAAAAGCGACAGTGATTCCTCCCCACACAAGTGCTCCGAAGGTGATTGCCCGTTTCGCGCTGCGGTATGGATTTACCGGCACCCCGGCTTCATACTCCGCCTGCAGCCTGTCGAGAACCATGACCGATGCAAGGACCATCATGAGCGCTGCCATATAATACCATCGGCAATAGACACCCGCAAGAAGGGAGAACGATGCGTTCAGAACAGGAACAACGGCGAAAAGCAGGCAGAATTTCAGCATTCTTGTAAGCCAGTGGTGCGGCCGCATTTTCACGAACGCAATGACAAGCACCAGACCGACGACCGGCAGATAGGCATTGCAGGAGGAAAAGTTGCTTTTGATCACCGCACTCTGATGAGACATGACTTCCCCGGGGAACACCAGGCCTTTCAATATGTACAGATATCGCTCACCTGTATACACAAGCGCTGTGGAACCGTTATAGTCAACATCGACTCTAGGATTCTGGATCGTGAACAGAAAGGCCGGGAGAAGAATAAAGCATCCCAGCGCACTTCCCAGCCCACCTTCCGCGATGATCCGGGGAAGGCACTTTATATTTTTTTTGAAGTTGAAACCGGGTACGAGAAATCTGAGTATATAATATGCTGCAAGAAAAAGAATCTCACCGATAAAGAAGAAGTAATTGACAAGGGCATTGATCGTGACCGCGAAAATGAACGGCCCCCTCTTTTTATCAATCACCAGATCGTCGAAAGTCATCATGAGCAGCGGGAACAAGGCCACCACATCGTGAAAATGATAAAACAGCAGATCTTCTGCCATATACCCGCAGAATGCGTAAAGCATGGATCCCACAACTGCATTCTTCTTATCCTGAACATACCTGCTGAGAAAGGCATAGGATGTCAGTCCGGCGACCGCATATTTCAGCACATAGATCCAGCCGGCAACATACATGAACATATCAGACGGGAACAGCATGGAAAGCCAGAAGGAAGGATTGCCCAGGATATAAAATGTCATGCCCCCTATAAAATTGGAGCCCAGGTCGAGGGACCAGTCATAAATAAAATTGCCTGACTTGATGGCATCATTTGCAGCCATTGCAAATGTGATCTGCTGTGCGTTAAAATCTCCCGCAAGGGAGAAAAGTCCCCCCTGCGAAAAGATCGTCCAGGCAAATGAAAAGAAGCCCGCAGCGAGATTGATCAAAAATGCAATCGCGTAGTAATTTGTGAATTTCAATTTTACTTTCGACAGTTTTCTCAATGCCGCATGCGCCTCCCTAATGATGCTCTCAGTATTTACTGCTCTTCCTTATCCTCTATTTTGATTGCAATGGAAAGCTCCTTCAGCTGCTTCTCCTCCACAGCTGCGGGAGCGTCGATCATAAGATCCGAAGCGTCCTTGACCTTTGGGAACGCGATTACGTCTCTGATCGAGTCTGAGCCGGTCAGAAGCATGGCCATACGGTCAAGGCCGTAAGCCAGTCCTGCGTGTGGCGGTACTCCGTACTTGAAAGCCCGAAGCAGGAAACCGAACTGTTCTTCTGCCCTTTCCTTCGAGAATCCGAGAACCTCGAGCATTTTCTCCTGCACATCATCCATATGAATTCTGACAGACCCGCCGCCAAGTTCACATCCGTTCAGAACGATATCATACGCTTCGGCGCGAACACTGCCCGGATCTTCATCTACATGCTCGAAATCGGAAAGATTCGGCATTGTGAACGGATGATGCATCGCCATAAAACGATTCTCCTCATCCGACCACTCAAGGAGCGGGAACTCCGTGATCCATACGAAGCAGAGCTCATTTTTATCATAGAGACCAAGCAAGTCGCCCAGATACAGACGCACTGCACCGAGAGCGGCGCACACGACCTTAAAGCGATCTGCTGCAAATACGAGAAGGTCACCGTTTTCTCCGCCCATCTTCTCTATAAGCACTTTCATCTCATCTTCTGTCATGAACTTGGCAAAGGAAGACTTGATTTTTCCGTCATCGGAAACAGCAATATAGGCCAGACCTTTCGCACCGTAGGTCTTTGCGACTTCCACGAGCTTGTCAATCTTCTTTCTAGGCATACCGCCCTGACCTTTTACATTGAGTCCTCTGACCATTCCTCCGTCTGCAATCGCGCCGGTGAACACACCAAAGCCGCATCCGCGCACCACATCCGTGACATCAATGATTTCCATACCGAAACGAAGGTCCGGCTTATCCGAACCATACAGATCCATAGCCTGCTTCCATGGCATTTTGGCAATGCCTTCAGCAGCTATTTTTTCAGCAGCGGTCTTCGCGGCGTCAGAAAGTTCCTGCGGGAACCCGAGCCGGCTGTAAACTTCCGGCAGACGAGCAAGAACGTATCCTAAAAGACGTGTATTGACATCCATGACGTCATCCTGATCCACGAAGGAAAGTTCCATATCGATCTGAGTGAATTCCGGCTGACGATCGGCACGAAGATCCTCATCGCGGAAGCATCTGGCTACCTGGTAATACCGGTCAAATCCGGAGCACATAAGGAGCTGCTTGAACAGCTGCGGACTCTGCGGAAGGGCATAGAAACAGCCCGGATGTACGCGGCTGGGTACAAGATAGTCTCTGGCTCCTTCCGGAGTGCTTCCGATCAGATCAGGCGTCTCTATATCCAGAAAACCCTGACTGTCCATAAATTCCCTGATACAGGAAACAAGACGGGAGCGGAAAATTATTTTTTTCTGCAGCTCAGGTCTCCTGAGATCCAGATACCTGTAGCGAAGGCGAAGGTCCTCACGTGTGTCGATCCCGTCCAGAACATGGAACGGGGGCGTCTCCGAAGAACTGAGGATCCGAAGGTCTGTGCCCTCTATTTCAAGACTGCCTGTCTTAAGGTTCGTATTAAAAGCGCCTTCTCTCCTGCGAACAACACCTGTCGCGGCAATACAGAACTCACTTCGCAATGTTCCGGCTTTTTCATTTCCTTCGTAAATGACCTGAACGATACCGCTGCGATCGCGCATATCAACGAATACGATGCCGCCTTTATTTCTGCACTTGGCGACCCATCCCATCAGTGTGACCTTCTGCCCGATCATTTCTTCCGTGACTTCCGCGCAAAGGCAGGTGCGACGAAGTCCGCTTATTGATTCTGCCATAATTTCCTCCAAATGTAATCAAGAACGCCTCGGCGTTTCTGCCGCGCCGCGCATGGTGCGAAGCACCTTCCTTAATGCGCGGCTGCGATCCGCCGGAGGCTTTTAATCTCTGACGCGGGTTTGTATCCCATGTCAGAGACAAGTTTCATTTTGCGCATTCATCTCACGACTTAAGTCACGAGTATTCTGCGTCAGAGATTAAATCAGTGTCCTGCAGTATTATCTGGCAAAAAATTCCCGGATCTCTGTATAGCCTTCCGCAGCCAGCTGATCCTTCTGAAATTTCTTGTTCTTCTTCATGATCGATATCGCAACGGACTTGCCGTTCTCACGCTCTCTCTGCGCCTCAATGAACAACTCTGTCATTTTTTCGGCAGGCATCTTTTTCTCCACAAGGAAAGCAATTTTCTCTCTTGCATCCGGTACCGTGAAGCCTCTCTCGAGCAGAAGCATAACGATACGTTCAAAACCTATGGAGAAACCGACAGCCGGTGTCTGCTGTCCCGTGAACTTGCCGATCATCTCATCATATCGTCCGCCGCCGCCGACGGATCCGCCATATTCATCCATGGCGATCTCAAAAATCGGACCGGTATAATAACTCATACCGCGTACCAGCGTCGGATCGAATTTTATTTTGAAATCAGCTGTCTTAGCTGCTTCGACCGTTGAGATGATCTGCGGAAGCGGGGAATCTCCCATGAGATTTGCCGGATCAATACTCTCATCGAACTGTTCCAGATAAGCCCTGACGACTTCCTCCGGATAATCTTCCAGAAGTTCTTCTCTGACACCGTCAAGACCGATCTTATCCATCTTGTCAAGAATAATAAATACCTTATCGTAGTCGGCTTCTGCAAATCCTGCCTTTGCCGCCATATTCTTCAGGATTTTTCTGTCATTGATACGGATCGTGAAATTGTGGAAATCAAGTCTTCCGATGACCGTCGTCGTGGCCAGGATCAGTTCGATCTCTGCGAGATATGACGGATCTCCGAGGATATCGATGTCACACTGCGTGAACTGGCGATATCTTCCTCTCTGCGGACGGTCCGCACGCCACACACTGCCGATCTGCAGGGCTTTGAAAGGAGACGGAAGTTCATTTGCGTGATTTGCATAATACCTGGACAGAGGAAGGGTGAGATCATAGCGAAGTCCGCTGTCCGTCACCGCGTCTTCCGTTGTAGGACCGGATAGATCCAGTTTCTCACCACGCTTTAAAATCTTAAAGATCAGTTTTTCATTCTCACCGCCCTGCTTGGAAAGAAGATTGCCGATATGCTCAACAGCCGGTGTCTCAATGGAAGAAAAACCGAATTCAGCGTAGGTCTGCCTGATAAGACCGATCACATACATGCGCACAGACATTTCCGCCGGCAAAATATCTTTCATTCCGTTTACAGGTTTTTTCTTGAGTGCCATACTATTTTCCTTTCATCCTGATTTCTTACTCAATCGTTCCGCTCATATCGTCCGCATGTGCATCACTCACAATTCTTTTCCCGCGGAGTATCTTCTCAACTCCGGTCAGATTTCCCAGCAGAATATCATCAACATCCGGAAGCTCCGTCTTGAAGCTCGTTCCGCACTGGTGAACGACTCTCTCGAAAGCCAGAAAAACACGCATGTCAAAATTGTTGATTTCCTCGATCATCAGCGCAAGTGCTTCTTCCTTACTGAAACTTTTTCGGTATGGACGGTCCGTGGTAAGAGCCGCAAAGACATCACACACGCGTATGATCCTGGATCCTTCCGGGATCTGTTCTCCGACAAGGTTCTCCGGATAGCCGGATCCGTCAATATTCTCATGATGATACAGGATCGTATTGCAGATACGTTCATTGTATCCTCTCTCAACGACAATGTCATAGGACAGAAGTGAATGCATGCGCACATATTTCATCTCCTCGATGACAAGTGTCGACTCCGGGGATTCCTCTCCGTATATGTAATTCGCGAGCCGCAGCTTTCCTATATCATGCAGCATTCCCGCAAGAGCCATATCGTACTGCATTTCCTCATCGTGGCCGAGAGTCCGGGCTACTTCCCGCGCAAGACGGCTCACATAAATGCCGTGCGATATTTCCTCTGCAAGATTATAATCAACAATTTTCCCCATACATAATTACCCAAACGTAAATATTATCATTCACTGTCCCCTTTTTCAAGGGTACTCTTTTTTAATGCCACTCGCTCCAGATATGTCTTCACATCTTTCGGGTTGATGATCCTCTCGATCCTTCCGTCAGAGGACACGGTCTTGGTCGATGCGGCTGCACCAAAAGCCCGTATTTCCTGCTTTTCTTCCATAATCAGAATATTGTAAAGACATTCTTTTCCGGGTTTTGAAAACCCTGTATTCTCCAGTCCGCCCTTCATATTCTTCTGCCTGTAAAGATAGTAAGGCTCCATGCCCATTCTTGCTGCGGACTCATAAGCTGCTCCGATGATTTCTCCGGAATTTACAAATGTAAGGCCCTCATACCGGCTGTAGTCATCTATTTTTCCAGCCTGATATTCCTCGCGAAGCGTTTTTGTAAGTCTCGAGGCCCGCTTTACCGCAAGCGAATGTACTGTCAGACTGTCCGGTCCCAGTTCTTCAATCTGTCTTAACGTATTGCGGACATCTTCCGCCTCCTCGCCCGGCAGGCCCAGAATAATGTCCATGTTGATATTATCAAAACCGGCTTCTCTTGCCATATAAAAGGCTTTTACCGTGTCCTCCACCGTGTGATGTCTTCCGATCAGATCCAGCGTCTTCTGATTCATCGTCTGTGGATTCACGGATATTCTGTCAATCCCGTGCGCCCGAAGAACGGATAGTTTCTCCGGAGTGATCGAATCGGGACGGCCCGCTTCTACTGTTCTCTCGACACACGCTGAAAGGTCATAATACTTACCGGCATCTGTCAGAAGTCTGTCCAGCTGAGACGCAGAGAGACTGGTCGGTGTTCCGCCTCCGACATAGAAAGTGACAGGACTCCTGTTCCTGTCCATCTCATACTCCGGCATTTTTTCATTATCGGCAAGCTGGCCCAGCGGACGGCCGCATGCCATCTCCAGTTCAATCGCGTCCAGATACTCGTCCATACGTGATTCCCAGAGACGGACAGGACAGGCACTGAATGTGCAGTAGAGGCATATGGAGGGACAGAACGGAACATGCAGGTAAAGACTGAACGTTCCGGGTCCGAAAGGAACCCCGGAAAGAATCCTTCTCTCATTGCGGGCCACCTTTATGGCAAGATCTGTCTTTTCGTCGGATGAAAGATATACCGCCTGCATCTGCCTTTTGATTTCATCCTCAGGAAGGCCTTCCTCAAGCATTTTCATCGGGATCTTTGTCGGCCGGATCCCCGAGAGAGTCCCCCAGGGGAGATCTCTTCCTGTATAGTCCCTGAGCATTTGATAAATTTCTCTTTTCAAAGAGTCTTTCGCTGCCTTGCGGTCTTCAAAATCCGGAATACGGATCTGCAGCAAAAGATCGCGGGCGGCTTCACATCTGGCTGTGTCACCGTCCGTGTAAATACTGACATTATCATCCGGAAAAAAACTTTTGACCAACGAGTGAATATCATATAGAAATTCTTCCCGGTCCAGTTGTATGCCGATATTCATATAAACTTCTTCACTTTCTTCTCATACCCGATCGTCGTCCCTCTGCCATGCCCCGGAAGTACCTCTACATCCCCGGGCAGTTCACTAAGGAGCCTCCTGAGCGTGAAGAACATTGCTTTATCTGAACCTGTGGGCAGATCCGTTCTTCCGTAGCTTTGATAGAACAGAGTATCCCCGGCAGCCAGGATTTTTTCTTTCTCAAAGTAATAGCATACACTTCCCGCCGTATGGCCGGGAGTATGGATCACTTTAAACGTCAGACCCGCAAGGGTCAGCACATCACCTTCTTTTACAGTACGGTCCGCCTTCATGCCCTCGGAGGAGCCAAACGGATTGTTCCTGGTTCCGTCCTCCAGAAGTGCCGTTTCGATCTCACCGATATAGACCGGAATATCATATTTCGCCCGAAGCTCGGGTACTGCCAGTATATGATCGGAATGGGCATGTGTCAGAAGGATCGCAACAGGTTTTTCTCCCCTGGCCTCGATCGACTCAACGATGCCCGGAGCATCATCGCCCGGATCAACGATCAGTACTTCCTTCGTCTCCTCATTCTCAAGAATATAGCAATTGGTCATCAGTTCCCCGACAACACAGACATATACTTTCATTATCAACCTGTCTTTCTGGTCACGTCGACCACATTCTGAATCTTTCGGAGCTCACGGATCAGTACGCTGAGCTCCTCCTTTGAATGAACACTGAAGCTCATCTCACAGGTAGCCATGCCCTGCTTATTCGTGCGGACAGACATCTGCCCGATATCTATCTTGCGTTCGGTCAGTGTCCTTGATATATCGACCAGGAGACCTGTTCGATTCTGAGCATAGATGACGACCTCCGCCGCATACAGGGAAGCATTTTTCTCATCTTCGGGCAGCAGCCACTCGGCCTCAACAAGCCTTGCCCGGTCTTCATCGCTCATATTCATAATATTGACGCAGTCCGTTCGATGAATCGTCACGCCTCTTCCTCTGGTAACAAATCCCGCAATTTCATCCCCCGGTATCGGATTGCAGCATTTTGCGAAGTGGACTGCCAGATCATTAAGACCCTGAACGACGATGCCGCCCTTTCCTTCCTTACGGACCAGAGGAAGTTTCTCCTTATTCTGCGATGCGGCAACGATGACTTCCTCATCCGTGATTTTTTTCTTCTTATCCTTCTCATGAAGGTCGATCATCTTATTGACGACCTGACCTTCTTTCAGTCCGCCATGACCTACGGCAGCCAGCACAGAGTTCCAGTCACGGAAGCCGTATTTACGCATAACGCCTTCCATATACTCTGTTTTCATGAGGTCCGAGATCTGGTACCCTTTCTGCTTTGCGCACTGGGCCACAAGATCCTTGCCTCTCTCAATATTCTCTGACTTGAGTTCGTGCCGGAACCACTGGTTGATCTTGTTCTTGGCCTGCGTACTTTTTACGATTTTAAGCCAGTCTCTGCTGGGTCCGCGCGCATTCTGAGATGTAATGATCTCGACCCGGTCACCGTTCTGAAGAACATATTCGATCGGGACCAGTTTCCCGTTGACCCTGGCACCGACCATTTTGTTGCCGACTGCGGAATGAACACTGTAGGCAAAATCCACTGTACATGATCCGTTAGGCAGCGACTTCACATCACCTGCCGGAGAGAAACAGTAGACATTCTCATTAAAGAGATCCAGATCGGATTTAAGCAGGGACATAAATTCACGGTTATCAGACATATCCTGCTGCCATTCAAGAATCTGCCGCAGCCAGGAAAGTTTCTCTTCCTCCTGATTGCCCGTGACCTGCCGGCCGTTGGATACTTCCTTATATTTCCAGTGGGCCGCAATACCGTATTCAGCCGTTCTGTGCATTTCAAAAGTACGTATCTGTATCTCGAACGGTGTTCCTCCGGGCCCGATCAGCGTAGAATGCAGAGACTGATACATGTTCTCTTTCGGCATCGCGATATAGTCTTTGAATCTGCCCGGCACAGGCGTGTACATATCATGAATAAGTCCCAGGGAAGCATAGCATTCCGGTACCGAATTCACGATGATCCTTACCGCAAAAAGGTCATAGATCTCATCAATCGTCTTATCCTGATTGACCATTTTTTTGTAGATAGAGAAGAAATGCTTGACCCTGCCTTTTACTTCCGCCTTGATGCCGGCATCTTCGACCTTTTTCCATACTTCCTGTACAATTCCGTCAACAAATGCCTCCCTCTGCGTTTTTCTGGCATCGACCTGCTGGACCAGACTGAAGTAAATGGAAGGTTCGAGATAGCGCAGAGCAAGATCATCCATCTCCGTCTTGATGCGGGCAATACCGAGCCTGCCGGCGATCGGTGAATAAATGTCCATCGTCTCCCGGGCTTTTTCCTTCTGCTTCTCAGGTCTCATGTACTGCAAAGTACGCATATTGTGAAGGCGGTCAGCCAGTTTGATCAGGATGACCCGAATATCCTTGGCCATGGCCAGGAACATTTTTCTAAGATTCTCAGCCTGAACTTCCACCTTATCTGTATTGTAGCCGATCTGGCCGAGTTTTGTAACGCCGTCCACCAGCAGTTCCACTTCCGGGTTAAATTCCCGCCTGATATCCTCATTGGTCATCGCCGTGTCTTCCACGACATCGTGAAGAAGTCCCGCCGTGATCGTCTCCTTATCCAATTCAAGATCCGCAAGGATCAGGGCGACACATAAGGGATGAATAATATACGGCTCGCCGGATTTTCTGTTCTGATTTTTATGGGCATTGAACGCGATCTGATATGCTTTTTCAATCATGGAAAGGTCATCAGACGGATGATACTTCAGGACGCTGCGCACAAGCAGCCCGTACAGTTCATCCGGACTTGTAAAATCTTTCGGATTATGAAGTTCCTGCTCGGTCTTTGTCAGAAGATAACGCTGTCCGCCTCTCCTTATGCCCTCTCTTCCTCTCTCCTGTACCATGCTTCCCCCGTCACTTTCCAGATGCCAATCATTTAAAGACAGTCCGTGCACCCCATATCGTCACTGCCTCATCCTGATTCCTTCCCTATAGACACCTCACAAAGAATAGACAGCCAGACATCCCTTACGGGACGTCTGGCTGAAACAGTAAACATATTAAGCGTTACTTGCCTTCGTAGGAAATGACACTTACGACATCATACTTCGCAAGTTTCTCACGACCTTTAAGACCTGCCAGCTCCATAAGGAATACCATTCTGACAACTTCTCCGCCGAGTTTTTCGATAAGCTGAGCCGCTGCTTCTACGGTTCCGCCCGTAGCGATGAGGTCATCGACAATGACGACCTTCTGACCCGGTTCAATTGCATCCTTATGGATCTCGATCGTTGCCTTACCATACTCAAGATCATAGGACTGCTCTACGGTTTCACAGGGAAGTTTTCCCTTTTTCCTGATCAGAACAAAGGGTTTATGCATATTATAAGCAAGAGCTGCGCCAAAAATAAAACCACGGGATTCAGCGCCGGCTATCACATCAAAATCAATTCCGTCCAGCGTTTTCTCCATTTCATCGATTGCCAGTTTGAGACCGTCTGCATCGGAAAGAATTGTCGTAATGTCTCTGAACATAATTCCCGGCTCCGGAAAATCCGGAATCGTTCTAACATAATCTTCAAGCTTTTCTCTGACCATTATAATTTCCTCCCGCTGTTACAATTTTATCCTTATGCACTAAATAAATATGGGTTTTTCAACAAAATTTATTAAAGAAATATTAAGTCTAATTATAACATCATTCCTATATTTGATTCAATGAAAAATAAGAAATAATCATTTTAGGCAGAGTCATACAAATCTTGTAATTACGATCTGTACGCTCTTTCTCCCCATGTACTCATTGATCTGAGGATAATAGACAACGGAGAGAGGTTCTCCGGTCTCAATTCTCTCCATGAGCTCCTCCGCATTCCGGAAAGCGATTCCGTCGACCATGATCATCCCCTGCACCCCTTCACCCTGAACGCGAAGTCTTGTCTTCAATACATTGCGATTCGCTCCGAAAATCCTGGGATTCGTGCACACAACACCCTTCTGGGCAAATACCGGTCTCGGATTGGCTTTTCCGAACGGAGCCAGAAGATCCAGCTGGTGTACAAGATCCTCTGTCACATATCTAAGCGGCATCGGTACATCGATCACGACCTTACAGACAAAGTCCTCAGGCTCCAGCATACATTGCTCATTGATCTGCCTGCGAAATTCCCCGATATTCTCCTCATCGAGCGAAAGACCCGCTGCCATAGGATGCCCGCCGAATTTTTTCAACAGATGCGCTACACCCACCAGACCGTCGAACATTCTGTAGGCTTCAATCGATCTTCCCGATCCCTTGACACCTTCCTCGCTTCTTGTCAGAACAAATACCGGATGGTTATACTTCTCTCTCACCCTTCCCGCAACAATTCCTGCAAGGGACTCATGTATCTCCGGGAGAAAAATCACAAATACCTTATCTTTCCGGATATCACTTTCCTCCACTATGGCAAGAGCTTCCTCAACACCCTTTTCCGTCATCGCCTTGCGGCTGTCATTGAGCTCTTTCAGTTCCATCGCCATACCGGCCGCTCTGACCGGATCTTTCTCCTCGAGCAGAGAACATGCCCTCAATGCAGTATCCAGTCTGCCGCTTGCATTCATACAGGGACCGAGAATAAAGCCTATATGATAGGTATCTACCGTTTCAAGGTCCAGACGGCAGGCTTCGGCAAGAGCCGAAAGACCTGCATTTTCCGTGCGTCTCAGCTGCTTTAAGCCCTCTTTAACGATGATCCTGTTCTCCCCTGTCAGATCCACTACGTCCCCGACAGTGGCGAAGGCGACATACTGCAGCAGTTTTTTCTGCCGGTCTCCGCCCAGGGCAAGGACCAGCTTCCATGCGACAGCAGCACCGCACAGTTCTTTATACGGATAAGGACAATCTTTCTGTTTCTGATCAATGACAGCATCCGCGGCATCCGGAACATTCATGACTTCGTGATGGTCCGTCACGATAACAGTGAGACCCAGCTCTTTTGCCAGTCGGATCTGTTCTCCTGCGGAGATCCCGTTGTCACATGTCACGATCGTATCAATCCCGTCCTCAGCCGCCTTTCGGATCAGGTTCTCATTGATCCCGTATCCGTCCATGATACGGTCAGGAATCTTAATGTCGACATCCGCACCGAGCTCTCTGAACCCGGTCTTCAGAATAAAAGATGACATGATACCGTCAATGTCATAATCTCCGATGATCCTGATGCGCTTACCTGACGCAATTTTCCCCTTCAGAATACGCACAGCTTTTTCCATATCCTTAAAAAGCATGGGATCATGGAGATCCTCGATGCTGCCGTGCAGGAACATGCGGATGGCATCCTCACCGATGACATCCCTGTTCCTTATGATCCTGGCAATGACAGGATCTATATTGAATTTTCGTGCGATCTCATTAAAATCTGCTTTCTTGGCTGTTACCACCCATTTTTCCATAAACGAACCGCCTTTTTCCTGAGGATAACTTTTTTATCCTGTCCCGGAATCATCTCCTTATCCGTAAGAAGGCCGATTTATATCCGGAAGGAAGCATGACGAAGCAGCTTCCCGAGGATATAAATCGACCTTCCCGAGTCCAAATCCCTATTAGAGGGACATTCCTTTACTTTTTCTTCTTTTTACGAATAACGTTCGGATTCGTCTTACTCCTTACGCCTTCGCCCCTGGCCTCAGCCTCAGCCTTCACGATTTCTCTTTCCGCCTTCACTTCCGCAGCCTTATATTCCTCGGCCGTCTTACCGATCTTCGTTCTCATGTAGAACCAGAGAACACCTGTCAGGAATACGGATGAGTAAGTACCTGCAACAATACCCACCATCATCGGAAGGGTAAATTCCTTGATGGAAGCGACGCCGACGATATACAGTACCAGAATCGAAGCAAGTGTTGTTATATTTGTATAAATGCTTCGAGTAAGTGTCTGGTTGACCGCCTCGTTGACCAGATCTTTGAGCTTCTCGGGCTTTGTAAGACTCGGCAGCTTCTCACGGATACGGTCAAAGATAACAATCGTAGAGTTAATGGAATAACCCAGGATCGTAAGCATTACTGCAATGAAGGAATTACCTACGGATATTCTGAGTAACGCATATGCTGTCAGTGTGATCAGGACATCGTGAATCAGAGCAAGGACTGCTGATGTAGCGAATCGAATATCCCTGAATCGAATGAAGATGTAGAGAAGCATGAGAACAACGGCGATAATGACTGCAAGAATCGCATCTCTTCTCATTTCCTGACCGACTGTAGCCGAGATATTTTCTGTGGTCACGCTGTCGGAATCAACTTTAAAATTCTCTTCCAGCTTATCCGTCAGTTCAATACGCTCCTGTACATCCAACGTTCTTGTTTTGATGATGACCTGATTGCTTCCGACTACCTTCTGCATATTGACATTTGCGTCACCGGTCACTTCCATGACGACCGGCTTCACTTCATTGTCAAGATCCGTCAGGCTGTAGTCCTTTCCGAGATCCACCGTCGTAGCTGTACCACCGAGGAACTCAAGAGAATAGTTGAGGGCACGTTCTCCCTTAGCTGCGTGAATCGCCATAGACCCGAATCCCACTACAAGTATGACAGCTGCGATAGCGTAACTGATCTTAGCTCTGCCGATAAAGTCAATATTAGATTCTTTCTTCGGTCTTGCCCAGAGTGCGGTATTGCGGATACCGATACCATATACAGCATAAACAATAAGTCTCGAGATGACCAGTGCTGTGAACATGGAAAGCGCAACGCCGAGTGCAAGGGTCATAGCGAAGCCTTTGATCGTACCGGATCCCAGATAACCGAGAACCGCTGCGGCGATAAGTGTTGTGACGTTTCCGTCAACGATCGCGGACATAGCCTTGTGGAAACCGGAGCGGATCGCTGCGAGCAGAGGGGTTCCGGCTGTCACTTCCTCACGGATGCGGGCGTAAATAATAACATTGGCATCGACCGCCATACCGATAGAAAGGATGATACCTGCGATACCCGGCAGTGTGAGCGTCAGATCGAACGCGTTCAGCAGTACCAGGATCATTGCCGTGTACAGAATAAGTACAAATGCTGCAATCGCGCCGGGTAAGAGATAAATGGCGATCATGATGATACAGACGATTCCGAGACCTACCGCACCACCGAGCAGAGATGTGCGAAGAGATTCCTGTCCCAGCTGAGCGCCGACGACATTTGAACGAATCTCCTGTAATGTAAGTTTCAGACCACCTATGCGGATAAATGACGCAAGCTGCTGAGCTTCCTCGATCGTGCTCATCCCCTCGATGACCGCCTTGCCGTTGGTAATTGCCGCGTTGACCTTCGGGACAGAAACAAATTCCCCGTCATAATAGATACCGATCGTCTCGCCGCTGCCAAAGGCCTTGGTCGTAGCATCCGCGAACTTTTTTGTTCCCTCATCTGTGAAGGAAAGAGATACGACATATTTTCTCTGAGACTGGTCGCTGGAATCAATACCGCCCTCTGCAGAAGCAACGTCTGAACCCGAGCATACTACGGCACCTCTTTTTTCCAGGTTCTCGATTGTATCATTCAGGACATACCTGCCCTGTGAGCTGTCATAGGAATAGCTTTCTGTTCCGTCCGCGTCAGTCTGGGCGATGAAATAAAGAGAACCGGGAGTTCCGAGATCTTCAAGGATCTCATCGGCGTTGGTCACGCCCGGGATCTCAACACTGATCCTGTTGGCACCTTCCTGATAAACATTGGCCTCCGTCGAGTATTCATCAACACGCTTCTGCAGCTTGGCAATCGTGTCGTTCATATCTTCTGCAGAAGGTGCAGCCTGATCAGCTTCATAAGTAATGGATACACCGCCGGAAAGATCAAGGCCGGTGTGGATATTCTTCATCGACCCTCTGCCATTCTCACCCCATCCGACGAGAGCCGTGTAGCCGGTCACGATCGTAAAGATGACTGCGAGAATGAGCACAATTACGCTTGTTCTTTTTTTCATGCTACTCTACCTCTTTAAGTTTACTCTTCTGCTGCTTCCGCAGCTTTCAGCATAATACTGCATTCCACACGCTTACGCTGAAGCCGGCATCCGATTTCATAGACATCGTTGATTCCGCCGGTAAAGTTAAAGGAATTGGCGGCACACCCTCCGCTGCAGTAAAATCTCGCGAAACAGCTGCTGCACTCTTCCTTGGAATAAACATTCACCTTCTTGAATTCGTCAACAATATCTTTCCTGACAATGCCGGTATCCGTGTTCCCCAGCAGGAACTGCTCATTCCCGACGAACTGATGACACGGATAAAAATCGCCCCACGGAGTGACGGCAAGGTACTCCGTTCCGGAACCGCATCCGGACAATCTTTTATAGACGCAGGGACCACCCGTTAAATCTATCATAAAATGAAAGAAATTAAAAGCTTTACCTTCTTTTTTACGCTTAATCATTTCCCGTGCAAGGAAGTCATACTGTTCGCAGAGGAAGGGAACGTCTTCCGGTCGGATCGCGTAATCTTCAGTCGGAGGGGCAACGACCGGCTCAACGGATATCTGATCGAACCCCAGATCGGCCAGATGCAGAACGTCCTGTGCGAAGTCGAGATTCCAGTGCGTGTAGGTTCCCCGCACATAGTAGGAAAGTCCCAGTTCTCTGCGCTGCCGGGCAAATTCCAATATCTTCGGCAGTATCAGATCATAACTTCCCTTTCCCTTACGAAACGGCCGCATGCGGTCATGGACTTCTTTTCTTCCATCGATTGAAAGCACGACATTGTGCATCTCCCTGTTGCAGAACTCCATGATTTCATCATTGAGCAGCACGCCGTTCGTCGTCAGAGTAAATCTGAAATGTTTAGGCGCAAATGTGTCTCTGGCCTTTTCTTCCAGCTCGTGCCCATAGGCGACCAGCTCCTTAACGACTTCCCAGTTCATGAGCGGTTCGCCGCCGAAAAAATCCACTTCCAGATTTTTACGCAGACCTGAATTCCTTACAAGGAAATCCAGAGCCTTCTTTCCGGTCTCAAGAGACATCAGGGCACGTCTCCCATGATATTCCCCCTCCTCAGCAAAACAATACCTACAGGCAAGGTTGCAGTCATGGGCAACGTGAAGACACAAAGCTTTTACGACTGTCGGCCGCTTAACAAATTCCTCAATAGCCGGAGCATAGGGTTCCGCCGTAAACAGTGCTCCCTGTTTTTTCAGCTCTTCAATTTCCTGAAGCGCTTCGCTGATCTCCAGTTCGGCGTCCTCCAGTTCATAAGCCCCGCCTGCCGCGCCATCAAGCAGCTGCTTTCTGGTCTCTTCAGCATTTCCCGTTTCATCCAGAATACCTACCGCATCATAAAACAGGTCATCGGCTACATGGACCGAACTGCTCGGAACATCCAGAATGATGTTGAAACCGTTACTTTTGTATCGGTGAATCTGCATTTATATAATTACCTTTCTGATTTTTTAAGTACTCACACTAAAAGAGGTCTGCTGTTAACAGACCTCTGACTTAACTCTATTCGAAGAAATCAGGCAAATGTGCCAAGGCGCTCTTTACTTGTGCTCGCAGCTCTGATTACCAACTGTGCAGCTTGTCTTGCATGCAGACTGGCAGGATGTCTGGCACTCTCCGCAGCCACCCTTCTTCACCGTATTCTGAAGGTTCTTTGTGTTAAGACTCTTGACATGCTTCATGGATGAGAATCCTCCTTTTAAATAATGTAACCAGTATAGCATATTGATTTCACTCATACAAGTAACATATTTCTTCAGCTTTTAAGCTTTTCTTCCATTATCTTTTAATATCTTTTAAGAACCCTTGATTTTTTATCTTTTACGGGGTCCCGTCATCCCTTACGTATTCTTGCAAAGACGCGCACACTGGAGTAAACTCTATTCAGACAGAAAGTTACATTCGGCCATAAAGGAGGAATCACCTATGTATTACTTTATTCTCAATCCAAGCTCACAATCTTTCGGAAGCCGGAGCGTTTGGAGCCGTCTCTCTGAAAAGCTGAACGCGCAGGGGATTGACTATAAGGTATTTGCCACCAGATTTCCCGGACATGGAAAAGAAATCGCGCGCACTGTCACCATGACGGATCCCGAAGCGACTGTCATAGCCATCGGCGGGGACGGAACAATACACGATATCCTTTGCGGCCTGACGAACCTCAGTACTATCACGTTCGGTGTCATCCCCAGCGGATCCGGTAATGATTTTGCCAGAGGAATGCATATCAGCTCTGATCCGGACCGTGCGATCCGTGCTGTCCTCGCACCCAAACGCTATACGAGAATGGATCTGGGCGTTCTGAAAGACAGACCGGGCGAACGCTTCGGGGTCAGCAGCGGTATCGGCTTTGATGCTGCGATCTGTCATGAAGCTCTCAATTCTCCCATCAAAGATTTTCTGAATTCCATAAATCTCGGTAATCTGACCTATGCGGCAATATGCCTGAAGCAGATCATACTCTATGAGCCATGTGCCATGACTATAGAAGCAGACGGAAACAGACATTTTGAGATTCCCAGAGCCTATTTTGCCGCTGTCATGAATCAAAAATATGAGGGTGGCGGTGTGAAGATGATACCGGATGCAAAGCCGAACGATGGACTTCTCAATCTTATCGTGGTGGGTGATGTCACAAAAAGCAAGATCTGCTGTTTCCTCCCCATGGCCTTCTTCGGAAAACACATTCACCTGAAAGGGCTTCACTTTATCAAATGCACCGATGTAAAAATAACAGCAGGCCGTACATGCGCAGTTCATCTGGACGGAGAATCCGGAGGCATGCACGATACCCTTCATATAGGACTTGAGACAGAAAAGCTCCGGGTAATCACAGGATGATTGCCCGGGGCTTTTCTCTCAGTTTCAATCAATATCAGTTATCTGCCGCTTCGGCCCCGTCCTTCTTTTAGTTAAAGCCGAATATCCGCTGCACAAGATGGTAGCCGCCCACAGCCATCGTCCTTCCCGGAAGCGTATGGACATTCATGAACATTCCGAGAACATTACTGCGGAGCCTGAGGTAGAGTTTCTTATCCTTTTTGAGAAGATACTTCCATAGTTCATTACGGTCACGCAGAGCTTCCTTCGTCCCCTTCCTCATAAGAAGAATGGACGATACGGTCATCATGATCCCCATATAGTGAACAAGATAATTCATATGGCTCTTTTCCACGACCAGATGAGGCTGATACTCGTCAATCATCAGCTTTGTCACTTTGAGCTGCTGATCCAGACGGCCGAGCATGACCTTCTCATTAACGCTCTGATCCTGCCTGCCAATATAATACATATAGAGATCCACGTTCAGATAATAAAGTGTCTTCGCATGGATAAGAGGTTGAAATGCCATCAGATTATCAACATAGAAACAGTGTTCCGGAAGGGTCGTTTTATTCTCCCGCAGAAGCTGCAGTCTGTATGTCAGGCTGTGCATGAGCACATACTGGGACATCTTGAGCGGTCTTTTAATATCATTCCAGGTGAAGACTGTGTTCTCGGGGAAACGCCCGGTATAATCCATGACCTTCTTATGTTTTGCCCCCTGCTTGTCATAGACATAGTTGGTGATGATCACGTCCGGTTCATTTGCATTTGCGATGCTTTCTCTGATGACCGTCAGAAGACTCATGAATGCATCAAATTCAAAATAATCGTCACTGTCACATACTTTAAAATACTCGCCCGTCGCTTCCCGCATCCCTGTATTGACAGCTCCGCCATGTCCCTTATTTTTCTGATGGATCGCTCTCACAATGCCGGGATACTTTTCTTCATATTCCTGTGCCACTTTCAGAGTGTTGTCCTTGGATCCGTCATCGATGACCAGGACTTCCACTTCCTCTCCGCCCACGACCAGATGATCGATTGTTTTTCTCATATACGCTTCCGAATTATAGCTGGGGACAGCAATCGAAAGTAATTTCATACCTTATTCCTCCATGGTTACATCATTTCCTGTTTTCTTGCCGATATTGATATTCAGATACCCGGTATAAGCACTAAAAGCTGATGGTATCGGATATTTCCGTTCAATCTCGGATGCATCCGCATATATTACTTCCGGCAGATCGACAGTATCTGACGGAGGTGATGTATAAATCTCATATCCTCTCATATGCCATTCCACATGAGAAAAAATGTGTTTTGCTTCCCTGACGCTCCTGATCCGCAGAGCATAGGTGCCGGTCATCTTCTCCACACATCGGATCGTCTCGTCTTCAGTTAAGAAGCCATCTGTATTCGGGAATTCATAAAGATTTGCCAGCAGACCTCCGGCTGGTCTCTTTCTTATGACGAATTTGTCTCCGCTGTGGATGAGCATTACCGTCATTTTATGTTCCCGGCGTGCCTTTTTTTCGGGTCTCACCGGATATTTCAGTTCCTCACCGACCCGGTGGGCACTGCAGTAATCCGCGATCGGACACTCGGTGCAGAGAGGTCCGGCATTAGGCAGGCATACGGTCGCTCCGAGATCCATAAAAGCCTGATTCAGATCTCCCCAGTTCTTATCCGGGGGAACGGTCAGGGACCTCAGCGATTCCGTGAGACTTTTTTTCGCTTTCTGCGACGAAAAATCGGTCTTCAATGAGTCGATCCTCGAAAGGACACGAATGAGATTTCCGTCCACAGCCGGCTCCGATTTCCCATACGCGATCGAAGCAATCGCGCCGGCCGTATAATCACCGATGCCGGGCAGTTTCTTCAGCTCAGACGCCTCGTCGGGCATTACACCGCTGTACTGTTCACAGATCATAACGGCTGCCTTCTGCATATTTCTGACCCGACTGTAATACCCCAGTCCTTCCCAGAGCTTGAGGAGTCTGTCCTCATCACACTGTGCAAGCGCTTTAATATCAGGCAGTTCTCTTAAGAATCTCTCATAATATCCGATTACAGTCTCCACCCGGGTCTGCTGCAGCATGATCTCGGAGACCCATATACGGTAAGGATCACTGTTTTTTCTCCAGGGAAGATCCCGACTCCGCGTATTATACCATAAAAGCAATGGCTTTACAAAATCAGAACGCATTGATATACTCCATTTTATACAGGAACGACATTTAAACGCTTAAAAAACGAGGTTATTATGGATTCAATTATTTTTGACGTAGACGGCACTCTCTGGGATTCCACGGAAAAAGTGGCCGATGCCTGGAAAATAACCGCCGGAGAAATGAATGCTCCCCATGAGCATATCACAGGTGAGAGATTACGCAAAGAGTTCGGCAAGACAATGGATGCGATCGGTATTTCCCTTTTCCCCGATCTGCCCGCCGAAGAGGCCGTTGCCATTATACGAAAAGCCTGCACTCTGGAGAATGAATGGCTTCTCACCCATCGTCCCGGTCTTTATGATGGGGTATTCGAAACGATCAAAGCACTGTCAGATCGTATGCCTCTCTTTATCGTGAGCAACTGTCAGGGCGGGTATATTGAAGTCCTCCTTGAGACGACAGACCTGACCCCTTATATCACGGATCATCTGTGTCCGGATGATACAGGCTATGCCAAAGCAGAAAACATTCGCGCTATAGTAGAGAAGCATCATTTGAAAGAACCGGTCTATGTCGGTGATACGGCCGGCGACCTGTCCGCATCAAGGGAGGCCGGTGTGCCCTTCGTATTTGCCTCATACGGATTCGGTTCGGTCGATGAATATGACGCGATGATCGAAAAACCGACGGATCTTCTGACTCTGACCACAGGAAGATAAAAATATAATCCCTCTGCATAAAAAGATACGGGGCTGTCGCATTAAGCATTATATGCATAAATAATTCATTCAGGGACCGCTCGCGCTTAGTCCTCGCGCAGCGGTACTAATAAATTTTCTGCACTTTCGTTTGAAAATTTAAAGTACCGGCGCTGTGGATGTCCCTTCATGAATATTTATGCACTTTTTCTGCTTATTGCGACAGCCCTTTTATATACCTTTTTATAAAATATGTCAGAAAACAACGACCGGCGTCCCTACCTCACAGAGATTCCAGATCGTCTCCGCGGAGCTGTAGGAAAGATTTACGCACCCGTGAGATCCGCTGCTCTGATAAATTGAACCTCCGAAGGAACCTCTCCATGGAGCATCATGAAGACCATATCCCTCATAGAACGGCATCCAGAAGTTAACAAATGAAGAATAATTCGGACCGATCAAGGTACGATTGCGTTCTTTGGTATAAATAGAATATACACCGGTAACAGTTCTTCTGGAAGGAACAGAGTTCGTACCGGAAACGCACGGACAGTCGAAGGCAATTGAGCCGCCCTGATAGACATAGACCGTCTGATTTTCCAGATCGACCTCAATATAATCTCCTCCAAAATTCTGATCGATCGTATAATTCAGAGAATATGCAGGTTCCCGCTCCGTTGTTACACTGTTCGCAAGATCGGAGATGAGCTGCTCGGATTCTTTCTCCTGATCAACTTTACGTCCCCACGGGTCACAGGAGAGCTCAATTGTCCCACGATTGGTCGAGCTAAAGCTTCTCGTCGTATGGACATCATCGATTTTCTCGGCAATAGCCCTGATATATTCATGGCACTTCGCATTGATATTTTCCTGATCAATGTAGTAGTAACCGTTATCCTGTCTTGTGATCCAATCCTTCAGCGTCACACGGTCAAGTACCAGCCGCTGGTCTTCAGGCAAATCATACGTTATGGAAGAAGCAAGGAAAGAATTCAGCATTTCCATACCGGCATTCAGATCAGGATTATCCGCATAGACTGTGGGGGCCTCATATACATACGCATTATCGATAAAGCTTACACTATCACCGGTCTCATCAATCGTCTTCTCGATCAGTGCTACGGCATCATCCATGTAAAGTTTATTGCCCTGGGTCTCTTTTACGATTTCAAAGGTGTTATCCTTCTTCAGATTCAGATAGGCATTGGTCGGTGCTTTCTGATTTTTCTCCTTGAATTCATTAAATCCATTCAGAACTTTTTTCAGCAGTTCCTTATCATAGGTATAGTCTTCACTGACCGTATATTCAAATGTTTCCCCGAGACGACCCCTGACCCATTCGTATATATTCTGATCCTCAAGGATTTTTGTTGCATTGTTATCGGAGACATACTTATATCCGATATCCTCGGCAAGGATCGTATATTTTTTACCTCCGCGGAGAGTGAGCTCCAATTCATAGTTCTCGACCTTCTCACGGATCATCTCCTCAACTTCATCGACCGTTTTAAGACCGACATTCTCACCATTTATGAATGTCCCCTCAAAGTAATGAGTTCGATACTGCTGAGCAAACAAAATATATAGAGCAGCATACCCAATCACGAAAAGGATGACCCCTCTCCACAGTGAACGGCTTTGATACCACTTTTTCTTTTCTTCGTTTCCTTTTCCAGATGAAATTGTGTCACTCATCGTATGTAACCTACCCCTATATTTATTATTCTATCCTACGGACAGATATTCTCCAGGCCTGTTCATTCGGATATCAATTCGCTGCTTTCCATGGCGGCTTGAGCCATTCCCATCCGGGCTCTTACCATGACCATAAAAGCAAGCACGATGGACCTACAAGCCCACCGTGCAGAATTATAACACAAAGCCTTTCTTTACTGAGTCTAAATACTCAAACGAAAAGAACTTTTAACGTTTTCTTATAATATTTCTTATCTTTTTAATATTTGCTTAACAAAAATCCTGTCTCTTTTATAAATCATTGATAAATCTGTCAATCGTCTCATAGAGACGCGAAGGATTGATCGGTTTGGCCAGATGGTCATTCATTCCGCTTTCAAAGCTTCTGTGGATATCTTCTTCAAATGCGTCCGCCGTCATTGCAATGATCGGAACCTCTTTTGACCGTTTCCTGGAGGATGAACGAATCAGTCTGGTAGCTTCCAGGCCATCCATGACCGGCATCCTGATATCCATCAGGATCAAATCGATCTGATTATATTCCATATTGTATTTTTCTACAGCCTCCTGCCCGTTTACGGCCGTAAAAACATTAACCCCTACATTTTCCAACAGTTTCTTAACGATATTCATGTTCAGAGGATGGTCTTCGACAATTAAAATCGTCGAGCCGGAAAAATCATATGTCTTCTGCGTGTGAATAACATCTTTACTGAACTTACTATCAAGCGCGACCGGCAGCTCCAGCGTGACCACAAAATTGGATCCTACGCCTTCTTTTGATTCAGCAATGATATTCCCTCCCATGGCATCAACAAAATTCTTGACAAGAGAAAGACCTATCCCGCTTCGATGATCTTCTATATTACGCTCATCATATACATAAGGTGTAAAGAGCTGTTCTATCTTTTTTCTGGACATCCCTCGTCCACTGTCACGGACAGTGATCTCAAGCGTTGCTATATTCTTTCTCTTGATTTCTTCTTTTACAATTACCTGTATCCTTCCGCCGTACCCTGTATTACGAATCGCGTTATCCAGAAGTTTAATGATTATCTGCTTTAATCTTTTACGATCACCCATAAGTTTCGGGTGGGACATATTGATTGTCTGATAGGAGAATTTAATCCGCTTTTCATTCATTCTGGGCCGGGCAATACGATCGATATCGTGAAGCAGCTCCCTGATTTCAAGAAAGTCAGATTTCAGCTCCAGACGATTTTTATCGATCTGCCGGATATCAAGTATATCATCTATTAATTCATTAATATAATTAACAGATGTCTCAATATTATCCAGGCATTCAGCGAGAACATCCGGCATGCTTGCTTTACTGCGGGCAATTTCAATATAACCCATGACAGAGGTCAGCGGGGTTCTGATTTCGCGGCTGACATGTGTTAAGAACTCCATCTTCGACTGATCTGCACTTTTAGCCAGCTGAAGCGCTTCTTCAATCTTCTGCTTCTGCGATTCCAGTTTCATGAAATCATCCGTCACATCTCTCACAGTGCAGCAGATCCACCTGGATCCTTCGTCGGTGTTATAAAATGAAACTCTTTTTCTCATTCTATCACCGACTGTATTATAGCGCAGATAATAAACATGATAGGAAGATGACCTCTCAAGCTCTTTTTTGATACTGGAAAGTTTCATTTTATCGTAGATATCATAAAGATTGAGATCCGCACAAAGCTCAAGTAAATATTCCCTGATGCCTTCATCGTAGGTAATTGTGGAAAAATCTGTCAGATCGGTATCGCTGAGCAATGTACTACCCTGATAGATGTCAACGACTGATCCGTCTGTTGAATCAATCAGGACCACAGAATCATAGTCATTTTTGGCGATTGCAGTCAGAAGTCTGTCGGCATTCGGTCTGGAAACATAATTCTGTTTTTCCATAGGTCATACCTCCTCTCTCATTCTTTTAAAAATATATCACGATAATCAGAATTCTACAAACAATCCGTTCTAATTCCGGAAATTTTCGGTAAAATCACCCATATTTTCTTATCTAATATTATATCATATTTTTTATTCCTTCGACTTAACGCACCGATAATAATCGTATTTAAAACAAAAAGCGTAAAAAAAGAGAGGATGAAACACCCTCTCTGGCATACAGGGGAAGCAGGAATCGAACCCGCATTGACGGTTTTGGAGACCGCTTTCCTACCGTTAGAAGATTCCCCTATAAATATGAGTAGAAGGGGTCTGTTGCCAGATCCCTTTCGTGCGTACGCACCCTCAAAACCGCATATACTATGTTGCAGATTATTTGGAAGTTGGTCTCTGCGACCGCCTTCCTTCCTACTTGGTCAAGCCCTCGTCCGATTAGTAACAGTCAGCTCCA
>CAMNDN010000006.1:0-52194 GCA_946535445.1 uncultured Lachnospiraceae bacterium
TTTTTATCCTATTTTCACAAAAAGTATTGACATTTACGACATGATTTGTTAATATACATACATCACAAGAAACCAGACAGACATACAGAAAGGATAGATAGAACAGAACATATCAACAATTTCTGATTCTTCTTAAGAATTTTTCGGAGACGAGAAATCCGAAAAGAGTATTCTGAATGAAAAGCATCTTCTGATACAAAACATAAGTCCTGACGAAGCTGGAGAGGACAACCCGTATAGATCAGCCGGATGGGAAAACCTTTCCAATTCATTCTTCTCCGAAGGAAAACCTTATTTTCGCAACACCGAAGGAAACCTTCCAGATTTGAAGATATCGAAAAAGGCATTATAAAAGAAGTACTTTTTATCGGAATAACGTTAAAGGCCAGGATGTTTCCCTACCTTTAGCAGCACAAGAAGAGCAGATCCATATGGAGGGCGCTACCGATGTACGCATTAGATGACCCAATCCGGGTACTACCTCAATATGATAAAGGCAGAGCATAGCAATTCCCAACAACAGAAGACCATTTCCATGAATTGAATGAAAAATGTTTAAAGATCTCGTAGGAGATAAAACTCGGAAATCAGGTTTATCTTAGCTAGCTTGCATATTGAGACAACTGCCGGCCAGTGAAACTTCATGATTGTAAAGAAAGTTATGAAGAGGTAATTGGCATCCATAAGGAATCAGGTTATAAGTAATCAGGGTTGTCGTGGTTAGATGATTTTGATGAAACAGAGGAATCCTTAAAAAGTAAGATATTATATTCTAAGTCATAAGACGAGTTGGGAATAAAAATAAAAATTAATATATAGTTTCTGAACTGAATACCGACGCAAAAATGATACCAGTAAAATGACAATTGAATATCGGAGGTAATTAATCCCTTGGATGGAGAATTCTAGAGGACCGCTATTGCAAAGTACACGTGGTAGCGGTCCTTTTCGTGTGCGAAGGGATAACGGCTTTTGAGCTGATCGCACCCGTCTTCCTTCTGTCAGCTGTCATCTTCGATCGTGAATTCCATTCTTTTTCCTGTCCCGGGATGTTTGAAGGCGATTCTGCAGGCGGTGAGCATGAGCCTGCCGCGATATTCTGGATCTGACTGTCCGTATTTTCTGTCGCCGAGGATCGGCATTCCCGCGCCTGCAAGCTGAACACGGATCTGATGGTGACGTCCGGTCTTAAGCACGATGAACAGTTCATGGTCCGACAGCTTTTTATAAGAAAGAACAGCACGTTTTGCTCCCGGTGTCTTTTCCGGCACGATCCTGCTCCTGTTGGAGCGTCCGTCTCGAATCAGATAATCTGTCAATGTATCTTCTTTTTTAGGGATCTGGCCCTGCACGGTCGCCCGATAATTCTTCTCTATTATGCCGCTTTTTTGCTGACGGGTAAGATCAGCTGCGGCATTTCTGTTCAATGCACACAGCACAAGACCTTCAACAGGCTGGTCAAGCCTGTTAATAATGTGAAGCTCCGCTTTTGAAGACGGATTCTCCTGCTTTTGAAGTGTCAGGAGAATACTTTCAAGATCTTTCTGTGTCGCGCTGCGGCTCTGGACAGCAAGTCCCGCTTCTTTATGAACAACCATTATATCTTTATCCTTATATAGAATTCTCATTGCATTCTCCTGAACATAAAAATATGAATATGCACTGAAAAGCGCGGCGATATCATAAAAAGAACTATTTTGTATAATAGTATATCCCATTAGTTTTGTCCATTAGTCATATGTTTTAGTTGTAATGTCCCCTGTAAATTGGTAAAATCTGATAGGTGGGGTGAGAAAGTTGCTCATATGTGACTGATGATTAGAAAACCCTGCGTCACTTTAATATTAAGAACAGTCTTAAACGATTTAAAGGTGGTGATGAAATTTGATCGAAGACAGCATTAAGGCAGTAAAAGAGGCTGAGTCTAAAGCTGATTCAATGCTCACTGATGCGAAAAAAAAGGCTGAGACCATTATCATGCAGGCGAAGGCTGATGCCGAACAAAGAGTAAAAAAAGCGGAGGAAGACGGTAAAGCCGCTTCTGCTGAGGAAATGGATCGAGCCAGAATTGCGGGTGAGGCGGTACTTGATGAAGCGAAGAGGGCAGCGGCGATTGAGGTCGAAGCTTTGAAAACGGTCACGGCAGGAAAAGTCAGTGACGCAATTGCCGCGGTCATCGATGAGCTGATTTAAAAAAGTGATAACTGTAACAAATAATGTAGCAAAGAAAGGCGGGAATTTTGCATGGCTGTTGTAGAAATGCAGAAAATCAGCATCTGTGCGCACCGCTCGAATCGAAAAGCAATACTGGAAGCGCTTCAGAGCCTGGGTGTAATGCAGGTCGTGACCGATAATCTGGATGACCCTGAACTGATGAAGATGGATACAGCGGATACCAGAGCTCGATTCGAGAAGAACGCCGATCTCGCAGACCAGGCGTTAGCCATATTGGACAGTTACGTTCCGGAAAAGAAAGGGGTCCTCGCTGGATTTGCCGGAAAAGAGCTGATAGAAAAATCAGCCTACGACAATGTTATTGAGAACCAGACGGATATCATGGGCGAAGCATATGATATCATCAGGAGCGAAAAGGCCATATCCGAGTGCAAGGGAAATATACAAAGAGATGAGAATCAGATCGAGTCTCTTCAGCCCTGGATGAAACTTGATGTGCCTATGTCCTTTACGGGAACGAAAAAAACGGCAGCATTCATCGGCACCGTTTCAGGGGTCTGTGATGAGGCGGGGCTTTATGCACAAATTCGGGAGAAAGTCCCGGAGACGGACGCTTTGTCCGTCAGCGTTCTGTCGAGTGAGAATGATTCGACAAATGTTTTTGTACTTTGCCTGAAGGAGGAAAGCGAGGCGGTCGAGGCGGCTTTGAGAGCCTGCGGATTTGCAAGACCGTCGCAGGCCATTTTAGGCGTTCCGGCCAGGGAGGCAGAAAAGTGCGCAGCTGATATTGAAAAACAAAAAGCCGAAATCGTCAGACTGGAAGATGAGATCAGGAAAATGGCTCCGGCCAGAGAGAACCTTAGAATCGTATCGGATTACTATCGTACACGAGCGGAAAAGTACCGCTTGCTCGGCAGTATTCCCCAGTCCAGACAGGCCTTCTTCCTGGAAGGATGGGTTCCGGCGGACTCTGCGGACAGAGTCGAAAAGCTTCTCTCGACGAAATATAATGCAGTCGTAGAGATTGAGAAGAAGCAGGAGGAAGAAGTTGAACCTACGCTGCTTCACAATAACAGGTATTCCGAGAATTATGAACCTGTACTGGCATCCTACGGACTTCCGAAGCACGGAAAAGTGGATCCGACATTCCTGATGTCGATCTTCTATGCTTTCTTCTTCGGAATGATGCTTTCCGATGCGGGATACGGACTCATGATGGCGATCGGATGCTTTGTTGTCCTTAAGAAATGCCCAAGAATGGGTGAAGGAATGAAGAAAATGCTGAATATGTTCATGTGGTGCGGTGTCAGCACAACGTTCTGGGGTATTATGTTCGGCGGCTTCTTCGGAGATGTAATTGATGTTTTCGCAACGACATTCCTGGGATATACCGGAGCGACTCCGATCCTGAAACCGTTATGGTTCAACCCGCTCGGTCAGCCGATGAGACTTCTCATCTGGTGTATGCTGTTTGGTCTGATCCATCTGTTCACAGGACTCGGAATCAAAGGCTATGAATATCTGAAAGAAGGGGATATCGTCGGATTCGTCAGTGATATTATTGCATGGTATGCTTTTTTGATCGGCCTTATTCTTATTCTTCTGCCGACGGATCTTTTCCAGAATATCGCGCAGATGGAATTTAACTTCCCGCCGATCGTGGCGCCGATTGCAAAATTCCTGACGTTTGCGGGCATGATCGTGATCGTTCTGATGTCCGGCAGGGCCAATAAGAACTGGGGCTTACGTATCGCGCTCGGTGCATATGATATCTACGGTGTCACAAGCTGGCTTTCGGATGTTCTTTCCTACTCCAGACTTCTGGCACTCGGTCTTGCAACTGGTGTTATTGCGCAGGTCATCAATACCATGGGATCCATGTTCGGAGGCGGTCCCATCGGTCTGATTCTGTTCATCATTATTTTCCTGGTCGGTACGGTTCTGAATTTTGCGATCAACGTTCTCGGTGCATATGTTCATACGAACCGACTTCAGTATGTAGAGTTTTTCGGTAAGTTCTATGACGGCGGAGGAGAACCCTTCGTACCGTTCGAAGTAAAATCAAAATATGTTGATGTAAAAGAGGAGGCTTAAAATGAGTGAATTAGGTATGTTCTTTGGTCTGTTGGGTGCAGCGGTTGCAGTTCTTTTCGCAGGTTGTGGTTCCGCACTCGGCGTAGGTATCGCGGGTCGCGCGGCGGCCGGTGTAGTAACGGAAGATCCGAATAAGTTCGCACAGGTCCTTATCCTCCAGCTTCTTCCGGGTACACAGGGTATCTACGGACTTCTGGTCGGATTCATCACTCTTTCCAAGATCGGCCTTCTCGGCGGCGGCGATATCACCGTATCTCTTCCGACAGGACTTATGATCCTTGCTGCCTGCCTTCCGATCGGTATCGTAGGTCTCATCTCCGGTAAGTCTCAGGGTGAGTGCTCCGCAGCGTCCATCGGCATCGTGGCAAAGAGACCGGATCAGTTCGGTAAAGCTATGCTTTTCCCGGCCATGGTCGAGACATATGCGATCCTTGCGCTTCTTATCTCCATCCTTGCTGTTTCCAATATCCCGGTATGATTCCAAGTGACCAGATACAGCGAAGAATAATGATAAGAGAAGAAGGAGAAGTCATATGGCGGGCATAGATAATATTACCGGCCGTATCCTGCAGGTAGCTCAGGGAGAAGTTGACAAGGTTCTTGCGGCGGCGGAGGATCAGGCGAAAGAGATCCTCGGCAAAGCCGATCTGAAGGCGGAGTCTATTGCCAAAGCTGCAGGTGCAAGATCGGAGCAGCAGACAAAACTGTATGCTGCACGTGTCAAATCATCTGCAGAGAGCACCAGAAAAAAGGCACTTCTTTCAGCGAAGCAGGAGATCATTGACAGTGTCATTGATAAGGCCTATAACCAGTTAATAAATCAGGATGCTGCATCCTATTTTGAGATGATGCAGAAGATCCTTGCGAAGACAGTTCGGGCGGAGAAGGGAACCATCGCGCTTCCGGCAGCGGATCTTGCCAGAGTGCCGGATTCCTTTAAAAAAGCAGTCAGCAAAATCGCCGAGGACAAGGGCGGTGAGCTGAAATTTGCTGAAAAAGCGGCCAATATCGACAGCGGATTTGTTCTCTCCTACGGCGGTATTGAGGAGAACTGCTCACTTCGTTCCATATTTGCAGCTAACAGAGATCAGATTCAGGACACGATCTGTAAGGTCCTGTTCTCTTAAGGAGTATTAAATGGCATCAGATTGGGATTATACCTATGCGGTAGCAAGAATACGAGTCCTTGAGACACATCTCCTGAGTGACAGTGATGTGAATGCCATGGTAGCGTCTAAAGATATGAAATCCGCTCTTACTTATCTGAAAGATAAAGGATGGGGGGACGCTTCCGGCAAGGATGATGCGGAGGAGATTCTCGAGATAGAGGAGAAGAAGACCTGGGACACAATGCGCGAACTTCGCGTGGATTTCTCGGTCTTTGACGTTCTTTCTCTCCCGCAGATCTATCACAATCTGAAAGCTGCAGTAAAGGAGAGCTGTCTCTCAGGCCATCATCACGGTGTTTTTTATGAGGACGCCAGGTACGGCCGTGATGAGATGATGCGTATCATACGCGATAAAGATTACTCTGCATTACCGGAACATATGCGTGCAGCGGCACAGGAAGCATATGAGGCGATGCTTCACAGCCGTGACGGTCAGCTTGCCGACATTATCGTCGACAGGGCCTGCCTCGACGCGATCGAGGAAGCCGGAAAGAAATCCAGGGCGAAAGTCATAAAGGACTATGCTGAGTCACAGGTCGCGGTCACAAATATCAAAATAGCTGTCCGGTCGGCCAGAACGAAAAAATCCCTTGATTTCCTGCACCGTGCCCTCGCACCGTGCAGAGCGTTCGATGTCCGTCAGCTTGCCCAGGCAGCTTTTACGGGTGAAGACGCACTGATGGATTTCCTCTCGTCGAACGGATTTGCCGAGGCAGTGGAGGCCCTTGAAAAGAGCCCGTCGGCATTTGAGAGATGGTGTGATAACATGCAGATCCGTGCGGTCAAGCCGCAGAAATACGAAGTCTGCTCAGTCGGACCACTTGTAGCCTACGTTCTTGCAAGACAGAATGAAATCAAGACGGCGCGGATCATACTTTCCGGCAAGGAGAATAACCTTGCGGAGGATGAGATCCGGGAAAGAACGAGGGAAATGTATGTCTAAAATAGCGGTCATGGGTGATTATGACAGCGTCTACGGTTTTGGCGCATTGGGATTGGATACGTTCCGCGTGACGGATGCCGTTGAGGGAGCAGAACTCCTGAAAAAGCTTGCCGAAGGCGAGTACGGCGTCATCTACATGACGGAACAGCTCGGTGAGATGCTCAAAAAAGAAAGAGCAAAATATGATGACAGAATCTCGCCGGCCATCATTCTGATCCCCGGTGTTTCCGGAAATACGGGTGAAGGTATCACCGGTGTTAAGGGATCAGTAGAAAAAGCTGTCGGATCCGATATTTTATTCGGAGATATGTAAAGAATAAAAATAGCTAGAAACATCGGTGACGGATTTCCGGAATCTGTCACGAAGAGAGGAGAAACAAATTGAGCACAGGCACGATTTTAAAAGTAGCCGGACCGCTGGTCATCGCGGAAGGCATGCGTGATGCAAATATGTTCGACGTCGTCCGTGTAAGCAAGCAGCGTCTGATCGGTGAGATCATCGAGATGCACGGAGATCAGGCGTCCGTACAGGTCTACGAGGAGACATCCGGACTTGGACCGGGAGAACCGGTAGAGTCCACCAACGCTCCGCTTTCCGTAGAACTTGGACCGGGCCTTATAGGATCGATCTATGACGGTATCCAGCGTCCGCTTAACGGAATTATGGAGAAGACCGGAACAAACAACCTGTCCAGAGGTGTTGAAGTCGATGCGCTGGACAGGAACATTAAGTGGGAGTTCGTACCGGTCGTGAAGGTCGGGGATGAGGTCGAGAATGGCGATATCGTCGGTACCGTTCAGGAAACTCCGGTCGTCACACAGAAAATCATGGTGCCCTACGGCATCAAAGGAAAAATCAAATCAATAAAAGCAGGCAAGTTCACGGTCGACGAAGTTGTCTATGTTGTTGAGACGGAAGATGGCGACAAAGAGCTCACCATGATGCAGAAGTGGCCGGTCCGCCGCGGACGTCCCTACAAGGAGAAACTACCGCCGGTCAAACCGCTTATCACAGGACAGCGCGTTGTCGACGCGTTCTTCCCGATTGCTAAAGGCGGTGTAGCTGCCATCCCGGGTCCGTTCGGTTCCGGAAAGACGGTCACACAGCATCAGCTCGCTAAGTGGGCGGAAGCAGATATCGTCGTCTATATCGGCTGCGGTGAGCGCGGAAACGAAATGACGGACGTTCTGAACGAGTTCCCGGAACTGGTCGATCCGCGTACAGGCGAATCCCTGATGAAGAGGACCGTCCTTATTGCGAATACATCCGATATGCCGGTCGCTGCCCGTGAGGCTTCCATCTACACAGGTATCACGATGGCAGAGTATTTCCGTGATATGGGTTATTCCGTAGCACTTATGGCTGACTCCACATCACGCTGGGCCGAGGCGCTCCGTGAGATGTCCGGCCGTCTTGAGGAAATGCCAGGTGAGGAAGGTTACCCGGCATACCTCGCATCCCGTCTTGCACAGTTCTATGAGCGTGCGGGACATGTTATCTCCCTCGGCAAGGAAGGCCGTGAGGGCCAGCTGTCAGCAATCGGCGCCGTTTCACCGCCCGGCGGTGACATTTCCGAACCGGTATCTCAGGCTACTCTTCGTATTGTCAAGGTATTCTGGGGTCTGGATGCGGATCTGGCGCATCAGAGACACTTCCCGGCCATCAACTGGCTGACCTCCTACAGTCTGTACCTTGACAGTATGGGTCCATGGTTCGATGAGAATGTAGGGCCGGACTGGATGTCTACCCGCCAGAAACTTATGACGCTGCTCCAGGACGAGGATTCTCTCAATGAGATCGTTAAGATGGTAGGTATGGATGCTCTCTCTCCGCAGGATCGCCTGAAGATGGAAGCGGCACGTTCTATCCGTGAGGACTTCCTTCACCAGAACTCTTTCGATGAGATCGATACATACACATCACTGCAGAAACAGTACAACATGATGAGACTGGTCTATGCATTCTATGCAGAAGGTGTAAAAGCTCTTGAGAAGGGTGCAACGATCAACAACCTTGTCAAGATGCAGGTCCGTGAACGAATCGGTCGTTATAAATACACAAGAGAAGAGAATATTCAGGAAGAATATGAAAAAATCGGCAGAGAGCTGCTTTCTGAAATCTCCGGCGTGATCGGAAAGGAGGACTAATATGCCGAAGGAATATCGCACGATACAGGAGGTCGCCGGACCTCTGATGCTTGTAAAGAGCGTTGAAAACGTAAAATATGATGAGCTTGGTGAGATCGAGCTTGCAAACGGCGAAACACGTCGATGCAAAGTCCTCGAGATCAACGGTTCCGATGCCCTGGTCCAGCTGTTCGAGGCTTCAACGGGTATCAACCTCAGTAACAGTAAGGTCCGCTTCCTTGGCCGCTCCATGGAACTCGGTGTTTCCGAAGATATGCTCGGACGAGTTTTCGACGGTCTGGGACGTACCATTGATGACGGTCCGGAAATTCTTCCGGACGAGAGACGTGATATCAACGGCCTTCCGATGAATCCGGCAGCCCGTGAGTATCCGTCCGAGTTCATTCAGACAGGAATTTCCGCTATCGACGGTCTGAATACACTTGTCCGCGGACAGAAGCTTCCGATCTTCTCGGCATCCGGTCTTCCGCATGCCAATCTCGGAGCTCAGATCGCCCGTCAGGCAAAGGTCGTCGGAACAGACGAACCTTTCGCGGTAGTATTTGCCGCCATGGGTATCACATTTGAGGAGGCGAACTTCTTTATTCAGTCTTTCCGTGAGACCGGAGCGATCGACCGTACGGTCCTGTTCATCAATCTGGCCAATGACCCGGCTGTCGAGCGAATCTCCACACCGCGTATGGCTTTGACGGCAGCGGAATATCTTGCATTTGAAAAAGACATGCACGTTCTTGTCATCCTTACGGATATCACGAACTATGCGGATGCTCTTCGTGAGGTCTCGGCTGCCCGCAAGGAAGTTCCGGGACGCCGCGGCTACCCGGGATATATGTATACTGACCTTGCTCAGATGTATGAAAGAGCAGGACGCCAGAGAGGCAAGAAGGGATCCATCACGATGATCCCGATCCTCTCCATGCCTGAAGATGATATCACACATCCGATTCCTGACCTGACAGGTTATATCACAGAAGGACAGATCATTCTGAGCCGTGAGCTCTACAGAAAGGGAATCACACCGCCGATCAATGTTCTTCCGTCTCTTTCCCGTCTGAAGGACAAGGGTATCGGTGTCGGCAAGACACGTGAAGACCACGCTTCTACAATGAACCAGCTGTTCGCAGCCTATTCCCGCGGCAAGGATGCCAAGGAACTCATGGTCATCCTCGGTGAAGCCGCTCTTTCCGATACAGACCTTCTGTATGCGAAGTTCTCGGACGCATTCGAGGAGAAATACATCTCCCAGGGCTATTTCACAGACCGTACCATTGAGGAAACACTCAATATCGGATGGGAATTGCTTCGCATGCTGCCGAGGTCTGAGCTGAAACGTATTAATGATAAGATGCTTGACAAATACTATTGATGATCTTTAATATGATTATGCGCTGTCAAATGATGCATGTGCTACAGGTATCATTTGACAGCTATACAGGAAGGAGTGAGGACGATTGGCATCCAAACAGGTAAATCCGACCCGAATGGAGCTGACCCGGCTCAAGTCAAAGCTGGTCACGGCTGTTAAGGGCCACAGACTGCTGAAGGATAAGCGCGATGAACTTATGCGTGAGTTCCTGGATCTTGTCCGCGAAAACATGGCACTCCGGCAAAAGGTGGAAGAGGGAATCAGACAGGCCAACGTTAACTTTGTTATTGCGAAAGCCGGCATGTCTCAGGAGGCGCTTCGAGAGGCGCTCATGGCCCCGAAGCAGGAAGTCGCCCTTAAGGAAGGGACGAAGAATGTCATGAGTGTTAACATCCCGGTATTTGACTACGATACCAGGACGTCTGATCCGAATGACATCTACTCTTACGGTTTTGCATTTACATCCAGTGATCTTGATGGAGCTGTAAAGTCTCTTGCGGATATTTTACCGGATATGCTGAAACTGGCAGAGGTCGAGAAATCCTGTCAGCTTATGGCGGCAGAGATCGAGAAGACCCGCAGACGTGTAAATGCGCTGGAGCATGTCACCATTCCCGAAACCCAGGCAGGAATCAAGTACATTACAATGAAGCTTGATGAGAATGAGAGAAGTACTCAGATCAGGCTTATGAAAGTAAAAGATATGATGCTGGAGGAAGCACACGGGTATAGTGAGAAATAGAGTTCTTAAGTCAGCAGTATTATTTGCAGTATTCATTTTCGGAGTATTATTTTTTTCATTATTTATGAATACACAGGTAACAGAGAGTGCGTCGGATCTTTCAGATTCGACGCTTCCTGTCATGTGTATAGATATTAACGGCAATCGAGTCAACAGGATGTTCGGCTATACGGAAGAAATGATTCCTTCCCAGATGAGGGAGTCAGTCATTCCGATGACGACAGACAGAGAATTGACGGTCTCTTACAGGGCTTTCGATCTCAGCGTCTCATCCGTCACATACGAGGTGACGGCCCCGGATACGGGAACGGTCATAGAAAATGCCAAAATAGGAAACTTCAAACAGGATGGGGATTATCGGACGGCGACATTTTCACTCTCCGAACCGATCCTTATGAATCGTGAGTATCCGATCAAATTCACGATACAGACGTCCGCGGGAAGTATCTATTACTATTCAAGGCTTCTGCAGAGAGCGGACCTGCTCACGGAAAAATATGTACAGTTCGTCTATGATTTTTATGAGACATGTACGAACAAGAATGGTGCCGGTGAGCTGAACACGTATCTTGAGACGGATGATACCGTGAATTACAATTCATTCACGGAGGTCAACCTGAAGTCGACATTTGATCAGGTCACATGGGGGTCTCTGGGACCGCAGGTCTATCGAAAAGCCATACCGACGATCTGTGATATTAATCAGGAGACATGTTCCATCACGACGGATTACCTGATCAGTGCGAACGACAGGAACGGCGACACGGAATTCTACCATGTAAAAGAATTCTATCGCATGCGTTATTACAATGACAGGATCATGCTCCTCGATTTTAACAGGGAGGCTGTACAGATCTATGACGGATCGCCGGGATCAATCTCGGCAAACGGTGTTTTCCTGGGAGTAGAATCGAGAAGTATTCAATATAGAACAAATTCGGATTCGACGATCGTTGCGTTCGTGAACGATGATTCCCTGTGGGAATATAATGAGCGGGCACAGAAACTGGTGAAGGTGTTCAGCTTCCATGACACATCTCAGGGCGCGGATGAGCGCTATGATCACGATGATTACGGGATCAAGATCATTCGTGTCCAGGAATCCGGTGACATCGATTTCATTGTCTATGGCTATATGAATCGCGGAGTTCATGAGGGAAGATGCGGCGTCTCGATTTTCCATTATCACGGTGAAGGCACGGCGGTGGAAGAGCAGGCTTTTATTCCGTATCGGATGTCTGCCGGTAAACTGGAAAAGGAGCTGGAGAGGCTCTGCTATGTGAATGCAGCGGGTACCGCTTATCTTTATCTGAACAGGACGGTTTATCGCGTGGAGCCTCAGACAGGGGATGTCGTCGAGGTGATCTCCGATATTAACCCGGACTGTTTCGTATCTTCCGTGACCAACAGCCGGATCGCCTGGATGCAGGAAATGGAAACGAACACCTCTACCCGTATTACGGTGATGGATCTTGACAACGGAGAATCCCATGATATCCGGGCAGGAAAAGATCAATATCTGAAAGCTCTGGGATTCATCAATGATGACCTGATTTACGGTCTTGCCAATATCGGAGACATTACGGTCCAGCCGGCCGGCGATGTCATATTTGCAATGAAAGAGCTGAAGATAGAGTCTTTCGACGGTACTCTGGTCAAGGATTATAATCCTGATAACTGCTGGGTCTCTGATATTACGATCACGGAAGGTCTGGTGGAGCTTACGCGCGTCACGAAAACAGAAGCCGGGTATACCATGGCATCCACTGACAACATCATGAACACGAGACAGATCGCGTCATCTTCCATTGATGTGGATGTGACTGTGACCGGAAGACAGGGACAGGTCCTTACCATTGAAATGCTGGATCAGCAGAGAAATATAAATCCGGTCGTGACCAATTTTGTTCTTCGTCCTTCTGTCAATGAATCGGATATAGAACTTGGGATCGATCCGGAGGATCCTTACCCGCTTTACTATATTTATGCCTACGGAAAACTCCAGAAGATCCTGACGGATCCGGGCAGAGCCGTACGGGACGCGGATGAAATGGTCGGCGTCGTGCTGAATTACCAGGGTCAGTATGTATACGAGCGCGGAAACAAGGAAGTCGAGAATGAACTCTACAATGAAGATATACCGCAGGGTATCTTCTGTGGTTCTTTAGTGGCGGATGAACTGCAGAAAGAGGTCGGGGATCAGGCATTCATTATGAATCTCAGTGGGTGCACACTTGATCAGGTCCTCTATGAAGTCTCGAACGGACGGGCAGTTGTTGCGCGTCTTCCGGACGGTCAGACGACAGTCATTGTCGGATATGACCGGTATAACACGCTGCTGTATAACTTTGCCGACGGATCCCACTACTACATGGGAATTAATGACAGCACCGCTGCGTTCGAAGCGGGCGGCAATGTATTTATAAGCTATGTGGAGCCGCAGAAGACGGTCAAGGGTTGACAGGATCTGATCTTTGCGGGCAGCCGGCACTTCTTTAATTGACATACTGCAGCACTTTGGTGTAGTATTGTGATGAATTTTAATTACGGGACAGATCATAATTGACAGGTCCCGATTTATGAAGGAGGAAACAAAAATGACAAAGATGAAGAAATATATGGGCCTTGCACTGGCAGGTGTTATGGCAGCAGGTCTTCTCGCGGGATGCGGTTCAGGTTCCGGCAGCTCATCGGGCAGCGCATCTTCCGACAGCGGCGAGCTTAAGTGGGTCATCGGCGAAATCGGACCGGTAACGGGCCCGGTCGCTGTTTACGGACAGGACGTCGCAGATGCCGGCCAGATCGCAGTTGATGAGATCAATGCCGCGGGCGGCATCAACGGCTATCAGATCGAATATGTTACTGCCGATGATGAGCATGATCCGGAAAAGGCTGTTAACGCCTATAATTCTCTGAAGGATAAGGGCATGCAGATCCTTCTCGGAACAGTCACTTCCGGTCCCTGCACCGCTGTCGGCGCCGTTACGCTCGAGGATAATATGTTCCAGCTCACGCCGTCCGGATCCTCCAAGGATTGTATCGCAAATGACAATGCGTTTGCCGTATGCTTTAACGATCCTCAGCAGGGAACAAAGTCAGCAGAATATATCGCATCTCATTTCGCAGACAAGAAGATCGCTGCTATCTATGACAGCTCAGATATCTATTCTTCAGGTATTGAGACGAACTTTGAAGCAAAAGCGAAAGAGCTTGGCCTGAATATTGTTGCTACGGAAGCATTCACACAGGATACAGCTACAGACTTCTCCGCACAGCTTCAGAAGATGAAGGATGCCGGCGCTGATTTCGTATTCCTTCCGATTTATTACAGCAATGCGGCGACGATCCTTACACAGTGCAACAATATCGGTTATGCCCCGACATTCTTCGGATGCGACGGTATGGACGGTATTCTCAGCATGGAGAATTTTGATACATCTCTTGCAGAAGGTCTTATGCTCCTCACACCGTTCGCAGCGGATGCGACGGATGATCTCACGGTCAACTTTGTTAAGAAGTTCGAGGAAGCCTACGGCAGAACACCGAACCAGTTCGGTGCTGATGAGTATGATGCTTTCTATGCTGTCAAGGCTGCAATCGAGAAGGCAGACCTTACACCGGATATGAGCACATCCGATCTCTGCGAAGCTCTTAAGACAGCTATTACAGAGGTCGAGGTAGAAGGTCTTACAGGAACGATCACCTGGTCCGCAAGCGGTGAGCCGGATAAAGAGCCGAAGGCCGTCGTGATCCAGGATGGCAAGTATGTTTCCATCGAGGACTGATAATTAAAAGATGAGTGTTTTCCGGCTGTACGGAAAACACTTTACAAAGCTAATATTTGGCCGTACACGATCTGCGGGTCGCAGACGTGTACGGCCTTTTCACTTGTTCTTTACGGAAATTTAATAAAATGCTATAATAACTCATTATTGTTCACTATCAAACAGGATGAGAGGGTTTCAAAATGGTTAGTTTCTTTACACATCTGATCAATGGCCTCAGCCTGGGCAGCATCTATGCTATCATAGCGATCGGCTACACCATGGTCTATGGTATCGCAAAGATGCTTAACTTTGCTCATGGCGATGTTATTATGATCGGAGCATTCATGGCTTACACGATTATCAGCACCAGGGGACTCCCCACACCAATCGGTATTATCGGAGCAATTGTCATCTGTACGGTCCTTGGTATATGTATCGAAAAAATAGCATATAAGCCTCTTCGCAAGGCAGGATCGCCTCTCGCTGTTCTGATCACTGCAATCGGTGTCAGCTATTTTCTTCAGAATTCCGCACTTCTGATTTTCGGTTCTGATCCGAAGATGTTTACTTCGGTCGTTCCGTTCCAGTCAGTAAAAATAGGTCCTTTTCTTATACCCGGAACGACGATCGTCAGTATTGTTGTCAGCATTGTCCTGGTGACAGCCCTGCAGACGTTCATCAATAAGACAAAACCGGGTCAGGCCATGCTCGCCTGTTCTCAGGATCGTGACGCCGCTTCGCTTATGGGCATTTCCGTGAACGGTACGATCACACTTACATTTGCGATCGGGTCCGCTATGGCAGCGATTGCCGGAGTTCTTCTGTGTTCCGCCTATCCGACCCTGAGTCCGACGACCGGCGCAATGCCGGGTATCAAAGCTTTTGTCGCTGCAGTCTTCGGCGGTATCGGTTCTATCCCGGGTGCTATGATCGGCGGACTTGTTCTTGGTGTGATCGAGATTCTGAGCCGGGCTTACATCTCGTCACAGCTCTCGGACGCAATTGTTTTTTCTGTGCTGATTATTGTTCTTCTTGTGAAACCTACCGGTCTTTTCGGTAAAGTTATTCAGGAAAAGGTTTAAGGGGGGTGTGTGAATTGAAAGTGAAATTTGCAGCAATGGATGCGACCTCCAGAGACGATTTCATAACATATGGGGGGCTTCTTGCAGCCTTCTTAATTGTTCTGATCCTGTCGGGGACCGGTATGTTGAACAGTCAGATGAAGGGCCTTCTGGTCCCTCTGTGTGTGTATTCGATCATGGCGATATCCCTGAATCTGGTCGTCGGCATCCTTGGCGAGCTGTCGATCGGCCATGCGGGCTTTATGTGTGTCGGAGCCTTTGCGAGCGCGTTCTTCTCCAAGGTAACGGTGGGATCCATGCCTGATTTATTAAGGTTTATTGTTGCCATTATCATCGGCGGCATTGTCGCAGGTATTTTCGGTTTCCTGATCGGTATACCGGTCCTTCGCCTTCGCGGCGATTATCTGGCTATCGTAACGCTTGCCTTCGGTGAAATTATCAAGAATATTATTAATGTTCTGTATATAGGCAGAGATGCAGACGGATTTCATTTTTCCATCACGAGTGCCAATGATCTCGGTATGGACCTTGCCACCGGTGAAATTATCATCAACGGTCCGCAGGGTATTACGGGAACACCCAAGGATGCAACGTTTACGATCGCCTTTATTGTTCTCATGATCTCTCTGATCGTTGTGCTGAACCTGATCCATTCAAGAGACGGACGCGCGATCATGTCTGTACGTGATAATGCGATCGCCGCTGAGTCTGTGGGCATCAATGTTACAAAATATAAACTGATCGCGTTCACGATTTCAGCTGTAATAGCAGGATTCGCAGGGGCTTTGTATGCTCATAATCTTGCGACGCTCATCGCGACACCGGCCAGATTCGGTTACAACATGTCGATCATGTTCCTGGTATTTGTTGTTCTCGGCGGTATCGGAAGTACAAGAGGATCCATCATAGCGGCTGTTGTTCTGACGCTTATACCGGAAGTACTGCGTTTTATGGCGAACTATCGTATGTTGATCTACTCAATCGTTCTGATCGTCATCATGCTGATCAACTGGAGCCCGTCAGTGAAGGGATGGCTTGATAAAAATATATACAGTAAGATACCATTTCTTAAGAAGTTCAGAGAAAAGGAGGGCAGATAAGGATGGCACTCCTCGAGATCAATAATCTTGGTATTCAGTTCGGTGGTCTTCGGGCTGTCGATGATTTTAAACTCAGAATTGAAAAGGGCGAGCTTTACGGCCTGATCGGTCCGAACGGTGCGGGAAAGACGACGGTATTCAACCTTCTGACCGGAGAATACAAGCCCAATGAGGGCGTTATCAAACTGGATGGGCAGGATATCACCGGAAAACGACCGATCGATATCAATAAGGCGGGAATCGCCCGTACTTTCCAGAACATCAGATTATTTAAGAAGCTTTCCGTTCTGGATAATGTTAAAGTAGGTCTTCACAATCAGTACCATTACTCTACCGCTGTATCGATCCTGCGTCTGCCAAAGTACTATGAGGTGGAGAAGCAGATGAATGCGAGAGCATTGGAACTCCTCAGTGTCTTCGGACTTGAGAAAGACGCAGAGTCCACACTGGCCTCAAATCTTCCCTACGGGCAGCAGAGAAAACTGGAGATCGCCCGCGCGCTTGCGACGAACCCCAAGCTGCTCCTGCTGGATGAGCCGGCAGCCGGTATGAATCCGAACGAGACACAGGAACTGATGGATACGATCAAATACATTCAGAAGAACTTTGATATGACGATCCTTCTGATCGAACATGATATGAAACTTGTAGCCGGCATCTGTGAGAAGCTGACAGTACTCAACTTCGGCCGCATCCTGACACAGGGGGATACGAAGACCGTGCTTGCGAATCCGGAAGTCATAAAGGCATATCTTGGTGATGATTAAAGTACAGGAGATCAAGGGAGGAAAGTAATACGATGGCAATGCTTAAAGTCACGGATCTCCGAGTGAATTACGGCGTCATTCCGGCGCTCAAGGGGATCTCATTTGAAGTCAATCAGGGGGAGGTCATTGCTCTTATCGGCGCGAACGGTGCCGGGAAGACAACGACTCTTCATACGGTGACCGGTCTGATATCGGCTGCTTCGGGCAAGATCGAATTTGAAGGAAAAGACATCACCCACACGCCCCCACACAAAATTGTGGCCATGGGTATGGCTCACGTTCCTGAAGGACGGCGGGTATTTCCGGATATGAGCGTTTATCAGAATTTGATGCTGGGAGCTTTCACGAGAAAAGATCCGGAGGAGAAGGCAGCTTCTCTTGAATGGGTATATCAGTGTTTTCCGCGCCTGAAGGAGCGTTCAAAGCAGATGGCGGGAACTCTCTCCGGCGGCGAACAGCAGATGCTGGCTATGGGGCGGGCTCTGATGTCTCATCCGAAGATCATTCTTATGGATGAGCCGTCCATGGGTCTGTCTCCGATCTATGTAAATGAGATTTTTACAATTATCGAGACGGTCTCATCTCAGGGGACAACAGTCCTCCTGGTAGAGCAGAACGCAAAAAAGGCTCTTTCGATTGCAGACAGAGCGTATGTCCTGGAGACCGGAAACATTACGACAACAGGTATTGCGGACGATCTTCTTCATGACGATGCGATCCGCAAGGCATATCTGGGTGAGTAAGGAGGTATTGCTATGAATCAGAAGATCGTCATCGCAATCAGCCGCGAATACGGGGCAGGTGGAAAGATCATCGGCGAAATGCTCTCGGAAGATCTGGGAATACATTATTATGATAAGGAACTCCTGAAACTTGCTTCTGAGGAATCCGGCATCAATGAAGCCCTCTTCAACAAGGCGGATACGAAATTCACCGGATCCAATCTCCTTCATAAAATAATGAAATCCATCTACAGGGGTGAACTGTTGTCTCCGCAGGACAGTGAATTCACATCAAAGGAAAATCTGTTCAACTATCAGGCTAAGGTCATAAGGAAGCTTGCTGATGAGGAGGCCTGTATCATTGTCGGACGCTGCGCTGATTTTATCTTGAAGGATTATGATAACGTGATCCGGGTCTATCTGCACGCGCCGGAGTCATTTCGTCTTGAGGAGGCCGCTAAGAGAATGAGCCTTCCGTTCGATAAGCTTCAGAGGTATGTGGAGAAGGAAAATGCTGCCCGCGCAGAGTATTACAAGTATTATACCGGAATCGAGTGGACAGATGTGCGTCATTTTGACCTGAGCCTGGACACATCAAAGCTGGGTCATGAGAGGTGTGCGGAACTTATAAAAGGATATATGAAACTGAAATTTGAGGGGTTGGAATTCTGATTTAAGCGGTCTCTTTTTCATGCAGACTGCATGCATCCCGCAAAAAAGCCGGCTGCAATCATAAAGATCAAATCAGATTCGGGGCTGTCGTATATGGCAGCCCCGGATTTGATTTGTAAGACTATTGAAGCAGGATGTCAACGGAGTTCAGGGATAAAAGCGTGGATTTGCATGGAAATGGGGGGTTTCTGCAATGCTTTTTCAGACAGATATGATATTATAGAAAGAGAGTGAACCTGCTCTGGAGACGGAAAAAATGAACGCCGGGGCGTTCTTGATCAAGGTTGTGAAAAGGAAAGGTACAGATATGGATAAGGAAACCAGACCCTATGTTTCATGGGAACTTGTCGGGAGCTTTATGATCGATGCATTCAAGGCAGCGGGCCTTCCGGAAGAGGATGCGAAGATTTGCGCGGATGTTCTCATGGAGAGTGACAGACGAGGAATCGAGAGTCATGGAGTGAATCGTTTCAAACCGATTTATATTGACCGTATTAATAACGGCATTTTAAATACTGTCACGAATTATGAGATCATTAAGGAGACTCCGACGACGCTCGTAGCCGATGCGCATGACGGCATGGGCATGGTAGCCAGCTATAAAATGATGAAGGCGCTGATCGAAAAGGCGAAGCTTTACGGACTCGCAATGGGAGCCGTGAGAAATTCTTCGCACTATGGCATTGCCGGCTACTGGACAACGATGGCTACAAAGGAAGGTCTTCTCGGAATAACAGGCACGGATGCGCGTCCGTCGATCGCTCCGACTTTCGGTGTAGAGAATATGATGGGGACCAATCCGATGACATTCGGTTTTCCGACGGATGAGGAATTCCCGTTCGTGCTTGACTGTGCTACGTCGACTGTTCAGAGAGGAAAAATCGAGTATTATGCCCGTGAAGGGAAACCAACGCCGGCCGGAATGGTCATCAGTCAGAACGGTGAGGCTATGACAGACAGTAAAGAGATCCTGGATGCGTTGGTAGCCGGAACAGCAGCGCTTGCCCCGCTCGGCGGGATCGGGGAAGAGATGGCCGGATACAAGGGATATGGTTACGCAGCGGTCGTTGAGATTCTTTCCGCAGCTCTTTCCGGCAATGTTTTTATGAAAGATATCACCAGCAAGGCACCGGACGGAAGCAGGCAGCCCATCTCACTCGGGCATTTCTTCCTGGTCATCAATCCGGATTTCTTCCTGGGCGGGGATGCCTTCCGAAAGACCGCCGGAGATATCTGCCGTGCGCTCCGTGCATCCAAAAAGGCACCGGGACAGGATCGGATCTATACGGCCGGTGAGAAAGAGTGGGATGTATGGCAGATCCGTAAGGATAAGGGAGTGCCGATGGGAGAGGGCGTTCAGAAGGACTTCATAGCCGTTCGTGATATGTATGAACTTCCATATAAGTTCCCATTTGAAGAATAAAGCGTAAACGGCGGGCAGAGGGTCTGAGAAAGGCTCTCTGCCCGAAAATTCTGGAAAAGAGCTCAAGATATGAATTCACAAGGCAAATATTCTGATTGCACTTGAATATTCTGAAAATAAAATTTAAAAGAGAAAAATGATAAAAAACTGTTGACAAAAGAGCGATCTAAATGTAAAATAACATCATCAAGAAAAACAAATTACAAAATTCAAACAAGGAGGAAAGTCCATTGGAAATATAAGTTCAGAAGAAATCCTTTCATCTTAAGAAAAGTCCAGTTCTATCAATTCCTAAAATCCCGGATCATTCTCAGGAAGAATGATAGTTGATCAGGAGCCAGGAGTTCCTGAATGGGTTATAAGAAAGAAGAGCATGGATACTCTTTTAAGAATTGAATTCCAGAAGATTTTCGGTTTCATCTTTATTCAGTACAGTAAACAGTAGATTTATTGAAACATTACATTCAGCATTCCGAATCCTTAGTAAATAAAATCACTACCAAACCTAAGAAAAAAACCTGTAACAAGTAGAAAAAGAAGAAACTAACGGCTGATAAATTGATCTGGAGGATATTCCGATGAACGGTTGACGTCCTTATGGACTTAATCAATAAAGGTACCTTAACTAAGCGAGAGGAGGTTATACAGTGAAACTTCTAAATATTCATTAATAGGGCTATCCAAATTGCAGTGATCAGAGAAAAGCGTTTGGATAGCCCTTAAATTTTGTCTTTCTTTCTAATTGAACGAACCCTGTTCTGGAGTAAAATGATCCGCAGCCATGAGCTGCTTTTTTTGTTCTTCATTTAAAGAAATTGCATGGGGAGACGCTTGCCACGATCCGCTTTGTGAATTACAATGACAATGTACCACCGGAACGGATGAGTTTTCTTACAAATCGTCAGGGGAAACCGGAAAGTGGATACAAAAAAATCAAAGGATGGAGTATTATGATCAGACTGATTGCCAGCGATATCGACGGTACGCTTGTAAGAGAGAGTTCCCACCATATTAATCCCGAATACTATGATGTGATCCGTGCCCTCAAGAAAAAAGGAATACGTTTCTGCGCATGCAGCGGAAGACAGTACAAGAGCATACTTGAACTTTTTGCCCCTGTTGCCAATGATATTTATTTCATCGCGGAGAATGGAGGCCTTCTGCGCACAAAAAATGAGATCCTGTTCCAGTGGACGATTGCGGAGAAATATATTCATCCTCTGATTGCGGATCTGCGCCGGGAGACGAACTCGGATATAACGATCAGCAAGGCGGAGTGCACCTATACAGAATGCGGGACTCACAGGGATCCTTTCGTTTTCCTGAGAGATTCATACAAATATGCGGTAGAAGATCTCTACAGCCTTGATTATATGGATAAAGCAGGTGTGTTGAAGTTCTCAATGTATCATCCGACGGATGCGGAGTCCGACTGCGATTGGCTGTTCAGATCACACTGGGCAAATAAAATGAGGATTGTATGTTCAGGTGCCAACTGGGTGGATATCTGTGCCATGAACGCAGGCAAGGGGGAGGCCTACGCACTGCTTCAGGAATATCTCGGTATCGATAAGGAGGAGACAGTTTATTTCGGTGATAATATGAACGATCTGACAGCCTTCGGAGAGACCGGAACGAGCTATACGGTTGCCAATGCACGTTCCGAAGTTCAGAATGAGGCAGATATTGTCACCGCATCGTATAAGGAAGACGGTGTACTGAAAGTATTGAAAAGTTTCCTGTGAAAATGGAAGTTCAGTGATTCCGGGGAAAGATGGTCCCCGGAATTCTTTTTTAGAAAGCGAAGGTTCATCCTGAGTATTTCCCGTCTCCCGTCCGGGGGAAAGATAGCAGGCGGAGGTTGCAATTTAGCAGGGAATGTTCTAAAATCTACGAATAGCACATTGGAATCAATTTATTCAAGTGCATACGGATCATTAGAAGGATCTCAAAAAAAAGCTGCGAAGCGCGGTTCATTGGAGAAGAAAAATGGAAAAGCTAGTTACAGTCAGAGAGTTATTTAAAGAAACCGATAAGTTTATTGACAAGACCGTCAAGGTAGGCGGATGGGTCAGATCGATCCGCGGGTCAAAGGCATTTGGCTTTATGGTGCTGAGTGATGGTTCTTTCTACAATACACTGCAGATCGTCTTCCATGATAAAATGGATAATTTCACGGAGGTCAGCAAGCTGAACGTCGGTTCTGCAGTCATTGTCACGGGAACACTTGTCGCCACACCCGAAGCAAAGCAGCCGTTCGAGATTCAGGCCGATACAGTCGAAATTGAAGGGGCCTCAACACCGGATTACCCGCTTCAGAAGAAGCGCCACACACTCGACTATCTGCGCACAATGCCTCACCTTCGTCCGCGCACGAATACTTTTCAGGCTGTCTTCCGCGTCCGGTCTTTGATAGCTTATGCTATTCACAAGTTTTTTATGGAGCGTGATTTTGTGTATGTTCATACCCCGATCATTACAGCGTCTGACGCTGAAGGAGCGGGAGAGATGTTCCAGGTGACGACGCTGCCTCTTGACAAGCTTCCGATGACGGAGGATGGAGCGATCGATTACAGTAAGGACTTTTTCGGAAAGATGACCAATATGACCGTTTCCGGTCAGTTGAATGTGGAGCCTTTTGCAATGACGTTCCGCAATGTTTACACATTTGGGCCCACTTTCCGCGCGGAGAATTCCAATACAGCACGTCACGCAGCAGAGTTCTGGATGATCGAACCGGAGATGGCATTTGCAGATCTTGAGGATAATATGGAGGTCGCGGAGGCCATGATCAAGTACATTATCAACTATGTACTCGAGAATGCACCTGAGGAGATGGCGTTCTTCAATCAGTTCATCGATAAAGGACTTATTGAACGGCTGAGGGGCGTTGCGGGTGCTGAGTTCGGACATGTGACCTACACGGAAGCGATAGACATTTTACTGAATTCCGGGAAGAAATTTGATTATCCGGTCAAGTGGGGCGTTGACCTTCAGACTGAACATGAACGGTATCTGACGGAAGAAGTATTCAAGAGACCGGTCTTTGTAACGGATTATCCGAAGGAGATCAAGGCTTTCTACATGAAGCAGAATCCGGACGGAAAGACAGTAGCGGCGATGGACTGCCTGGTTCCGGGAATCGGCGAGATCATCGGAGGATCTCAGCGTGAGGAGGATTATGACAAGCTGATCGGCCGTATGAAAGAACTTGATATGGATCTTGACCAGTATAAGTTCTATCTTGATCTTCGCAGGTACGGCACCGTACGCCATTCCGGTTTTGGACTCGGCTTTGAGCGCTGTGTCATGTATCTCACGGGAATGGCCAACATCAGAGACGTGCTTCCGTATCCGAGGACAGTCAGGAACTGTGAACAGTAAACAGCTGCCGGCGGCATGACATATGCTGCTTTGCGACTTGCGACAAAATATGGTAAAGGACAGGGGATGCGCCAAAACGGCGCATCTCTTTTATATATCTCAGTGTGAGCTGCCCACCGCCTCTACAGGCGGTGGGCAGCAAACCTGTCTCAGCGGCGGGTGTCAATCCCCCACTGAGATATACGCTCCGCGAGGATGCGCAGGGATTCGGTCTGGAACATTGGGTTAAAAACAGTTGATAATAACAAGAATACTTGATAAAATATTTATGGAAATTTGTGATTTGTGACTGGTAATGCAGGCAAGGCTCACGATTTTGCATTCGGTGAAGTTTGTAGGGAATGCTGCGGGAACTTGGCTGTATTTTTTTTGTTCAAATCACAGATTCCTTTAAGCGGACTTCACGGCGCAGCCTGGGCGGGAGTTTTTCACAGTACCCTCTCCCGCCTTATGCTGCGTAAATGTTTTAGCACAGGAGACGCTGTTTTGAAAGTTATTAAATCGATGAATCATAATATGGTGCTGGCGGAAGAGAGTAACGGAAGCCAGTGCATATGTCGGGGTAAAGGAATCGGATTTCAGAAGAGGACCGGGGACGATATCGATGAGTCTCTTATTGAGCAGAAGTATGTTCCTGCCGGACCTTCGAACAAAGCACATTTTGTTCAGCTTTTTTCGGAGATTCCGGACGAATATTGGGATCTTACTGCAGATGTAGTCGATTATGCCAGAAACAGAATGAAACTGAAGGCATCGGATAAGGTCATGCTTCCGCTGTGTGACCATATTGCAGGTGCGGTCGAGCGCTACAGACAGAATGTAAAGCTCGAGAATCCGATGCTTTGGGTAGTAAAATATATTTATCCGAAGGAGTTCAAAACAGGCAGATATGCTGTGCGGCGAATTGAGGAGATGACAGGGATCCGCATGCTTGATGATGAGGCTGCATTCCTTGCCTATCACTTTGTCATAGAAGAGCTCGGCAATGACGATCAGACCAATGCGGAGACCATGTCGAAAATCGTCAGGGATATTCTCCATATCGTTGAGCAGTCTTTCCAGATCGAACTGAATCCCGAAGACTGGAACTATGAGCGTTTCCTTACACATTTAAAGTTTTTTGTCAACCGCATTATAGAGAGAAAGACTTATGAAGATTCAGAAGATCAGTCTCTCTATGAGGAAATGAAAACAAGATTTCCGAAAGTGCACCGCTGTGTGGAAAGGATCGCGGATTATATTTTAATCGAACATCATTACGATGTCGGTAAAGATGAGAGACTGTATCTGATTATTCATTTGGAACGTGTGACGCGAAAAGCCAGGAAGAGAAAAATTGAAGACTGAACCGCAGATTTTTTTCTTCACGCAGGAAGATAGAGATGCCTCCTTTACAAGGAAGAACGGATGTTCTATAATTATGAGAATACCTGTTCGGAATTGTAAAGGAGGTTTTTTATGGCTATATGGCAATTTGTCATACTGACAGTTCTGGTGTCTGCGGCTGTGCTTCTTTCGGCACTGGTGCTGATCAAAATAAGCAGACCGGAAAAAGACGGCAGTCACTCAGATGATTTTGACGAGCTTCAGGATGAACTCGTGCGTCTTGGAGAGCAGGTGGAATCTACCGCTAAGATCAATGCCGAGTTCAACACACAGCTGCGGGCGGAAATTTCCGGCAGTCTTCGGGACGGGCGATCTGAGCAGCGGGAGCAGCTTTTTTCATCTTCCAAGCTTCAGACAGAGACCCTGATCAATATGAAAGACAGCATTATTACGACACTGAATGATTCCATGGAGCGTCTTCAGGCATCCAACGAAGCACGGCTCGACAGTATTCGGGGCGTTGTGGATGAAAAGCTTGACAAGACTCTGAATGAACGTCTGGATGCCAATTTCAAGGCGGTCGGCGATCAGCTGGGCCTGCTCTACCGGACCCTGGGAGAACTTCAGAGTCTTTCGAGCGGAGTGGAGGATCTGAGCCGTACACTCTCTAACGTTAAAACACGCGGAGTATGGGGGGAAGTACAGCTTTCCCGAATCCTTGAGCAGACAATGACACGCAATCAATATGATACAAATGTCGCAACGCGACGAAATTCGGACGACCGTGTGGAATTTGCAATCCGTTTTCCTGCTCAGGACGGTACGGATGATATCGTATATCTTCCGATCGACGCGAAGTTTCCTTCTGATATATACAATAAAATCGCGGATGCAGCCGACAGCGGGAACATGAAGCAGATAGCGTCTGCCACAGCGGAGCTTCGACAGAGAATTGTCACGGAGGCACGTACAATCAGGGACAAATATCTGAATCCGCCTTATACGACGAATTATGCCATTATGTTCCTTCCTACAGAAGGATTGTATGCGGAAGTCCTGCGGATAGACGGACTGACGGAGAAGTGCCAGTCCATGGGAATTCTTGTTGCCGGACCTACGACGATTACCGCGCTCCTGAATTCTCTTCAGGCCGGTTTTCGTAATATAGCACTCTCTAAAAAATCCGTCGAGGTGATGAAAATGCTGGAGGCGGTCAAAGCACAATTTGCCCGTATGGATGAGGAAGTCGAGCGGACACAGAAGAAACTTCACGAAGCAGCGATGGCCAACGATCAACTGCACAACAGGACGCTTATCATCCGGAAACGAATGAGGAATATTACGGATATGGAATCGTCAGAGGCAGAAAAACTCCTGAAAATGGAAGACGGATGACCTGAAATGCTGTTATTTTAACCTCTGACGCAAAATTCTCGTGGCTTTAGTCGTGAGATGAATGCGCAGGACGAAACCTTTTTCTGACATGGGATACAAAGTAAGCGTCAGAGATAAAAAGCTCCGGCGGATCAGGGCGAAAGGCGCCGGTTGGTTTTGCTTTGCAATAGCATCCGATTTGTGGCATCATGATATAGGTGCCTGAAGCACAGAGACGAACGCGGAAGCGTTCTTGATATCAGCGAGGTAGATATGTCCTTACACATCATCACCGGGAGCAGCGGTTCAGGTAAAAGCTACCGCCTGTACTCGGATATAATCAGACAATCGATGGAACAGCCGACTGACCGTTTTCTGGTCATTGTCCCGGAACAGTACTCCATGCAGGCTCAGAGGGAACTGGTGCGCCTGCATCCGAGACACGGAATCTTAAATATAGATGTTGTTTCTTTTGCGCGTCTTGCCTATCGTGTCTTCGCGGAAGTCGGGGAACGTTCTCTGGTCCTGGAAGAGATCGGCAAAAGCTTCGTTTTGCAGAAAATAGCGCTGGACCATAAAAAAGAAATGTCTGTGCTGGGAACAAATCTGTCCAGGCCGGGCAATATAGCGGAGATGAAATCTATGATATCCGAGCTGCTGCTTTATGGTATCAATCCGGAGATGCTCAGAGTGGACGGGGAACAGAAATCAGAAGAGGCAGAAGGACCGCTCATGACTCTTCTGGACCGCAAACTTCACGATATTCAACTGGTCTATACCGCTTTTGATGCTTATCTTGCAGACCGGTACATGACAGCCGAAGAGGTTCCGGACGTCCTTGCGCGAGTGGCGGAAAAGTCGATGATCCTGAAGGATTCGATCCTGATCTTTGATGGTTTCACCGGCTTTACGCCTGTACAGCTCCAGCTCATGGAGAAACTGATGTCGATCTGCCGGGAGATGTATGTCACGGTGACCATGGATCCGGCTGAAGAACCCTTCGGAAAATATTCAGAGACCGGTCTTTTTGCCATGAGCCATGAGATGGCGGTCTCCCTTTATAAGCTTGCCGTCAGAACACATGTGGATGTTGCCCCTGTTGTAACCGTTGAAGATTCCGGGACAGGCAGGTTTTCTACATCATCCGGACTGGCATTTCTTGAGAAAAATCTTTTCCGTCGATATCAGGGAACGTATACGAAAAGAACGGAGGATATCGGTATCTTTGCTGCCAGAAATCCGCTTGCGGAAGTCGAACATGCCGCAGTCTGCATTGCACGCATGGTACGTAAGGAGGGGCTCAGATATCGTGACTTTGCCATTATTACAGGTGATCTTCCCACCTATGATGACTATGTGAGACAGGTATTCGGTCAGGTCGGAATCCCCTATTTTCTGGATGAGAAGCGTTTTATGCTCCATAATCCCTTTGTGGAGTATGTACGTGCCGCAGTGGAGGCCTGTACAGAAGATTATTCCTATGACAGTATTTTTCGGATGCTGAGGAGCGGCATGTCCGGTATAAAGAGGACTGACATTGACCTTCTGGAGAATCATGTTCTGGCGCTGGGGATCCGCGGAAAGAAGAAATGGCGGGAGAAGTGGGTCAGGCATTCCTTCAATGAGGATCCTGAGCGTGTACCGGAACTTGACCGGATCCGGGAACGGGTGTGTGCTTTGCTGGATCCGATGGCGGATGCATTTGCAAAAAGAGGAAGCACGGTGAGGGATAAGACCATCGCGCTCTATGAGTTCTGCCTGCGCAGCGCTTGCGAGACTGCTCTTGCTGCGGAAGGGGAACGATTTGCTGAAAAAGGAAGACAGGATCTGACGCGGGAGTATAAACAGGTATTTGCCCGGGTCATGGGTTTTCTGGACAAACTCGTGCAGGTACTTGGAGATGAAAAAATATCCATGCGTGATTACCGGGCCGTATTGGAAGCCGGCTTCTCGGAGGAAAAAATCGGTATTATTCCACCCGGAACAGATCAGGTCATGGTCGGAGATATGGAGCGCAGCCGGCTTGCGGACATAAAAGTGCTTTTTTTCCTGGGCGTGAATGAAGGAATGGTCCCAAAGAGCGAGAGCTCCGGCGGTATCCTTACTGAGATCGAGAGGGAACGGCTTCGTGAGAAGAACATCTGTCTGAAACCGACTCCTCGTGAAAATGTAGCAATCGGGAGGTTTTACATCTATCTGGCACTGACAAAACCGTCTCATAAGCTGATCTTGTCTTATGCGGCGGCAAATTCAGGCGGAGAGGTCATGCGTCCGTCGTATCTGATATCAGCGATCTGCAGATTGTTTCCGTGTCTTGAAATCGAGACCGGGTCAGATAAGATCATAGATCGTATTGAGAGACCCGAAAGTGGCATTTCGCTTTTGACAGAACATTTGGCCCGTCTGAAAGATCAGCCTGCCGAACCGGCTTTTCTGGAGCTCTTTTCCTGGTATCGCAGCAGTCGGGAGTATCGTGGCCGGACCGATCAGCTTCTTGCCGCAGCCGCCGCTGTAAAACCGCATGATCAAATCGGAAAAGCAGCCGCCAGAGCGCTTTACGGATCACGACTTATGAACTCCGCTTCGCGGCTCGAAACGTTTTCGGCGTGCGCTTTTGCCCATTTTCTGCAGTATGGTCTGAGGCTGAAAGAACGCGAGGAGTTTGAATTCTCCGGAATGGATATGGGCAATGTGATGCATAAAGCCCTGGAACTTTTCGGAGAGCGTGTCAGTCTGATCAGCGATGCCAAAGGTGTACCGCTTTCGTGGACCACGATCGATGATGTGACGAGAGACAGACTCGCAAGACGATGTGTGGCGGATGCAGCTCTTGCGTATGATCCGATACTTTTCTATGACTCTGCCAGGAACGAATACCAGATCAAGCGTATGCAGAGACTTATGGCGACATCCGTGTGGGCCCTGCAGGAGCAGCTGGTCAGGGGAGACTTCATACCGACTGAATTCGAGGCGGATTTTCGCAATGCCGCGGATCTGTCCACGGTCAGTTTTGATCTGCCGGATGGAGCAAAGATGCTTCTCACCGGGAGGATCGATCGAATAGATACGTGCGATGCGGACGGAAAAACATACGTAAAAATCATTGATTATAAGACCGGGGAAACGACGTTCGATCTGTCCGCGGTATATTATGGTCTTCAACTTCAGCTCGTGATCTATATGAATGCGGCACTGGAGATGCAGACAGGAAAAGGGCATGCGGCAGAACCGGCCGGAATTTTTTACTACAGAATAAATGATCCGGTAGAGGACTATAGGGCAGGAGATACAGCTGAGAGTATTCGTAAACGGCTGCTCGGAGCGATGAAAGCATCGGGCATCGTATCCGGAGAACCCGAAGCGATCAGGCACCTCGATAAGACACTGGGACCGGATAGACCGACTTCTGATGTTATACCCGTCACATTCAATAAGGGAGGCTCGATCGGCGCGCGTTCGAAGACAGTCAGCAGTGACGGATTCCGCCTGCTTTCGGCTTATGTTGACCGGAAGGTCAGGGAGATCGGCGCGGGGATCCTCGAAGGAAAAGTTGGGATCGATCCGTATCAGTATGGGAAGAAGACGGCCTGCGACTATTGTCCTTATCGGGGAATCTGCGGATTTGACGGGAAGATACGAGGGTACGTGTATCGAAATCTTAAGAAAATGAAAGACGAAGAAGTTCTTGAGAAGATGGAGGAACAGCAGGAAGATGCAGTGGACACCGGATCAGCAACAGGTAATTGATAAACGGGATGACAATATTCTTGTCAGTGCTTCCGCGGGCAGCGGTAAGACGGCTGTTCTTGTCGCGCGCATTCTCGCATATATTACGGATCCCGGTCAGCCGGTCGATATCGACCGTTTACTGATCGTCACTTTCACCAAGGCGGCAGCGGGAGAGATGCGCGAGAGGATTGGAAAAGCCATCTCGGACGCTCTTCTTGAGGACCCCGATAACGAGCATCTGCAACGTCAGACATCACTCATTCATAACGCCCAGATCACTACGATCGACGGCTTCTGTTCCTACGTCGTCAGAGCGTATTGTCACACGATCGATCTGGAACCGGGCTTTCGTGTAGCGGATGAAGGAGAGGTAAAACTTCTTCGCGCGGATGTCATGAGGGAAATACTGGAAGAACTGCATGGTCGGGAAGACGCCGGGGAAAGGCAGAGATTTGAGAATTTTGTCGAGAGTTTCGCGACCGGAAAGACGGATCGGGCAGTGGAGGAAGTCATCCTGAAACTGTTCGAAGCCGCAGAGAGTCAGCCATGGCCTTTTAAATGGCTTGAAGAATGCCGGTCTGATAATGCTGCCGGCAGCTTTGAGGAGATGTCCCGGACAGAATGGATGAAATCATATATGCGGGATGCGGACCTGCTTATTTCGGACGGGCTTTCCTTTGCGGAAAAAAATATGGAGCTTTGTGACCGCCCGGACGGACCGTCCGCTTATCTTCCGGCTGCGGAGGCTGACCTTCAATTTTTTACAGAACTATCGGAGCGGCCCGGTTATTGTGAGCGATATGAATATATGCATACGGATTTTGCCGGAAAGATCGTAAAGCTGTCCTCCAGGCGGCCGGCGGCAGGTGAAGATCCCGCTCTTCGGGATATCTTTAAGGCCAACCGTGCAGAGAGCAAGAAGATACGGGAAGGGCTGCAAAATGAGATTTATGCATATGCACCGGATGAAGTTCTCAGAGCGATGCAGTCCAATGAACCGATTCTGAACACACTGATCGACGTAACGAAATTATTCCGTGACCGTTACGGGCAGAAAAAACGTGAACGAAAAATTGTCGATTTTGCTGACCTGGAACATTTTGCACTCCGAATCCTCCGAAAGGAGGACGGGAGCCGGACGGAGCCGGCAAAAGAGCTTGCCCGCCGTTTCCGGGAGGTCATGTGTGATGAATATCAGGACAGCAACTATCTTCAGGAGGCGATCCTCACGGCTGTGAGCCGGATCGAGGACGGACAGAATAATTACTTCTGTGTCGGTGACGTGAAGCAGAGTATATACGGATTCCGTCATGCCAGGCCTGATCTTTTCATGAAGAAGTTCCACGATTATTCCCGGGAGGACGATAAAAAGCCTGACGGGAAAGTGTGTGACCGGCGATCTTCACATCTTCAGGATTTGACCGGGACCAGGATCGATCTTCGGAAAAACTTCCGCAGCAGGCACGAGGTCCTTGATATCGTGAATGGACTTTTCCGTCAGGTCATGATTCCCGGTATAGGAGGTGTGGCTTACGACGAAGATGCGACTCTTGTGTGCGGCGCCGGATATCCGGAAGCCGATCATGGTGAATTTCATACGGAAGTCCTCCTGGTCATGACCCATGAGGAAGACAGCTCAGGCGAATATCTTCTCGATGACCGTTCATCTGCGGCGGGGAGAGAACTGGAGGCCCGTATGATCGCGGACCGGATCAGTCATCTGGTGCGGCAAGAAACAATCTGGGATATGGAGTCCGGCCGGATGCGGAAAGTAGAATATCGGGACATTGTCATCCTGCTCAGGTCAATGAGAGGATGGGCGGATACATTTGTCAATATCCTTGAACAGCAGGGCATACCGGCATACTCGACCGCCAAGAGCGGGTATTTTTCAGCTCTTGAAGTAATGACCATTCTGAACTATCTGGCTATTGTGGACAATCCTGAGCAGGATATTCCTTATACGTCGATTCTTCGCTCTCCCATTGTGGGGCTGACGGCCGAAGAGCTTGCCAGGGTGCGCTGCGGCTGCGGCTCTCCCGCTGTCAATAAGGATGCGAAGTACCTGTCGATGTCGGAATGTACAAGACGATACGCGGATGGACGGGTCGAAGAAACGGATCCTGCCCTGCGAGATAAACTGACTGAATTTCTGAATGTGTATGATGCAGTGCGCGATAGTGTGTTATACACACCAATTCATGAACTGATCTGGATGATCCTTACGAGAACGGGATACCTTGATTATGCGTCCGCCCTTCCCGGAGGTGCTCAACGCGCTGCGAATCTTCGAATGTTGACGGAGAAAGCCATAGCCTACGAAGAGACAAGTTATGTCGGTCTGTTCAATTTCATCCGGTATATCAAAAATCTTCAGAAATATGACGTGGATGCAGGTGAGGTCAGTGTGCTCGGGGAGAATGAAAATGTTGTAAGAATCGTAAGCATTCATAAGAGCAAGGGTCTGGAGTATCCTGTTGTTTTTGCAGCCGGCAACAGCAAAGTGTTCAATCGACGTGATCTGAGCGCATCTCTGCTGATCGATCAGGAGTATGGTCTGGCTGCGGATTATGTTGATTTTAATGCCAGGGTCAGAATACCGACGATAAAAAAGACGGCAGTCAGAAAGAAAATTCTTCGGGAGAGTTTAGGTGAGGAGATGCGGGTGCTGTATGTCGCACTGACCCGCGCAAAACAGAAATTGATCCTTACAGGAACGGTCAAAGATGAGGAGAGTTGGGAGAAAGCTAAAAATATGCAGGCCTCGCTCCGCGAGATCCCATTCTCTGAAAATTATCTGATGAAAGCTTCGAATCCGAATGCGTTCTTCATACCTGCCTTCGACAGGATGATTGCGCGTGCGAAGTCAGAAGACACCCCCTGTCCCGTTAACATTGTTCTTGTAAGCCCGGCTGATCTTGTGCGGGAAGAGCTTATGGAGCAGTCACGTTTTGATGAATCTCTTCACATCCTTGAAAATGCGGACGGCAGCCTTGTTTTTGACCCGGAAATAAGGGAAACGATCACGGAGAGGTTCTCTTATGTATATCCCTGGCAGGGAAGAGAAAATGTTCCGGCTAAGGTTTCTGTTTCGGAGCTGAAGCATGGGCAGTTCACGGATGAAGATGCGGTGGAAAAATTCCCGGAGCCGGAAATCGTTCCTTTTGTACCGCAGTTCGTGCGTGATAAAGCAGAGAACATGATTTCGGGGAATGCCGATAATACGGCAACCATTCGCGGTACTGCTTATCACCGGATCATGGAGCTGCTCGATTATGGAAGGATCACGGATATCCTGAGAGACTCGAAAGAAGGCGGAGAAGAAAAGAGTATTCTTCTCACGGAACTGAGGATCCAGATCGACGGATTCGTCACATCGAAACGAATGCTGCGCGAAGAAGCGGATCTGGTAGATGTCGGGGATATCGAAATTTTTGTCAGGAGTGCGCTTGGGGAGAGAATGGCAGCTGCATTTGCTCAGAATAAACTGTACCGTGAGCAGCCCTTCACACTCGGCGTAACAGCTTCGGAGATAAATCCGGCATATCCTGACGGGGAGCAGATCCTTGTGCAGGGAATAATTGATGCCTTTTTCTATGAAGGTGAGTCAATTGTTCTGGTCGATTACAAAACAGACAGGGTGAGCAGAACGGATGAACTGAAGAGGAGGTATCAGGTCCAGCTCGATTCCTACGAGGAAGCTTTGTCACGCGTGACGGGATATCCGGTCTCGCAGAAAATCATCTGGTCTTTTGAAAAAGGCACAGAACTTATTCTGTAAAATGGGATCGGAGAGTCTGGTCTTCACTTTTGCAATTTACAGTAAAGAAGCTTGTCAACAGATGGTAAAACGGTATATACTAAGTCATAAATCGTAGAGAAATCTAAATCCCCCCGGGGATAAAAAGATAGAGGGTACAGACGGATGGAGAATAAACCGAAAAAGAGAAGCGGGAATATTCTGATTGCTCTCGGGCTGTTGGCGCTTGCGGCAGCACTTGCTCTTGTTATATATAATGTGTGGGATGCCAAAAGAGCAGCCGATGCCAGTGATTCTATCGTCGGACAGCTTGACACACTTCTGCCGGAAGAGAGGACGCTGCCGGAGGAGCCGCCGATTGAGGAAGCGCCTACTCGTGAGGAGGAAGAGAGCGGAGAGGAGAAAGTATATCCTCCGATGCCGGTCGTAGAAATCGACGGTTACTATTATATAGGAGAGCTTGATATCCCCTCGCTCGGACTGCATCTTCCGGTCATGTCCGAATGGGACATGGACAGGCTCAAAATATCTCCGTGCCATTACAGCGGTTCCTACTATTCAGATGACCTGGTCATCCTTGCCCATAATTATGCGCGTCACTTCAGCCCGATCAAGTGGATCGATATAGGTGCCGAAGTATATTTTACAAATGTAGAAGGCGTCGTCTATAAGTATCAGGTATCGAACCGGGTCACGCTTGAACCGTCCCAGGTATCGGAAATGATCCAGAATCAAAATAATTCCAGGACAGAAGGCCTTGAAGACTGGGATCTCACACTGTTTACATGCAACACAGGGGGCACTACGCGCTGCGCCGTCCGCTGTGTGAGGGTGGATGAGTGATTTTCCTTGCAACATTGTTTGAATTTTAGTATAGTACATTCGATAATGATTTCTCTGAGGATGAGATCATTCCCCCGTCTCTCAGGCGGAGGGGCATAACAAAACATTCCATGCAGTCTGCCTTACGTCGGGGCAGGTGCAGGCACCTCCCGCAATGGGAGCGATCTAATGAAAGAGGGTGAGACTAATGGTAGAGTTAGATCCGATCAGATATTCACTGAATTCCTACGACGAACCTTTAGTTGAAATGAGGGATTCACTTTAACCTCGCTATAAAAGAAAAGCGAATTCAGGAATTGAACAGAGAGATGGAAGATCCCCATCTGTGGGATGATCCGGAGGATGCTCAGAAGAAGACGAAGCTGCTGGCCAGCCTGAAGGCGGATGTGAGCGGTTACGATGAATTAGTGTCTGCCCGGGATGACATTCGCGATATGATTGAGATGGCCGATGAGGAGCCGGATCCGGCGATAGTCCCGGAAGTGCAGGAAATGTTCGATGAGTTTCAGGCGAAATTCGAGAAGATCCGTATGAAGACACTTCTGTCCGGTGAATATGACAACTGTAATGCGATCATTACACTTCACGCGGGGACCGGCGGCACAGAGGCTATGGACTGGACAGCTATTCTGTATCGTATGTATACAAGATGGTGTGAAGCACACGGCTATACCTATGAAGTCCTCGATATACTTGAGGGGGAGGAAGCCGGGCTTAAGTCCGTCACTTTCCAGGTCAACGGAGAAAATGCTTACGGAATGCTTAAATCCGAGCATGGTGTGCACCGACTGGTACGTATTTCACCATTTAACGCGAACGGTAAACGACAGACATCGTTCTCGGCATGTGAAGTGATGCCGGATATCGAGGAGGATCTTGATATTGAAATCGATCCCAAGGATATCCGAATCGATACGTATCGTTCGTCCGGAGCGGGCGGCCAGCATATCAATAAGACAAGCTCCGCGATCCGAATCACACATTTTCCGACAGGAATTGTTGTGACCTGCCAGAATGAACGTTCTCAGTTCCAGAATAAAGACAAAGCATTCCAGGAACTGAAAATTAAGCTGTTCATGCTGAAGAAGCAGCAGAATGCAGATAAGCTCGACGATATTCGCGGTAAAGTGACCGAGATCGCGTGGGGCAATCAGATTCGTTCCTATTTTCTTCAGCCGTATCAGCTGATCAAGGATCTGAGGACCAATGAAGAGCAGACCAATGCTCAGAAAGTCCTTGACGGAGATATTGATCCGTTCATAAATGCCTTCCTGAAATGGGAGGCGCTCGGGGGAAGAGCAAGGGAAGCTTCAGCCGACGCTACCGCGATCCGGTAAGAAAGCTTCGACTTAAAACACAGATAAGGCAGAGGGTGACAAAATGATGAATGTTGCAATTTTAGGATATGGCACAGTAGGCGCGGGCGTTTTCAGGGTCCTTAACATGAACCGGGAGACGATCGGGCGCAGAGTCGGCGAAGAACTTAATGTTAAATATGTTCTTGATCTCCGGGAGTTCCCGGGAGATCCTGCTCAGGAAGTCCTGACGCATGACTATAATGACATTCTTGAAGACCAGGACGTAAAAATTGTTGTGGAGACAATGGGCGGACTCCGCCCGGCGTATCAGTTCACCCGTCAGGCTCTTGAAGCGGGGAAGAGCGTGTGCACTTCCAACAAGGAACTTGTTGCGGAATACGGTCTTGAACTTCGTGATATTGCGAAAGCCAACAATGTGAACTATCTCTTTGAGGCAAGCTGCGGCGGAGGAATACCGATTATCCACGCTCTTGATAATGCACTCACTGCGGATGAAATTGATGCGGTCACGGGTATTCTGAACGGAACCACTAACTACATCCTGACACAGATGGCTGTGGAGAATGAAGACTTCTCGGATGCTCTCAAGGGAGCACAGAAGAACGGTTATGCGGAACTGCACCCGGAAGCTGATATAGAAGGCTGGGATGCCTGCCGGAAAATTGCAATTCTCTCATCACTCGCCTACGGAAAATATATTTCCTATAAAAATGTTCATACAGAGGGTATCACGAACATTGATACTTTGGATATCGCCTATGCGAAAGCTATGGGTCTGAAGATCAAGCTGCTGGCTGCCTCGAAACGTACGGAAAAAGGCACATGGGCAATGGTTGCCCCGAGACTCGTGGACAGCAGCAATATGTTATTCCATGTTGAAGGCGTTCTCAACGCTGTCTATGTGCATGGCAATGCGCTCGGTGATTGTATCCTTTACGGAAGCGGTGCGGGCAGTCTCCCGACAGCCAGTGCTGTTGCCGGCGATGTGATTTCCGCAGCGCGTAACCATGGAAGACCGCTTCCGTCGGATTGGTCTGACGACGAAATGGATCTGCTTCCGGTCAGCGATGTACAGAATGTATTTTTCGTCCGCTTTGCGGGAGACATTGAGGAAGCAGAGGCTGCATTCGGTCCGATCGATGCGGTCAAAATCCCCGAAGTTTCGAATGAGTTCGGATTCTTTACGAAGGAACTCAGTGAGAAGGAGTTCAGTGAGATCGCTAAAAAGAGCGGAAAGGTCATAAAGGCAATTCGCAAGGCATAAAAGAAACTGTTCATATGAAAGGACTGCCGCACTGCGGCAGTCTTTTTTTTGTGACTGGAAGAACCTCGGACCGTATGTGAGTTCTTTGCTGTTTCCGGCATAAAAGAGTGGTTATCGGCTGTGTATCAATTTAAAAACATTTTACTTGTATAAGCCTTGAAAAATATTTTGCAAAAGGCGCATACATGTATTATAATCGCAGTGTTTATGTGAGCTCTTATGTCCGGAGGAGATTCGGTCATGGCATTTGCATACGAAGAGAGACAACCGGAGGAGAAAAAATGCTTGTTGTAAAGAAGTTCGGCGGAACATCAGTCGGTTCGCCGGAACGAATTATGAATGTTGCCATCCGTTGTGTGGAAGATTATAAGCGCGGCAATGATGTTGTTGTTGTTCTTTCCGCTATGGGAAAAACTACTGATGATCTGATCGCACTGGCAAGGAAAGTTAATCCGAAGCCCCCGAAGCGGGAGCTGGATATGCTGATGACGACAGGAGAACAGGTCTCGGTCGCCATGATGGCTATGGCCATGGACTCACTGGGGGTGCGGGCTATTTCTCTGAACGCATATCAGGTCGCCATGCATACGACCAGCAATTATGGAAATTCACGCCTTAAGAGAATTGACAGTGACAGGATCAGACATGAACTGGAAGACCGCAAAATCGTTATCGTGACCGGTTTCCAGGGAATTAATAAATATGACGATTATACGACGCTCGGACGTGGCGGATCCGATACGACGGCGGTCGCGCTGGCTGCGGCTCTTCATGCGGATGCCTGTGAAATCTACACGGATGTAGACGGAGTTTATACCTGTGATCCCCGCATTGTCAGAAATGCAAGAAAGCTGAAAGAAATCACTTACGATGAAATGCTTGAGCTGGCAACACTCGGAGCGGGCGTGCTTCATAACCGCTCAGTGGAGATGGCCAAGAAATATGGTGTTACGCTTGTTGTAAGATCCAGCCTGAATTATTCTGAGGGAACACTTGTGAAGGAGGATACGAAAGTGGAGAGAATGTTGATCAGCGGTATTGCTGTTGATAAAAATGCTGACCGGGTTTCAGTTATCGGTCTTAAGGATGTGCCGGGGGTCGCATTCAGGCTTTTTGATGTTCTTGCGAAGGCAAATGTCAATGTTGATATGATCCTTCAGTCTATCGGCCGTGACGGGACGAAAGATATCTCATTTACCTGCGATGACGGTGCTGTTGATGACGCGATCAAGGCGCTTGAGGCAAATAAGGACAGACTCGGCTATAAAGTGCTCGACACACGCGAAGATGTCGCAAAAGTATCGATTGTCGGAGCCGGAATGATGTCTCATCCTGGTGTGGCTGCAAAGATGTTCGAGGCACTTTACAATGCGGGAATTAATATTAATATGATCTCGACATCGGAAATTCGCGTAACAGTCCTGATCAGGGAGAAGGAAGCAGAGAAGGCAGCCGAGGCAATTCATGATATGTTCGACCTTGTCGATTGATGTACATAATTTGTTCATAATTGAAGGGGTATGACCCTGCCTGAAGGTTACAAAACGTTCATTTTTTATTGGGAATATGGACATACACAGTTCATAAAGAGAATTTAAGATAATTGATGTAAAGCAAGAGAAAGCTTATATAAGAGCCAATTACCTTTTTCTTTTTCATTATCCGTCGGGAGACGGAACTCCTTCCCTTTATAAATTAAGAGACCGCACTGCCATGCGGTCTCTTATTTTTTGCATTATTATTCTTTATCGCGCAATACTCGTGACGTGAGTCTGCGATACGCGCGTAAAGTGACATCCGTCTTCATTAATACAAAAAATCCGGCTGAAAGCCGGATTTTAATGTTCTGAATAATTTTTTATTTTATCAGCCTTCGGAAATAGCTTCTGCCGGACATACGCCTGCGCATGTTCCGCAGTCAAGGCATGCATCTGCATCGATCACATAGTGATCATCACCCATGGAAATAGCACCAACCGGGCATTCAGATTCACAGGTTCCGCAGCTTAAGCAATCATCAGAAATAACATATGCCATAATATATACCTCCTAAAGAAAATCAAAGGATTTTTGTTGACTTTATTTTAAGACCCGTATATGTGGTTATTCAAGACAAACCGTGACACCTTTATGTGCATTTTATGATACATTCGATCAGTCCGGCACAACATTGCCGGTAAACGGCAGGAATATTCACATTTACATAATTATAGTGTTTGAGTTATACTTAAATGCAGATACAAGACCTTTACACAGTTCGTTACATGAGAAGTCAGGAAAGGCCTGCCCGGAAAGGGTGCAAAATGAAAATAGAAAAAATCAGTGAAAATCAGATCCGCTGCACGCTGACGGCAGCTGATCTGGAAGAGAGGAAAATCAGACTCAGCGAGTTGGCATACGGCAGTGAAAAAGCGCGCAGTCTTTTCAGAGATATGATGATGGAAGCTTACAGGCAGTTCGGATTTATGGCGGACAATATTCCGCTCATGATAGAGGCTGTTCCGATGAGCTCCGAGGGCCTTGTGCTGCTCATCACAAAAGTGGAGGATCCGGAAGAACTGGATACACGCTTTTCCCGGTTCACAATGCCAAGAGAGACCGGCAAAGGAGATAAGGAGCTTGCCGGTGCCGACGATATCATTGACACGATTCACAGAATTTACGAGTCAAAGGTGAAGGCTGCCAGAAAAAACAAGGGAATAAATCCCGAAAAAGAACAGGAAAAAGATGCAGGACCGGCAGACAGGGGAGAGGAGGCAGCTCCGGTCGACCTTGTGCGCTGCTATGGATTCAATGACATGGATACAGTTATCTCCGCTGCAGGGGGGCTTGGCGGATTTTATCAGGGATCCAATACGCTCTATAAGGTAAAGAGGACCGGAAAATATCAACTGGTCGTTCATCAGGGAGAACACTCGGCAGAAGATTTCAACAGAGTGTGCAATATTCTGTCCGAATACGGTGAAAATCGACCGTATTCCTCGGCACAGGAGGCACATATGGCTGAACATGAAGATATTATACTTGCAGGACAGGCACTGCAGACCCTGGCGGAACTGTTGTAAAGGGAAAAATGAAGGTATGAAAAAAAGCTATCCGGGCGGATAGCTTTTTTGTACGTTCGTTCTGTATGCATTTTCCGATCACAGTACATCCTTGCCGGACTCTTCCGGGTGAGCTTCAATATACTGGTTGAGCTCTGCCAGTACGATTTCCGGATCAATGCCGTGTACCCATGCGGCTTCCTCGATCGTCTCACCCTGAGAAGCCGGGCAGCCAAGGCAGTGCATTCCCATTCCGAAGAATACGGGTGCGACATTCATGTTGATAGAGAGAACTTCTCCGATTGTCATATCTTTTGTGATCAGTGCCATATATTTATCCTCCGTGCTCACATTCTGTGTAAATGAAATCTTAAGCATGTCTTTGTTGCAGTGCGATTATTATAAACCTGATACATGAAAAAAAGCAAGGACTATATGATAAATGCACAAAGGTATGCCGCCCGGTGTGCAGGGTCAGAGACGATAAAGGCCGGGCGGCACTGTATGGATAATATTTTTTTGATTATGTGTTTTGTCAGAAAGGAGAGCTTCTGTCTGGATGTCAGGAGTTCTCGTCATCTAAGGATATTCTCGTAAAGCTTATGCGCATCACCTTTCCTTTCCTGTCATAAATATGGTCCCTCATGTAAGTCGCATCGGTATCATAGGCAATCTTTTCAGCGAGAAATTTGGGGCTCACTTCCTTACCATCCGGATAGTAGAAACGACAGCCTTTCTGTTTCAGCTTCCTGAATTCCTTAAAATACGTTTTGTAGCGTTTGCGAACAGACTCTTTGGACATAGTTTCAATGCTCCGATTTTGTGAGAATAACTGTGAAAAATATGAATTGACGTTGCAGGGCAAAGGAACATTGCCCGGGAGGATCCTCTGAGAATCATTATGTATTTTTAAATTTGAAAGTCAACCGTTCTGCCGAAAGTCCGTAATCCGGGATAATAAAAAGACGAAAGTTCCGAAAAGAATATCATTTTTCATCTGATCTTCATGCCTACTTTTTGGTATCCGAGATTTACGAATCAGAAGATTGGTGTTAAAATGTTCAAGACTATATGGAAAAATAAGGAAATACAGGAATTTATGAATAAGAAAAAAACACCGGTAAAGTTCGTTATGATCCTGATCGCGCTGATCGCGGTCCTGGGGATCCTGGCTTTCGTGGTGAGCCGGGTGAGTCCTACGAAAGAACGGATGAATCTGCAAGAATACTATAATCTTTCAGACGACGAGGTCGCTGTTATAACAGATGATGGTGTCCAGACTGAAAATGGTCGAATTATCGATGGAGAGATCTATCTTCCCTATAAGACGGTATCTCAGAAAATAAGCGGCAGTATATTTTATGACAGTGAACAGGGCACAGTGATCGTTACTACACCGACCGAGAAGATGCGGTTCGATGCGGCAAACGAAGTTCGCGTTACCGATGATGTCACGTATGTAGCTCTTGACCTTGTTGCGGATTATTCCAATGCCAGGATCACACAGTTCAAGGATCCGGAAAGAATTGTTGTCCGATCCAACAGCTCTTATAATACAGAGAAGACTGTGAAAAATGCCAGTGTTCGTTATCGGGCCGGCATACACAGTAAGGTGCTGACGGAGGTGCCTGAGGGAGACGATGTAAGAGTGATCGACGTGTACGGGGATGGAAGCACAGGCAGTGAAAAAGTCGAGGGATGGACAATGGTCCAGACGGAGGATGGTCTCAGGGGATATGTCGAGGACAGATATCTTGACGGAAAAGTCACGGAGACAACGGATGAGCCTGTCCTGAAACTTGGAGATTATACACATCTCTTACTCGATGATCCTGTGAATATGTTGTTCCATCAGGTCACCTCACAAGCTTCCAACAATGCGCTCATTGAAAGTATAGCGAATGTCACAGGTGTCAATGTCATTGCTCCGACGTGGTTCTTTCTTGATTCCGCGGCAGGGGAGCAGACGTCTCTTGTAAATGCCTCTTATGTCGAGACGGCACACGGTCTGGGAATGCAGGTCTGGGCTGTCATGAATGATTTTGACGGGGCTGTCAACGCGGGCGATGAGACGCAGAAGGCTTTGTCTGCGGACGTTGTCAGGGAAAAACTCGTTGCGGATACTATTGCACAGGTCCTGTCTGTCGGAGCTGACGGCATCAATATTGACTATGAGAATGTGACGGAAGAATGTGCGCCTTATTTCCTGCAGTTCATCAGGGAAATGTCGATCGGATGCAGAAACGCCGGTCTCGTTCTCTCTGTCTGTAACTATGTTCCGACTTTTACGGGATATATGAATCGGAAAGAACAGGCAAGAGTGGCTGATTATGTCGTCTGCATGTGCTATGATGAGCATCTGCAGGGATCTCCCGAGGCCGGTTCTGTCTCGTCGCTGCCGTTCGTTCAGGCAGGGATCAATGATACACTTAAAGAAGTACCGAATCAGCAGACGATCATCGCCATTCCGTTCTATACAAGATTGTGGATGACGACGAGCCAGGCAGCTCCTGACAGTCAGGCGCTGGGTATGAGCGCAGCGTCGGGGTGGGTCGCAGAGCGCGGACTTGATACGAACTGGGACAAAGAGGCGGCTCAGAACTATGCTGAAATGCAGGATGATACCACATATTATCAGATATGGTTGGAGGATGCATCATCCGTTGAAGAAAAAATGAAGCTGATCGAAGATGCCGACTGTGCCGGAGTAGCGGAATGGAAACTTGGGATGGAGACACCGGATATCTGGGACGTCATTTCAAGTCATCTGGAGTAGTACTTGTATATGGAAACAGAATTTATCAGACTGGATCCTGAAGAACCGGATCCGGAGGTAATACAAAGGGCTGGAAATATCTTAAGGAACGGTGGTCTGGTCGCCTTTCCTACGGAGACTGTTTACGGGCTTGGCGCGGATGCTCTGAATCCTTGTGCTTCCGCGAAAATATATGCTGCCAAAGGGCGGCCGTCGGACAATCCGCTGATCGTACATATCGCCGATATGGAACATCTGGAGCGGATCGTCCGGAAGATTCCTGAAAAGGCGCTGAAGCTGGCTTCGGTCTGGTGGCCCGGTCCGCTGACAATGATATTTGACAAGAAAGATATAGTTCCCGACACGACGAGCGGAGGACTGCCTACGGTTGCAGTCCGTATGCCGAATCATAAAGTAGCGCTGGAGCTGATCAGGGCTGCAGGGGGATATATAGCTGCACCGTCTGCCAACACATCCGGCAGACCTTCTCCTACGATAGCCGAACATGTCCGGGAAGATCTTGACGGAAAAATCGAGATGATCCTGGATGCGGGTGAGGTACGGATCGGACTGGAATCTACGATCGTAGATTTTACGGATGAGATTCCCATGCTCCTTCGGCCCGGATATATTAACATGGACAGATTGGAGGATGTTCTCGGAGAAGTCCTTGTTGATCCGGCGATCCTGGACGGGAACACAAGGAATGTAAGACCGAAAGCTCCCGGAATGATGTACAGGCATTACGCACCCCGAGCCGGTCTTACGATTGTAGAGGGAGACCAGAAGGCGGTGATCGAAAGGATTCTGGAACTCGCCGCAAAGGCGGTTTCCGAAGGCAAAAAAGTCGGCGTGATCGCGGCGGACGAGACGGCAGCCTTTTATTCTTCCTATGATGTGAAAAATATCGGAAGCAGGGATACAGACAAGGAAATTGCGCGCAGACTTTTCAGAGTCCTTCGCGAGTTCGATGATGAGGACGTAGATATTATTTTGTCTGAGTCTTTTGAGACGCCAAGGATGGGGCAGGCTATCATGAACCGGCTGCTGAAGGCTGCAGGCCACCATGTAATTGATGTATGACTTCCGTATATTCAAGAACGCCTCTGCGTTCTTGGCGCGCCGCGCAAAGTGCGAAGCACCTTCATTCCTGCGCGGCTGCGATCCGCCGGAGGCTTTTGATCTCTGACGCTGACTTTGTATCCCGTGTCAGAGATACGTTTCATTTTGAGCATTCATCTCACGACTCTAAAGTCACGAGAATTCTGCTTCAGAGATTTAAACTTAAAGACAGAACAGTAAGGAGGTAGTTTTATGGGCAAGGTAGTAATCATGGATCATCCGCTGATTCAGCACAAGATCGGAATCATCCGAAATACGGAGACAGGAACAAAGCAGTTCCGTGAACTGATTTCCGAGATCGCGACACTGGAATGTTTTGAAGCTACAAGGGATCTTGAGCTGGAGGATTATCGGGTCGTTACACCGATGGGAGAGACGGTCTGCAAGAAGATTGCAGGTAAAAAGCTTGCCATCATTCCGATTCTTCGCGCAGGTCTCGGAATGGTGACCGGTATGGAAACGCTTCTTCCGGCAGCCAAAATCGGTCACATCGGACTTTATCGAGATCATGAAACGCTGGAACCGGTAGAATATTACTGCAAGCTGCCGGCTGATATTGAGGAAAGAGACGTATTTGTCGTCGATCCCATGCTTGCTACAGGGGGATCCGCAAATGACGCGATTGCTCAGTTAAAGAAGCATGGATGCACACATATTCGTTTCCTGTGCATCATTGCCGCTCCGGAAGGACTCAAGGCTCTTACAGAAGCGCATCCGGACGTAGACGTTTATATCGGCGCGCTGGACGATCATCTTAATGAGATCGGCTATATCGTACCGGGACTGGGTGATGCCGGTGACCGTATTTTCGGAACGAAATAATTCGGAATAAAGCAGCAGTGAGTTAAAGGGGGATTTATGAGCGATAAGAGACAGGACTATCTGACGTGGGATGAATATTTTATGGGCGTTGCTTTCCTGAGCGGTATGCGTTCAAAAGATCCCAACACACAGGTAGGTGCGTGTATTGTAAGTGATGATAATAAGATCCTCTCCATGGGATATAACGGATTTCCGAAAGGATGCTCGGATGATGACTTCCCATGGAATCGTGATGGCGACGATCCGTTGAAGAACAAGTATTTCTACACGACCCACAGCGAGTTGAATGCTATTTTGAACTATCGGGGAGGAAGTCTGGAGGGAGCGAAACTGTATGTCTCCCTGTTTCCGTGCAACGAATGTGCCAAGGCAATCATTCAGGCAGGGATTCGTACCGTCATCTATGATTCCGACAAATACGCATCCACACCGTCTGTCATTGCTTCCAAGAGAATGTTCGACGCGGCAGGTGTGCGTTATTATAAATACAATCGTACGAATCGGGAAATGAAAATAAATTTGTAATAAAATTTCCCGAGACCAATAATACATAAAAATGAGGAAAGAACATATGGCACAGGAAAAGAAACTTGTTGAATCTATTACTTCCCGGGAAGTCGATTTTGCCCAGTGGTATACGGATGTTGTCAAGAAGGCCGAGCTTACCGGTTACACATCTGTCAAGGGATGCATGGTATTTAAACCGGCCGGATATGCGATCTGGGAGAACATACGCGCGGAACTTGACCGCAGATTTAAGGAGACCGGAGTTGAAAATGTATACCTGCCGATGTTCATTCCGGAAAGCCTACTGGAGAAGGAGAAGGACCACGTGGAAGGCTTTGCGCCTGAGGTGGCCTGGGTCACACACGGCGGTCTGGATCAGCTTCAGGAACGTATGTGTGTCCGTCCGACATCAGAAACGCTTTTCTGCGATCTCTATAATAAGGACATTCAATCATACCGGGATCTGCCCAAGCTCTACAATCAGTGGTGCTCCGTTGTAAGATGGGAGAAAACAACACGCCCATTCCTTCGTTCACGTGAATTTCTGTGGCAGGAAGGTCATACAGCCCATGCGACAGCTGAGGAAGCAGAGGAGAGGACTGAGCTCATGCTTAACGTCTATGCGGATTTCCTGGAGGATTTCCTGGCTATTCCCGTTGTCCGCGGACGCAAGACAGATAAAGAGAAGTTCGCCGGCGCAGAGGCCACCTATACCGTTGAGGCTCTCATGCATGACGGCAAAGCTCTCCAGTCAGGCACCAGCCACAACTTCGGCGATGGATTTGCAAGAGCCTTCGACATTCAGTACACGGACAAGGACAACAAGCTGAAATATGTACACCAGACGTCATGGGGAATGACGACCCGTCTGATCGGGGCGGTCATTATGGTACACGGTGATGATTCAGGACTTGTCCTTCCACCGAAGGTCGCTCCGACACAGTGTGTTGTCATTCCGATCCGCCAGAAGGCAGAAGGTGTTATGGACAAGGCATCCGAAATCCGCGATGCTCTGAAAGCGGCCGGTATCCGCACAAAGCTTGACGATGCAGACCGTTCTCCGGGCTGGAAGTTCGCGGATCAGGAAATGCGCGGATTCCCGATGCGCATTGAGATCGGGCCGAAAGATATCGAGCGCGGTGAGTGTGTGCTCGTCCGCCGTGATACAAGAGAGAAGATCCAGGTCAAAATCGAGGATGTGGCTGCGGAATCAGCAAAACTGCTTGAAACGATCCAGAAGGATATGTATGAGAGGGCGCTTGCTTTCCGCATAGCCCACACGTATGAGGCATCTACATACGATGAGTTCAGGAAGATCGCCGAAGAGCAACCCGGTTTTATCAAGGCTTACTGGTGCGGAGATGAGGAATGTGAGAACAAGATCAAGGCAGATACTACCTGCACATCACGCTGTATGCCTTTCGGCAGTGAGGGAGATGCGCCGGAAGAGGCTGCCTGCATCTGCTGCGGCAGGAAAGCCCGCAGGCTTGTCTACTGGGGAAAGGCATATTAATTCCTGATGCATAATTCCCGCGGCGTAAGTTCTCGATGAATACGCAAAATGGAACTTGTCTCAGGCGTGAGACATAAAATAAGCGTAACAGGCTGCTGCAGTTCATGCGGCAGCCTGTTGTGCATAAGGTTGAAAAGGGAAGGACATGCCCTCACGAGTGCACATATTATAAGGGAGACTTGGAAGTGAAGATCAGACTGCCTGAAAAAGTAAAATTCATAATTGATGTGCTGGAGGAACGGGGCTTTGAGGCTTATATTGTAGGAGGCTGCGTAAGAGATTTCATCCTCGCAAGAAATCCCATGGACTGGGATATTACGACCTCCGCCAGACCCGAACAGATCAAATCCATATTCAGAAGGACGGTAGACACCGGTCTGAAACACGGTACTGTCACCGTTCTGATCGGTGATGATCAGTATGAGCTGACGACCTACAGGAGTGACGGACAGCATACGGCCGGGTGCCGGCCATCCCTGACCGCAAATACTTCCGGACTTTCTGATGACCTGTGCAGACGGGATTTTACAATAAATGCGATGGCATATAATGACCGCAGCGGCCTGATCGATCTTCACGGGGGGATGGCGGACCTTCAGAGAAAAGTCGTTCGATGTGTGGGAAAGGCTGATGAGCGCTTCCGGGAAGATCCCCTAAGGGTCCTGAGAGCGGTCAGGTTCTCCGCGCAGCTTGGTTTTGATATTGAGGAGAATACCTGGTATTCCATCGCCTCTCATGCAGATGCCCTTCGAAAGGTCAGCGCGGAACGTATTCAGGCGGAGATGACTAAACTGCTTGAATCCCCTCATCCGGAGAAATGGGGGGAACTGTATCAGTTGGGGATAACTGCTGTTATTATGCCTGAATTTGACCGATGTATGGAAACGCCTCAGGAGGATCCTCATCATTGGTATAATGTCGGAGAACATACCCTGCTCGTGCTGAGCTCTATTCCTTCTGACAGAGTGCTCCGGCTTGCTGCTCTTCTGCATGATATCGGGAAACCGCCTGTGCGCTTTCATGACAGCCTCGGAAGAGACCATTTTTCGGGGCATGAAAGAAAAGGAGCGGAGATTGCAAGGGATATCATGAGACGGTTCAGGTTCGATCATAATACCGAGGAAAAAGTAGTTCGTCTGGTATATTTTCATGGCCTCAGACCGTCTGCCGATCCCCGCGAAGTCCGCAGAGCTGTCTATAAGATCGGCAGAGAGCTGTTCCCTGCATTTCTGCAGCTTCAATGGGCAGATGATCAGGGAAAAAGCCTGTATAAAAGAGATGAGGATCTGAGACGTATTTCGGATGTTGCCTGCCTGTATGAAGAAATCCTGAGGGCAGGCCAGTGCCTTGCTGTGAAAGATCTCAGAATAAACGGACATGATCTCCTGGCTATGGGAATCTCCGGCAGGGAAGTAGGTGAGATATTGAATGCCGCTCTTTCCGAGGTGATTGACGAGCCGGAGAAAAACGAGAGGGAGTGGCTGCTTTCATTTGCACGGAAATATCACAGTGACCCGGGAGAAGGATCCCGATAGAAAAGAGAAAGGACTGAGCACTTCATGTGAGTGCGATTTGCGTGAAGATGGCGGGAATTGTTTTACTGGAACCGGAAATACCGGCCAATACCGGGAATATCGGAAGGACCTGTGTAGCCACGGGATCTTCTCTTCATCTGATCGACCCATTGGGATTTCAGCTGACACAGAAAGCCCTGAAACGCGCCGGTATGGATTACTGGTCAAGACTCTCGGTGGAAAGATATATGAATTATGAGGATTTTGTCGAAAGAAATCCCGGAAAAGCGGTCTGGTATGCCACCACGAAAGCCAGACAGACATATGCGGATGTGCAGTTTGGAGCAGATGACTTTATTATGTTCGGAAAAGAGAGCGCCGGAATTCCTGAGGAAATATTGAAAGAGAACGAGGAGCGATGTATCCGGATCCCCATGCTGCCGGGAGAGAGATCCCTCAATCTGGCAAACTCCGTATCCGTCATATTGTATGAACTGCTGCGTCAGAACCGTTTTTCGGGACTCGAGACAAGAGGGGAACTTCATCGCTTAAGTTGGTGAGAAAAGATTAAAAATGCTTGCTTTTGGTCGAAATAGACGCATTTTCTTGACAAGCAGGTCCAAAAGATATATAAAGGAAAGTGAGTTGACTCTGGCTGAGAGCATGACTTTGATTTTAGGAAGCATTAAGGAGGACTAAGATGAATAAGACTGATTTGATTGCAGCTATTGCGAAGGAGACCGGTCTTACCAAGAAAGATGCTGAGGGTGCGGTAAAGGCATTTGTCGATGTTGTATCCCAGGAACTTAAAAAAGGCGGTAAGGTACAGCTTGTAGGTTTTGGCACATTTGAAGTATCTGAGAGAGCTGCCCGTGAGGGAAGAAATCCTCAGACAGGTGATGCCATGGAAATTCAGGCATCCAGGACCCCGAAATTCAAAGCCGGAAAGGCATTGAAGAACCTTGTTAACGACAGAAAATAAAACCGGAAAAGTTGGGGTTGCTGCTCATGGCAGCAGCCTTTTTCTTTACCCGAAGGGAGAAGGTATGAGATTAGATAAATTTTTAAAAGTATCCCGTCTGATCAAGCGCAGAACAGTTGCCAATGAAGCATGTGATGCCGGCAGAGTCTCTGTGAACGGAAAAATAGCCAAGGCTTCTCAGGATGTGAAAGTGGGCGATACGATCGAGATCCGTTTCGGAGAGAAGGAAGTAAAAGTCGAAGTTGCGGCTATCATGGACACGACGAAAAAAGAAAATGCCGCTGATATGTACAGGTATGTCTGAGGCTGTCCCTGCCGGAAGGCTTTACTTTCTTTTATATTCGGTGTAAAATGAACAAAATAAGCGGGCTGTCAGGAAGGAAGATGGTCTGCGGTACTATAAGCGGGGAGTTAATATGGGGAGAACAAAGACCGGCGGTGTTTCTTCGGGGAGAAAGGCGAACCGTGCGGCAATGAGGATAATTGCCGTCATTGTATGTATTCTTTTCGCGGTGCTTCTGTTTCAGGAAATCAATCTCAGGCAGCGGATCCGTTATAATGACGAGATCCGGGAGAACCTGACGGAGGAGATGCGTGAAGAAAATGCCAGGAAAGACAAAATTCTGGCTCAGAAGGAATATATGGAGACGGATGATTATGTCAGAGAAATCGCAAGGGACTATCTGGGACTTGTCGACGAGAATGATATCATCCTGAAAAAGAAAGGTGAGCCGTGACGCAGTGGCAGCTGTGGTCAGGGCTTTTCTTATTGAATAGGTGCTTAGATGGAAGATCTGTTTTTTGAAAAAGTAAAGAAAGCAATCAACGATCATGGATTGATTTCCGAAGATGACCGGTTGGTGGTCGGTGTTTCGGGAGGAGCGGACTCTGTATGTCTGTTCCACATTCTCCGGCTTTTCGGGAGCTGCTGCCCATTGACTATGCATGTCCTGCATGTTCACCATTCTATTCGCGGCAGTGAAGCGGACAGGGATGCGGAATTTGTACATTCTCTGTGCGAAAATTACGAAGTTCCGTTTACTTTGGTCAGATATGATGTTCCGGCTTTTGCTTCTGTTCATGGTATGACGGTCGAGGAGGCCGGTCGGATCCTTCGCAGAGAAGCATTTGAAAGAAAAGCAGCAGAAACAGGCAGCGGCACTATCGTACTTGCCCATCATATGAATGATGTTGCGGAGACTGTCCTGTTCAATCTGTCGCGGGGAAGCGGAGTCGCCGGACTGGCCTCGCTCCGCTATAAGAGGGGCGCATACATAAGACCTCTTCTTGGCGTCTCCAGGGAAGAAATCACGGAGTGGCTTGAAAAGAAGGGATTTTCATATTGTAATGATTCTACAAATGAAGACTGTACCTACTCCAGGAACTTTATCCGGAACAGAATACTGCCGGATTTAACGGCAAATGTGAACAGCCGGAGCGCTGCCCATATTTTTGAGCTTTCCGAGGAGGCCTGTCAGGTCGAGAGCTGGCTTGCGGAGTGTGCGGAGAAGTGTCTGGAACTGTATGCCCGGGAGGAAAAAGATAGAGTTGTTCTCAATAAAGGGATGTTCCGTATGGAGAGGGAGCCTGTATTCAGGAGAGCCGTAAAAATGGCGATCGGAAAACTGTCAGGAACCATGAAGGACATAGAGCGTGTTCACATTAACATGATATGCGCCCTTTGCGATAAAGAAAACGGCAAGCGGGCAGATCTTCCTTATGGTCTGGTCGCGGAATCCGTATATGGTGACATTGTAATCAGAAAAAAAGCGGACGGAAAGAAAAACTCAGGAGTAGAGACAGCAGAGGAATTCCGGCTGGAGCCGGGTCATGTCATCGGACTTGGAAATATGCAGTTTCTCAGCTTTCTGGAGGATGCCGGCAGTGCCGTCATCCGAAGCGGAAAAACTGAAAATGTATATACGAAAAAGTTTGATTATGATAAAATAAGTGGTATTCTTGTAATTCGGTACCGAAGACCGGGCGACTATCTGGTCATTCATCCGGATGGCCGGAGAAAAAGTCTGTCTGATCTGTTCACAGACAGGAAAATACCGAGAGAGGAGCGGGACAGGATCCCGCTGCTTGCCTGTGGTCAGGAAGTGATCTGGGCTGTGGGACTTCGGAGCGGGGAATCATGCCGCATCGATTCAGATACCGAAAGGATTTTAACAGTTAAAGTGCAATTACATTTGGAGGGATCCGATGACAGACAAAATTGATATCATGATTTCTGAAGAGCAGATAGAGGAAAGAGTGCGGGAACTGGGCGCTGAAATAAGCAGAGACTATGAAGGCAGGACAGTGCATATGATCTGTGTCCTGAAGGGTGGTGTTTATTTTATGACGGCCTTGTCCAAGCGCATCTCAGAGAATGTACCTGTTTCCATGGACTTTATGTCTGTATCCAGTTACGGAGATGATATCAAATCATCCGGTGTCGTTCGAATTGTGAAAGACCTTGATGAACCGCTCGAGGGGAAAGATGTGCTCATCGTGGAGGATATTATTGACTCCGGCAGGACACTCTCCTATCTTCTGAAAATTCTCGAAGCCAGAAGACCGGCATCTCTGAAATTGTGTACTTTACTTGATAAGCCTGACCGTCGCGTCACGGATGTCAAAGTGAATTATTGCGGATTCGAGATCGAGGACAGATTTGTTGTCGGATGCGGAATGGATTATAAGCAGAAATACAGAAATCTTCCCTATATCGGAGAGATTATTTTGTAAGAACATATCAGGTGGACTCCAACAGGTAAAATA
>CAMNDN010000007.1:0-46420 GCA_946535445.1 uncultured Lachnospiraceae bacterium
GGAAAAATCGAGACGGTCGATGATGAAGTGCTCGGCATTGTACGAGAATTTATGGGTGATATCTGATTCAAAATTCGAAAAGAGAAAAGTTTAGGTTGATTTTTTATTATCTTTGTGTATAATATATTAAGTCACCTGCCGATATGGCTCAGTTGGTAGAGCAACGCATTCGTAATGCGTAGGTCGTCAGTTCGAGTCTGACTATCGGCTGATAGAGCCCCGTTGCACAAGCAGCGGGGCTTTTCTTTTTATTCTTTTTTCGGAAAATATTCCGATAAAATGTCCTTGTGTTCATAATTTAAACACGTACTTTTTATATGATAAGGCTGTGTGCTGCGAGAGGCGGTCCGTGCATCAAGATATGCCCGGTGAGCGAAACTTGAACTCAAGTGAAAGGAGAGTTTGCTGATGGACTACCCGGAATACAAAAAAAGAAAAACGGAAGAAGATCTGCGGAGAGAGATCATGGAACTCCGAAAAAAAGTAAATGAACTTGAGGAGAATGTCTCACGGTCGAGAAGAGAATCTGACGCAGGAAAATCTGCCGAGCCCAACGGAGGTCAGGAAACAGAGAGCGGAGATTTCAATGGCAGCCGGGAGACGGGTGCCGTAGAGCCCAACGGAGGCCGGGAAACAGGAGTCGGAGACTTCAATGCAGATATTTCTCAGACAGAAGTCAACGATGGATCCAAAGACGGACAGATCGGAAAGACAGACGATTCCCATCCGACGGAGAAGCCTGAAAACGATACTTTCAATCCGGCGGAAAAGCCTGAAAACGGTTTTCACGAGCCTGCAGAGAAGCATGGAAACGGTGTTTACGATTCGTCGGAGAGACCGGCAAATGGTGTTCACAACACTTCCCGGGTGACAGAAGATCAGTCACAGCAGACAGAACCTGTTGATGTTCCGGAATCTGATAATTTAGACACGGACGAAGAACAGCATGCGTCTTTCGATGATTTCGGAGACAGAGGTCAGCGTTCGAAATATGATTCCGATGATGAAGAAGATTTTGATGATGAGGAGGAAGAATATAATGAAGGAAAGCCGGGAGGCAGGCTGTCCGCCGGCGATCTGGCCTTCCGTATCCTGACAGGTCTCCTTATTTTTGCAATCTGTATTACCGCAGTTACAGCGGTCCTCCTTGCGACGGGACGTCTCAACGGTGTGATCGATAATTTCGGGAATGAAGAGGAGGAAGCAGGCATGGCGGAATCCTTACCGGATGTTACGCCCACTGTAAGAGTTACTCTTACGCCGACTCCGACTCCCGTAACGGAAGTCACGGAGACTCCTGTTCCCGAAGCGACAGCCACAAAAGCGCCAAAGCCTACCGCTGCACCGGATACGTCAAAAGCTTCCGGTACGGAGAGCAAAACTGCGGACGCCGCAGTCATGACGTTCAAGGATGTTGATGATGTGGTCACGGCCAAGGAAACAACGAATCTCAGAAATGTGCCAAGTCAGGGCGAGGAAAGCTTTATTGTGTATATCCTGCAGAACGGGGAGACACTGAAGCGGACCGGTATCAGTGATGAGGGATGGTCCAGACTGGAATATGAAGGGCAGGTCGTCTATGCAATGAGCAATCTTCTGACGACGGATCTGACAAAAAAAGATGACTCGAAAGGGACCGGTGCAGGAGACGCGGAAGTAAAAATCCAGACAGTGTTCACGGATGTGAATGAACAGGTGACACCGAAAATCGAGGTGAACCTCAGAAAGCTCCCGAGTGTAACGAATCCGAATGCCACTGTAGTAGCCAACGTGAAAAACGGAGAGGTCTTTACCAGAACAGGCGTCAATGAGGAACTGGGGTGGTCAAGAGTAGAATATAACGGACAGACTTTGTACTGCATAAGCAGTTACGTAGAGACGGTCACGCCAGCGGCGTGACCGTTTTTTCTTCCTTTGTCTTTTAAAAGACGGGCTGTACACAGGAGGGATGTCCGTAACAGGTATGGATGCCGAGGTCGATCAGATGTGTACCGTCCAGACGGTATACAGCTATATCTCCGGAGAACTGGTTGGCAGAAACCAGAATATCATCGAAAATATTGAAATCCCTGGGACCGTCTCCGCCGCTCGTTCCGAATTCCGGAGCTGTCAGTGTACCATCTTTCAGGACCTGAAAAACAGCAAGGCTGTTGTCTCCGCGGTTCGATACGATCAGCCGGGTCCCGTCAGATGTAAATCGGATCGCAGCGGCTGTGTTTTCGGGTCCGTTGTAAGGCTCGGGCACGGAGCGGATCTTCTGGACTACCTCATACCGGCCGGCCTTCTCGCACAAAACATATACGGTACTTGCCATTTCAGTGATCAGGTAAAGGAAGCCCGGGTGCTTCTCGTGTATTGCCAGATGCCTGGGACCGTCCCCCGGATGTATATGGATATTGCGTTCCGTATCGATCAGCTTGCCGTTCCTGCGGTCAAAATCAAAGACCCAGACAATATCCTCACCCAGATCACAAGCGTAAACGGTTTCACCGGTGCACAGCGAAAAGTGCAGATGGGCGGATTCCTGACGCAACGGATTCACACTGTGTCCGTGGAACTGTCTGAAATCCGTGCGTGTTAAAAGGGCACCGCTCTCATCCAGTTTGAAGACCGCAAGAGATCCGGAGGCATAATTTGCGGCAAAAAGATACTCACAGGAAGGGTCGAGGGAAACGTGACAGGGGGAGACTCCTCCTGTAGGAAGTTTGGCAGTGACACAGATCTCCCTGCCTTTCAGCGCATAGGAGACGACTTCACCCTCCCCGGAATGTTTCTCTCCCGAATAAATAATTTTTCCGTTAGGGTGTGGGACCATGTAGGTGGGACTTTCGATTCCGGTGACATGGCTTATCCCGGTGATTTCTCTTGTTTCCGTATCAACGCAGTAACGGATGATTCCTTTCTCATCACGAGGTGCGTAACCGCTTACATAGAATTCTTTTTTCATTAAGTGCTCCTTATAAGTGATAACGAGTGCCAATTATGCAGACGCGGATGTTGTGTTTTACAAAATATATAATACAACATTTAGACTGCTTTTTCGGGAAATTTGCAAAAAAAAGGAACAAAAATGCATAGTAGATATACTCCGGACTTGTTATAATAAAAAAAGGTGCTTTGGGCATTATGATCAAAGATGCGGAGAGGTAGATAGAATGCTTACGATAAAAGATTTGAAGGAAAAAATTGCAAATGGCGCTTATGATGCAGATCTGGCTCATCTTTACTGCCAGGGCATAGAGGCGATGGGTCCCTATAAGGAAAGAATTATTCATGTAGCTGACGGATTTGCGGAAAAATTCGGCAAGGATGAGAACACGGAAGTCGCCGTCTTTTCTGCTCCGGGACGTACGGAAATCGGCGGAAATCATACGGATCATCAGAGGGGCAAAGTTCTTACCGGATCCGTAAATCTGGATGCGCTTTCCTGTGCAGCACCGAACGGTACCGATACCGTTCATATCTTCTCTGAGGGATTCGGAATGACCTCCATAGATATTTCAAGTCTTGAGATCGTTCCCGAGGAAAAGAATTCGACCGCTTCGCTGGTACGGGGAATCCTGAATGCGATCCATGAAGAAGGACATCCGGTGTCCGGTTTTGACGCTTATATCATTTCCGATGTCCCGGGCGGTTCCGGTCTGTCTTCGTCCGCATGCTTTGAGATACTCGTCGGTGTCATCATAAACGGCCTTTTCTGCGATAACAAGGTATCTCTTCCGAGAATTGCCAGGATCGGACAGTATGCTGAGAATGTCTACTTCGGAAAACCCTCCGGTCTTATGGATCAGATGGGCTGTGCGATCGGCGGTATTATAACCATAGATTTCAAAGATGCTGAAAACCCGGTATTCAGAGCCGTTGATTTTGACTTTGCCGGAGCCGGTTATGCGCTCTGCATCATCGATTCGGGAGCAGACCATGCAGATCTGACCGATGACTACGCAGCGGTACCGGCTGAGATGAAAGCTGTAGCGGCGGCTCTCGGAAAAGAAGTTCTCTCCGAAGTAGATGAGAAGGATTTCTACAAGGCAATTCCTTCCATCAGAGCATCTGTCGGAGATCGCGCTGTTCTTCGAGCGATTCACTATTATAATGACTGCGCGCGTGTAGACGCCCAGGTAGAAGCGCTTATGAACAATGATTTCGACGGATTCCTGAAGTTGGTGAATGAGTCAGGAAAGTCTTCTTTTACCTATCTTCAGAATATCGCTACCTACCGCAATGCGGCGGATCAGCCGGTCGGCCTTGCTCTCGCTGTTGCGGAACATCTTCTTGACGGTGCAGGTGCCTCCCGTGTACACGGCGGCGGATTCGCGGGTACTATTCAGGCTTTCGTACCGCTCTCAAAGGTCGAAGAGTTCAAGGCGGGGATGGATGCGCTTCTCGGAGAAGGGGCGTGCAAGGTAATGTATATCCGTCCGGTCGGCGGATGCACGATCGCTGAATAAAAACAGAAATACGATAATTTCATCGGGGCTGCAGTCTGAAGGACTTTGTAAGATTCATAACAGGTCCGGACTGCGGCCTTTCTTCATGTGGCTTAAAGTGGAGGAGACAAATGAGGAATATAGACATTTACGGAACGCTGGGACCGATGTGCGGAGACGTCGAGACACTTTCTGCCATGTTCGAAGAGGGGATGACCGGTGTGAGACTGAATCTTTCCCACGTCACACTGCGGGAATCCGAAGATCTGATCAATAATCTGCACAGAGCGGCAGAAAGATCGGGCGTCTCGGCGCAGCTGCTCATAGATATGCAGGGACCGGAGCTTCGAATCGGCAGGATGAGGGAGCCGCTGGATCTGAAAAACGGAGACAGGATCTTCTTCACTGCAGGGGCAGAAGGTACAAAAGCGGATATCGGTCTGTCGGCAAATGCCGTCACGGTTCCGGAAACCGTGCTTCATGCACTGAGAGCAGAACAGGAAGTGCTTCTGGATGACGGTAAAATCTGTGCCCGGGTCGAAAAAAGCAGCAGCATGAGCGCGGAAGCCAGAGTGCTGAGAGGGGGGATCCTCAGCGGCAGAAAAAGTATTGCGGTTCCGGGAACACACATAGATGCGCCTACGATGACATCGGCAGACCTGAAAAATATCCGGTATGCGGCGGAGTATGGTGTGACAGCTGTCATGCAGCCCTTCGTCAGAAATCGTGAAGATCTCAGAAAGGTCAGACAGAGCCTTGATGAGGCGGGAGCCGGGAATATAGGTCTTTTTGCTAAAATTGAGAATCTTGACGGGGTCAGGCAGATCGACGATCTGATTCCCTCCTGTGACCAGATCGTAATCGCAAGGGGAGATCTGGGAAATGCAGTCAGTCTATGGGATCTGCCGGGGGTTCAGAAATTTATCGCCGGAAGATGCCGGGCATCCGGTCGGCCGTTCATGGTCGTGACGCAGATGCTGGCCTCCATGGAACATTCTCCGGTGCCAACGAGAGCAGAAGTCAGTGACATATTCAATGCCGTCCTCGATGGAGCCTCCTCCGTCATGGTGACAGGGGAGACAGCTGTGGGCAGATATCCCGTAAAGTCCATAGCCTATCTTGCAAGGACTGTTCACAGCGCACTCCGATGGGAGGACGAAAATTTGTGAGGAGATCACATCTTTTATTGAATAAAAGGAATCATAGATGCGGAAACGTATAGTCTGCTGTTTTCTATATATGGTACAAATTGCCGAAAGATTCTTTGAATAATTGACTTTGTTTCGTCATATTTATATAATTAAGTCAACAGACATGAACCTGCAATCAAGCGTGCATCGGTCTTTGAGATGTGCGCTTTTATAATATCCAGGCACGAGATGAATATGTGCGAATGCACATGAATGGAAAGGAGTGATATCATGCTGGTCGGAAAAAGCCTTCCGAGAGTAGATGCGAAAGACAAAGTGACAGGTCGGACAAAGTATACGGACGATTTGTGTGACAGCAGGGCATTAATTGCCAAAATCGTACACTCCACAACGGGTCATGCGCTTGTAAAATCGGTTGATATATCGGAAGCAGAAAAGGTTCCGGGTGTTGTTGCGGTATTCACCTGTTTTGATGTGCCGGAACATACCTTTCCGACAGCCGGGCATCCCTGGTCCATGGATCCAGCTCATCAGGATGTGGCGGACAGACATCTTCTGGAGAAACATGTAAGATACTACGGGGATGACGTAGCGGCAGTCGTTGCGGAAGACGAAGTGGCAGCAGCCAGGGCAGTACGTCTCGTAAAAGTAGAGTATGAGGAACTGCCGGTCGTGCTCGACGCACAGGAAGCAATGAAAGACGGTGCTCCACAGCTCCATGAAGAATTCAGGAACAATATTCTCGCGCACTCTCAGGTGAGGAAGGGAAACTATGAGGAAGCGATAAAGGAGCCCGGACTCATTAAGGTGGAAGGCTGGTACGATACACCGACCGTACAGCACTGCCACATTGAGAATGCGATCAGTTATGCGTATGAGGAAAATAATAAGATCGTTGTCGTCTCCTCGACACAGATTCCTCATATTGTCAGAAGATGCGTAGGTCAGGCACTCGGGATCGGATGGGGCAGGGTCCGTATCATTAAACCTTATATAGGCGGCGGATTCGGAGATAAACAGGATGCGCTCTATGAGCCGCTGAACGCATGGCTCTCCATCAAGCTGGGCGGACGACTGGTCAAGCTGGATGTGAGCCGCGAAGAGACATTTGTAAATTGCCGCGTTCGACATGCGATCCGAAGCCATATTATTTCCTATGTCAGAAGAGACGGTACATTTGCCGCCCGCAAACTGGAATGCTGGTCCAACCAGGGGGCTTATGCCTCTCATGGACATGGCGTCTGCGCAAAGGGAATGAATGCGTTTCCGCAGCTGTACCCATGCGAAAACGTGGAATGTGATTCCTGGACGGTGTTCACGAACAGAAGCGTTGCCGGTGCAATGAGAGCTTACGGAATGCCGCAGGCAATATTTGCCGTGGAGGCTCACACGGAAGACGTATGCCAGGCTCTCAAAAAAGCAGCCGAAAAAGAGAACGCGGATGGCGCGGTCACATCACGAATGGACAGCATTACACCGGATATTTACGATCCGATCCGTTTCCGCAGAAGAAATGTCATGCCGGTCGGATATGTTGACGGTTTCTCGAAGAACGAGCTCTATCACGACTCCTTTAATCAGTCTCTTGACGTTGCCCTGAAATGGATCGACTGGGACAGAAAGGTGAAGGAATACCGGAACCAGACCGGTCCTGTCCGGAGAGGTATCGGAGCATCGGTCTTCTGGTATAATACGGCCGTCTGGCCGATTTCTCTTGAATCATCGTCCTGCCGTATGGTACTCAATCAGGATGGTTCGGTCCAGGTGCAGCTCGGTGAGACGGAAATCGGACAGGGTGCGGATACATCTTATACCCAGATGACAGCCGATACACTGGGAATTCCGTTCGATCAGGTCTATGTCGTTTCCAACCAGGACACGGACGTGACTCCTTACGGAACAGGCGCATATGCATCCCGTCAGACTTATACCGCAGGCATGGCAATCAGGATGTGTGCGGAAGAGTTCAAGCAGAAGATCCTGAAAGCCGCTTTCGATTACACTCGTATGCAGCCGTATCTCTGCGACATAGTTGACGGAAATATCGTACGTGTGACGGATGGCAGAGTACTCATGAGTCTCGGTGAACTTGCCTCGACGGTACTCTACAGTCTGGATCGCAGCGAGCATCTGACAATGGAGAAGACCTGCCAGACGAAGACCAACGCATACAGCTTCGGCTGCGGACTTGCTGAAATAGAAGTAAACATTCCGATGTGCCGTGTAAAGATCCTGAATCTGATCAATGTTCACGACTGCGGTCTGCTGGTAAATCCCGCACTGGCCAAGGCTCAGGTCGAAGGCGGAATGAGCATGGGAATAGGATATGCACTCTCGGAGAAAATCATTTATGATCAGAAGACCGGGAAGGCCCTGAACAACAATCTTCTGGATTACAAGCTTTCCACAACAATGGATCATCCCCATCTTGAGGCCAGATTTGTTGAGAATCCGGAGCCCACATCTGCCTACGGAACCAAATCTCTGGGTGAACCGCCTGTCATACCGGTCGCTCCTTCGGTAAGGAACGCTCTGCTCATGGCTACCGGTGTGGCTTTCAACGAACTTCCGATGGATCCGCATCTGATGTTCAGGGAGTTCTCAAAGGCCGGACTGATCAACGATTAAGGTATTAATGGGAGGTTTATATGTATGATATAAAGGCTTTATATGAGGCTTGTGATGTTAAAGATGCCATCCGGCTGCTCGGAGAACATCCGGAAGCTCAGATCATAGCCGGAGGCTCTGACGTGCTTGTTCAGATAAGAGAAGGCAGAAGAGCCGGCAAGGAGCTTGTAAGTATCTACGGAATAGATGAACTTCGCGGCGTAAGTATGGAGGAGAACGGTGATATTCGGATCGGTTCCCTGACTTCTTTCGCACATATAACGCAGAGTCCGATCATCAGTGAGCATATTCTCGTACTCGGAGAAGCGGTTGATAAAGTCGGAGGTCCTCAGATCCGCGCCATCGGAACGATCGGCGGGAATACATGCAACGGTGTGACCAGTGCCGATTCGGCTTCCACGCTCATGGCATATGATGCAATTATGGAAATAGCCGGACCTTCCGGTATAAGAAGAGTACCGATCCGGGAATTCTATCTCGGGGCAAAACGTGTCGACCTCGCCCACGACGAGGTACTGACCGCCGTGATCATTCCGAAGGATTCTTATGAAGGTCATGATGGGTTCTATATTAAGTACGGCATGAGAAACGCAATGGAAATCGCGACGACAGGATGTTCGGTCAACGTAAAGCTGTCGGAGGATCGTCAGTTCATCGAAGACATCCGTATCGGTTTCGGTGTTGCGGCACCGGTTCCGATCCGGGCGGTCAATGCCGAAAAAGAGATTAAGGGATTGCCGGTGAGTCCTGAAACGATCAGCAGGATCGGAAAGGCGGTCCTGGCCGATGTGACACCGCGTAACAGCTGGCGTGCAGCGAAAGATTTCAGACTCCATCTGTGTCAGACGATGGCTAAAGAAGCAGCGCTTGAAGCAATTCGAAGAAACGGAGGTGAGATAGATGGCTGAAAAACAGTATAAGCAGATCCGGCTCACGCTGAACGGAAAAGAGCAGGAAACTGTTGTGGATGTGAGAGATTCGCTTACAGATATGCTGAGAAATAATTTCCGCCTAACTTCCGTTAAGAAAGGCTGTGAAGTCGGTGAGTGCGGGGCGTGTACGGTCATCATTGACGGTGAGTGTTACGATTCCTGTATTTATCTTGCGGTCTGGGCGGATGGCAGGAATATAACGACTCTGGAAGGACTGACGGGTCCTAACGGCGAACTGTCTGATATACAGCAGGCTTTCATGGACGAGACCGCTGTCCAGTGCGGTTTCTGTACACCCGGTTTCATACTCGAGGCGGAGACGATTCTGAGGAAAGGGAAAATATTTACAGATGATGAGCTGAGAAAGATGCTCTCGGGGCACCTGTGCAGGTGTACCGGATATGAAAATATCCTGAATGCCGTCAGAAAAGTCATGTACCAGAGATGGGGAAATAAAGAATAAGGTAAGCCAGAAAACAAGACAGAAAACAAATAGAAATTTCTGCAACATTCCGGCGGCCTGATCTGTATGTATGTCAGAGGATATAAAACAGATCAGACCGTCGATTTTTTTCGGCGATCACTCATATGAGAAAGGAGAATTTTTTATGAAAAAAAGAAGAGTCCGGCCTGTATTGTCTGCTATTTTACTGATTCTCGTACTTGGAGTGGCAGCCTGCGGAAGCGCCAAAAACAATGCGTCTTCTTCTGAGTATGCAGTGGATCGTGATACAGCGAACGGTATTCTCGGAAGCGCCGCCAAAGCGAATTCCCGTGAGGATTATGCAGCTGAAGATATGGAGGAGATGGATACTCTGACGGATGAAACGGCCGATGATCCGGGCAGTGCCGAAGAACCGAAGGCGGTGGAATCCGCCGCATCCCAGGATAAGCTGGTGTACACATGCTGGATGACGATCCAGACGCTGGAGTTCGAGAAGACACAGAAATATGTTCGGGATGCGGTCTCCAAAGCGGGAGGCATCATTGAAGCCGAGTCTGTGAGTGATTCCGACTATTCCTGGTACAGAGATGAATACAAGAAGAGCGGGACATTGAATGCGACACTTACGATCAGGATCCCATCTGAAAAGTATAACGCGTTCCTGGAAGAACTGGACGGGTCCGGCGGTAAGGTCGTGAACAAGTCTCAGAATGTTGAGAACATTACGAAAAGATATAATGATCAGACGATTTATATTGAGTCTCTTGAGCTGCAGGAAAAACGTCTGCTTGAAATGATGGAAAAGGCAGAGACCGTCGAAGAGATGATCACGGTCGAAGCCCGTCTTACGGATGTGCAGACAGAACTCAATCAGGCAAGGAGCGAACTTGCGTCGATGGATACCGATGTAAGATACTCCACCGTGAATCTTACTTTGGAAGAAGTAGTCCGTTATACCGATACGCCCAGAACACCGATTTCTTTCGGTCAGAGAGTAAGCGACGCGTTCGTAGATTCCTGGGACAATTTTGTCAGCCTGCTCCAGGGACTTATCATTTCAATAATTTATCTGCTGCCGTCCGTTATTTTTATTGCTTTGATCGCTGCGCTTGTTTTCCTGATCACCAGAGAATGGAGAAAGAAGCATCCGAAGGTCAAAAAAGAAAAAAGACCTTATCCGCGTACTTATGATCAGAGAAATATGCCCGGAAACGGCGGGAGAGGGATGCGCGGAAATGAGCAGGAACGGAATAATCCTGCGGGAATGATGAATCAGGAGAACAGGATGCCTGAGAACATGAATCCCGGGAATATGTATCATGGGGACAGGAAACCTGACAGCATGGCGGGATCTGATCCGGAAAAGAAAGAATGATGTAAAGAAAAAACACTTGACACCTAATCCGATTTAGGTTATATTAGCGTGCATGGACAAAATATATGAGCGTTCTCTGCTCTATGATTTCTACGGAGAACTGCTGACCGAACACCAAAAAAGAATATTTGAGGAAGTTGTTTTCGAAGACTGCTCGCTTGCTGAAGTCGCAGAGGAACATGCAGTCAGCCGTCAGGGCGTGCATGATATGATCAAGCGTACAACGAAGACTCTGGAGCGCTACGAAGACAAGCTCGGTCTTGTCCGGAAATTCCTGTATCTGAAAGAACGGGTGAATGAGATAATGGTCCTGACGGATGATGAACGCATCCGTCAGCTTTCAAAAGAAATACTGGAGGAACTCTGAGAATGGCATTTGAAAGCCTTACAGAAAAACTGCAGAATGTATTCAAAAAACTTCGCTCGAAAGGAAGACTGACAGAGAAAGATGTCAAGGAAGCCATGAAAGAAGTCAAAATGGCTCTTCTTGAAGCGGATGTCAACTTCAAAGTCGTCAAGCAGTTCACGAAAGATGTCACGGAAGCCGCTATCGGCGAGGACGTCATGAATGGCCTGAATCCCGGACAGATGGTCATTAAGATCGTTAACGAAAAGCTGATCGAGCTGATGGGATCTGAGACAACAGAAATCAAGCTCAATTCAAGCGGCATGACGGTCATTATGATGGCTGGTCTTCAGGGAGCGGGTAAAACGACGACCGCAGCGAAACTTGCGGGCAAGTATAAGAGCAAGGGACGACGTCCGCTTCTGGTCGCGTGCGATGTTTACAGACCGGCAGCGATAAAACAGCTGCAGGTCAACGGAGAAAAAGTCGGTGTTCCCGTCTTTACCATGGGTGATAAGAAGAGCCCGGTCGATATCGCAAAAGCCGGTGTCTCTCATGCGAAGGAGAACGGCAACAATATTGTGCTGATCGATACGGCAGGCCGTCTGCAGATCGATGAAAGCATGATGCAGGAGCTCTGTGATATCAAGGAAGCTGTCAAAGTTGATCAGACGATTCTCGTTGTTGATGCCATGACGGGCCAGGAAGCGGTCAATGTAGCGAAGACCTTCACGGAAAAAGTCGGCATTGACGGTGTGATCCTGACAAAGTGTGACGGCGATACGAGAGGCGGTGCGGCTCTTTCCATAAAGGCCGTGACCGGCAAGCCTCTGCTTTATGTCGGTATGGGTGAAAAACTCAGAGACCTTGAGCAGTTCTATCCGGACCGCATGGCAAGCAGGATCCTCGGAATGGGCGATGTCATGAGCCTGATCGAGAAGGCGCAGGAAGAGTTCGATCAGGAAAAAGCTCAGGAGATGACGGAGAAATTCAAGAAAGCTTCCTTCGGATTCGATGATTATCTTGAAAGTATGAATCAGATGAAGAAGATGGGCGGTCTTGAGAGCGTGCTCTCCATGCTTCCCGGTATGAGCGGGAAGATGAAAGACATTCAGGGCATGGTCGATGAGAAACAGATGAAGCGCACGGAGGCGATCATCCTGTCAATGACTCCTGAAGAACGGGCCAATCCCGATATCCTGAACCTGTCCAGAAAAAAGAGGATCGCCAAAGGCGCGGCGGTCGATCTTTCGGAAGTGAACAGGCTTGTCAAGCAGTTCGATCAGGCAAGGAAAATGATGAAACAGATGCCGGGAATGATGAACGGCAAAATGGGGCGCATGGGAAAGCGCGGCGGCTTCAGAATGCCTTTCTGAGCATTGCGTTTATCCTGCAGTTACAAGCTGATTACTGCCATTTCTATGGCGTAATACGTGCGGAATGTACCGCACAATATATTTAAAACGAATTTATGGAGGAAACACAAAAATGGTTAAGATCAGACTTAGAAGAATGGGTCAGAAGAAAGCTCCTTTCTACAGAATCGTAGTAGCAGATTCCAGATCTCCGAGAGACGGACGTTTTATCGAGGAAATCGGCTATTATGATCCGACAAAGGATCCGAGTGTCTATAAGATCGATGCAGAGGCTGCCAAAAAGTGGCTCGGCAACGGCGCTCAGCCGACAGCAGAAGTTGCAAAGCTCCTTAAGCTTGCAGGTATTGAAAAATAAAGCAGCATAGATCTTTTTCCAGGATCAACATGGAGGATTTTCATGAAAGAGTTAGTGGAAGTAATTGCCAGATCTCTGGTTGATAATCCCGATGAGGTCGTCGTTACCGAAAAAGAAGACGGCGATTCCGTTGTCCTGGAGCTTAAAGTAGCTTCCCAGGATATGGGAAAGGTCATCGGCAGACAGGGGCGTATCGCAAAAGCGATCCGTTCTGTTGTTAAGGCTGCATCAACCAAGACAGATAAGAAAGTCACTGTTGAAATCATCCAGTGACGTAAAAGAAATATGCTTGATATGATACAGGTCGGGGCCATCTCGTCAACACACGGACTGAAAGGTGAGGTATATATATACCTTACTTCGGATGACCCCTATCGTTTTGATAATCTTAAAGAAGTTTTGCTTGATCAGGGATCTGTAAAAAGACCCCTGATAATTGAGTATGTAAAATATTTTAAAGGCAGACCGATCGTCAAGTTCAAAGGTCTTGATAAGATTGAAGATGTGCAGAAGCTTCGGGGATGTCCTCTTGTCGTAAGGCGCGAAGATGCAATTCCTCTTGAGGAGGGAGAGTATTTTATCGGTGACCTTATCGGATGCACAGTGTATCTTGAGGACGATACAATCCTGGGAGAACTGGTGGATGTGTTGAGGACCGGAGCCAATGATGTGTATATCGTACGAAAGTCGGATGGAAAAGAGATTTTGATTCCGGTCATTCCGGAATGCGTACTGGAAAAAAATCCCGAGAACCTCAGAATTGTTGTTCATCTGCTCCCCGAGATCTGACAGGAGATATCATGGATTTTCATGTACTTACATTATTCCCCGATATGATTAGACAGGGGCTTATGACCAGCATCACCGGCAGGGCGATCGAAGAAGATATTATTCGCCTGAATGCGGTGAACATTCGCGACTATACGAACAATAAGCATGGGAAAACAGATGATTATCCCTACGGCGGAGGTGCCGGAATGGTCATGCAGGCCCAGCCTGTCTATGATGCGTACCGGGCAGTTGCCGACAGTCTCGACTATGAGCCCAGAGTGATTTATCTGACGCCTCAGGGAAAAGTCTTTGACCAACAGGCTGCGAGAGAACTTGCCATCGAAAAAGGTATCATTTTCCTCTGCGGACATTATGAAGGAATCGATGAGAGAGTCATCGAAGAAATCGTAACAGACGAGTATTCCATCGGTGATTTTGTTGTCACCGGCGGTGAGATGCCTGCTATGATCATGATCGATGCCATTTCCAGAATGATTCCCGGCGTTCTGCATAATATGGAATCTGCGGAAGATGACTCGTTCGGTGACGGTCTTCTTGAATTTCCGCAGTATTCCCGTCCGGAGATATGGAACGGCAAAAGAGTGCCACCGATTCTTCTTTCCGGGGATCATGCGAAGGTAGATGCATGGAGACGGGAACAGTCCCTGATCCGAACGGCGGAAAGGCGGCCGGATCTGCTTAAAACGGCACATATCAGTCCTAAAGAGCGTAAATTCATAGAGGAATATCTATCCGGAAAGGATGAGTTCTCATAAGCAGAACTTAAAATGATAATAACAGGACTTGCACAGTGAAAAAACCTGTTGTATAATATCATGCGTTGTAAAAAAGATGGTCCTCTGTCACGCGGAGACGTGTTAAGAACATCCATTAAATATAAAGGAGAAACTAAAAAATGAGTGACATTATCAAGAACATTGAGAATGCTCAGTTGAAGAGCGAGGTTCCTGTTTTCCATGTAGGCGATACAGTTCGCGTTCATGGTAAGATCAAGGAAGGTAACCGTGAGAGAATTCAGATCTTTGAAGGCGTAGTTATGAAGCGTCAGGGCGGCGGAGCCCGCGAGACGTTCACAGTCCGTAAGATCTCCAACGGTATCGGTGTTGAGAAGACATGGCCGCTTCATTCCCCGAACGTAGCTGACATCGTTGTTGTCCGCAGAGGTAAGGTAAGAAGAGCGAAACTGAATTATCTCAGACAGCGTACAGGTAAGAGAGCTAAAGTCAAGGAAATCATTCGCTGATAAATTCTCGATAAGTTATAAAGTGAGAGTGCAGGAAAGGGACAAATACTTCTGGTATCTGTCCCTTTTTTACAAAGAGGACTGGTATGAAGGTAAAAGAAAGAGAACCGGTCAAACCGGTAAGACGCAGTCTTTGGTACAGCAGGAAAACACGGAACATTACGACCTGGGTCATTGAGATCGTTATCGTGCTCGCCCTTTCCGCGATTTTTTCCTATGTCTTCTGTTCTTCGGTAACAATTCTTGAAAATTCGATGGACCCGACCCTGCAGGCGGGCAACCGGGTCTTGATCAATCGGGCCGCCTATACGGTAGGGAAAATAAAACGCGGTGATCTGATTGCCTATTTCAATTCAGAAAGTACAGATTCCTCCGTACACGTAAAGAGAGTCATCGGTCTTCCCGGTGAAAAAATTCAGATCAAGGACGGACTGATCCTTATAGACGGACAGACATATATTGAAGAGCGGGCGCTTCCCAGTATGAACAGCGGGGGTCTTGCGGAAAACGGTATCACACTGGGCAATGAAGAGTACTTTGTACTGGGAGATAACCGCAATAACAGCGAGGACAGCCGGTTCACGGATGTGGGAAATATACCCGCAAGAGCGGTGCTGGGAAAAGTATGGCTTATCGTTTCACCGTTCTCATCATTCGGTTTTATTGATTAGTATAAAGGAGTAATTATTTTGGACATTCAATGGTATCCCGGACATATGACGAAGACGATTCGGCAGATGAAAGAAGATATCAAACTTGTCGATCTTGTCATAGAAATAACGGACGCACGCATCCCGCTCTCAGCAAGGAACCCGGACATCGATGGACTGGCTGCGGGAAAGGCAAGGATGCTGATCCTGAATAAGGCTGATCTCGCCGATGAGACGGAAAGCAGGCGGTGGGTCTCCTACTTTAGAGAGCAGGGAATTACGACAATACTTATGGACGCCCGGGCGAGGGGGAACGTCAAGGCGATCACTCCCGCCATTTATGAAGCATGCCGGGAAAAAATCGAACGCGATAAAAGGAAAGGAATGAAAGAGAGGCCCATAAGAGCCATGGTGGCCGGAATCCCGAATACCGGGAAATCTACTTTCATCAATTCTTTTTCCGGAAAAGCCATGGCCCGGACCGGGAATAAACCCGGTGTCACAAGAGGACACCAGTGGATCCGTCTGGGAGGACGTGTCGAATTACTGGATACTCCCGGGCTGTTATGGCCCAAATTTAATGACCCGAAGGTAGGCGAAAATATCGCGCTGATCGGATCGATCAATGATCAGATCCTGGACCAGGGAGAACTGGCTGTTACTTTGATAGAGAGACTCAGAAAAGAATACCCGGGTATCCTGGCGGAACGGTACGGAATAGAAGAGGAAGGTACCCCGGCAGAAATACTGGAAAGGATCGGAACAAGGAGAGGATGTCTGAAAAAAGGCGGTATCATAGACTATGACCGTGTGTCATCCATTCTTCTGGATGAGTTCCGATCGGGCGCGCTTGGCAGAATAACGCTCGAGAAGGCATGATGGAAGGTGAGCTATTTGACCGAAAAGCAGCTAAAAAAACAGCAGGAAAAAGAAGCCAGACAGGCGGAACGGCTCAGAAAAGAGATAGAACGGACCGAAAGTATGATGGTCTTCGAACATAAATTTGCTGATCGAGGGTATCTGTGCGGAATCGATGAGGTCGGACGGGGACCGCTTTCGGGCCCGGTGGTGGCCTGTGCCGTGATCCTTCCGACAGACCATCGGATCCTGTATATTAATGATTCGAAAAAACTTTCCGAAAAAAAACGAGAGGAATTATATGATGTCATCATGGAGGAAGCGACAGCTGTCGGAATCGGCATGGCACCGCCTTCAAGGATTGATGAGATCAATATTCTTCAGGCCACATACGAAGCGATGCGGGAGGCGATAAGCAGACTCTCCGTAACACCGGACCTGCTTCTGAACGATGCGGTCACGATCCCGGGGGTATCTATTCCTCAGGTGCCGATCGTGGGAGGAGACAGAAAGAGCGTTTCCATTGCGGCGGCGAGCATTGTAGCAAAGGTCACCAGGGATCGTATGATGAAAGAATATGAAGAGATGTTCCCCGGATATAAATTTGCGAAGAACAAAGGGTACGGGACCGCGGAGCACATTGCGGCACTGAAAGAGCTTGGACCGTGCCCGATCCACAGAAGGTCCTTTATCGGTCACTTTGTCGATACAGACTCTGAGAAGTGATGGCACATACAGCAGGTAAAACACTTATGAATAAGCGTGCAGTAGGATCTGATTACGAGGAGAAAGCCTGTGAGTTCCTTCAGACTCAGGGCTTTTCTGTTTTGGAGAGAAATTTCCGATGTCGCAGAGGTGAAATCGATATCATAGCGAGAGAAGGAAAGTATCTTGTTTTTGTGGAAGTAAAATACCGGACGACCCGATCACAGGGAGAACCTGAAGCGGCAGTTGATTTTCGTAAACAGAGAAGAATATCCCGTGTAGCCCTCTATTACCTGACGGTGAGGGGCTACCCGGAGACGACGTCCTGCAGATTTGACGTTGTGGGTGTGGATCCGGACGGATTTTCACTTATCAGAAATGCATTTGATTATATACCCTGATGGACTGCCCGGATATGTCCAGGCAATATCATCTTTGACCGGTAATGGGGATGACCTTGATCCTTCCACTTACCTGCATCACTAAGAATGAAAGGAGAGACCGGTCGATCGACCGGTGACAGGGCAGATGAGCAGAATACCTGAATTTCACTGGCATAGCAATGATGAAGCTAAGTTGAATGTACACGAAAAGGACGGTGTGGTATGGCTTTCCTATCCTTCGCTCGATGAGATGGACTGGCTCCTGAATGCCTTCTCGACGAGGATAGGCGGTGTCAGCACCGGACATCTATCCTCCATGAATCTGTCATTCACCCAAGAGAAGAATGCCTGGAACGTGCGCGAGAATTTCAGACGCTTCGGAGAAGCGGTCGGTTTCCGCACAGACCAGCTTATTCTTTCAGACCAGACTCATACAACGAATGTCGTGCGCGTCGGAGCCGGAGATCGCGGAAGAGGCATTCTGAGAGACCGGGACTGGAAAGATGTGGATGGATTTATTACGAATGACCCCGGATGCGTTCTTTCCACTTTTTATGCGGATTGTGTTCCCCTCTTTTTTGCGGATCCCGTACACCGTGCGATCGGACTCTCCCACTCGGGATGGAAAGGGACCGCGGCGGGTATCGGCAAGGTAACGATACAGGCCATGGCGCGTGAATTCGGTACAGATCCCGCGGATCTTATCTGCGCGGTCGGACCGTCGATCTGCAGTGAATGCTATGAGATCGGCGAAGACGTAGCCGTTCATTTTGCCTCCGAATTCCTGAAAAAGTCTGAGATTCGGGAAGGCAAGTATTACCTGGATCTCTGGGCAGCCAATAAAGCGATTTTGATGGACGCGGGTGTGAAAGAAGAAAATATCACACTTCCGAATCTATGTACAGCATGCAATTCGGAAGTGTTATTCTCGCACAGAGCCACCGGCGGAAAAAGAGGGAATCTCGGGGCGTTCCTGATGATACGTTGAGACTCCTCTTTACAAATATAGATTGAAATGCTATTATTTTTTACAGATTTTTTATAAATGCTGAACTAAAATTGGAGCAGGTGAGGTTATCATGAAATATAATTTCAGACATATTGAGCAGAAATGGCAGAATGCCTGGGAAGAGGCAGGCATTTTTGAGGCACAGGACAACTCTGACAAGCCGAAATTTTACGGTCTTGTTGAGTTCCCGTATCCGTCCGGCGCAGGCATGCATGTCGGACATATAAAGGCCTATTCCGGACTTGAAATTGTAGCCCGCAAGCGCCGTATGCAGGGATATAATGTTCTTTTCCCGATCGGATTCGACGCATTCGGCCTTCCTGCCGAGAATTACGCAATCAAGACCAACACACATCCGCGCATTGTCACAGACAGGAATATCAAGCACTTCTCAGAGCAGCTTAAGCGCGTGGGATTCTCGTTCGACTGGAGCCGTGTGATCGATACGACCGATGAAGACTACTATAAATGGACCCAGTGGATCTTCCTGAAACTTTTTGAGAATGATCTTGCTTATCGCGATAAGACGCTGGTCAATTACTGCCCGTCCTGTAAAGTCGTTCTTTCGAATGAGGACAGTCAGAACGGCAAATGCGACATCTGCGGCAGTGATGTCATCCAGAAGGAAAAAGAGGTCTGGTATCTCCGTATCACGAAATACGCGGATAAGCTTCTTGAAGGCCTTGAGACAGTCGATTTCCCGGAAGCGGTCCGTATCCAGGAAGAAAACTGGATCGGTAAATCCGAAGGTGCATTTGTCAATTTCACGATTGACGGCGAGGATGAACAGCTTCGGATCTATACAACGAGACCGGATACTCTGTTCGGTGTAACGTTCATGGTCATCGCTCCGGAACATCCGCTCATTGATAAGTTTGCCGATAAGATCACCAACATGGATGCCATCTCAAGCTATCGCGATGAGTGCCAGAAGAAGAGCGAGTTCGAGCGCGTCAACCTCGTGAAGGACAAGACCGGTGTTCGTATCGAGGGAATCGAGGCCGTCAACCCGGTCAACGGAAAGAAGATTCCTCTTTTCATAGCTGACTACGTCATGATGGGATACGGAACCGGTGCGATCATGGCTGTTCCGGGCCACGATCAGCGGGACTATGATTTTGCGAAGGCATTCGGTCTCGATATCATAGAAGTAATCAAAGGCGGCGATATGGCTGTCGAGGCTTATACAGGCGACGGCGAGATGGTCAACTCCGACTTCCTGAATGGTTATACCAATAAGAAGGATTCCATCAGGCGCATGATCGAGTTCCTTGAAGAAAAAGGGATCGGCGAAGCGGGTGTCCAGTATAAAATGAAGGACTGGGCGTTCAACCGTCAGAGATACTGGGGCGAACCGATACCGATCATTCACTGCCCGAATTGCGGCATGGTCGGTGTTCCTTATGAAGAACTTCCATTAAGACTTCCGGAAGTAGAGCAGTTCATGCCGGGTGAGGACGGACAGTCTCCGCTTGCCAAGATCGACAGTTTCGTGAACTGCACATGCCCGAAATGCGGAGGCGCCGCTAAACGTGAGACAGATACAATGCCGCAGTGGGCAGGATCTTCCTGGTATTATCTGCGTTACATTGATCCGAAAAACGACAAGGCTCTTGCGGATATGGACAAGCTGAAATACTGGATGAATGTTGACTGGTATAACGGCGGTATGGAACATGTCACGCGCCATATGATCTACTCAAGATTCTGGCATCATTTCCTGTATGACATCGGTGCCGTAAATACTTTTGAGCCGTATGCGAAAAGAACTGCCCAGGGTCTGGTACTCGGACCGGACAATCAGAAAATGAGTAAGTCCAAGGGCAATGTCGTCGATCCGATCGAAGTCGTTGAGGAGTTCGGAGCAGATACGCTGCGTACATATGTCCTCTTTATGGGTGACTACGGCGCATCGTCTCCGTGGAACGAAAGTTCCGTGCGCGGCTGTAAGAGATTCCTTGATCGTGTGGCACGTCTGGCTGACAACCTTCAGGATGGCGATGCAGCTTCTCTTGAAAGCAAACTGCACAAGACTATCCGCAAGGTGACGAACGATATTGAAGATATGAAATTCAATACGGCCATTGCAGCGCTTATGTCTCTGCTGAACGATTTTGAAGCTGAGAAGAGTGTCGGAAAAGACCAGTATATCGCTTTCCTGAAACTGCTCAATCCGTTCGCTCCGCATCTGACAGAGGAAATCTGGCAGTATCTCGGCGGCAAAGGATTCCTGTCCGTCTCTGCATGGCCGGAATATGATGAGGCCAAGACCATAGACGCGACCGTTGAGATCAGTGTCCAGGTCAACGGAAAGCCGCGCGAAGTCCTTCGTATCGCAGTGGATGCCGATCAGGAAGCAGCTGAAAAGGCAGGGCTTGCGCTCGGAAAGATCGCTAAGCTGGTAGAAGGCAAGAGAATAGTCAAGGTCATTTACAGAGCGGGGAAGATCCTTAACTTTGTCGCGAAGTAATTCCTGACACAATTCATATACAGAAGAAACGAGGCTGCAGATGATTTTGAGTCTGCAGCCTTTTATTACTTTAAACGGAAGATAGCTATGGAGAGCAGTATTAAAAGAATAAACAGGATCAGGGGAATTATCCACATACTTCTGGCAGCCTTCGGATTTGCCATGATGTCTTTTTTCGTTCGTCTGGCGGGTGACCTGCCGACGATGGAGAAGGCTTTTTTCCGAAATATTGTGGCAGCGCTGGTTGCACTCTTTCTTTTGCTGAAGAACGGCAGGGGAGTCAGAGGACTCCGGATCCATGAAGGATGTTTACCTGTCCTGATCAGTCGAAGTGTAATGGGGACTCTGGGTATTATCTGCAATTTCTGGGCAATAAGCCATATGGCGATCGCGGACGCCAATATCCTGAACAAGATTTCTCCTTTTGCAGCAATCATCATGAGTATTTTCATTATAGGGGAGATACCGGACAGGTTCGAGATATTCACAGTCATCGCAGCTTTTACGGGTGCGGCCTTTATTGTGAAACCGGGTGCGGGGATCGCATCCTTCCCGGCCCTGGTCGGTCTGGCCGGAGGGATCTGTGCAGGAACCGCCTACACATTTGTCCGAAAACTGGGAATGCTCGGGGAGAAGAAGGAGGTCATTGTCCTGTTCTTCTCATCGTTCTCATCCCTTATATGTCTTCTTTTTATGATCGGTCAGTTCGAACCCATGAGCCTCAGGCAGCTCCTTATCCTTCTCATGGCCGGAATATCCGCATCGGTCGGACAGCTGAATGTGACAGCTGCCTATACCTACGCACCGGCCAGAGAAATCTCCGTATTTGACTATACTCAGGTCCTTTTTGCCGCATTGCTCGGATTTCTGTTCTTCGGAGAAATTCCGGACGTCGGCAGCTGGATCGGATATGTGATCATAATCGGAACAGCTGTGGTCATGTGGCGAAGGAACCTGAGACTGCCGCAAAACTGAAACAGGATCTTTGCGTTGTTTCAGAGCTGCCGTGATGTACCGGAGTCAGTCGAGCCGCTTCAGAGCGGAGATATCCGGAACAGCTACCAGCGAATAATTCGTGTGATAGGTCACGAAACCCGGTTTACCGCCGTTCTTTTTATGAAGATTTTTTCTCTGCGTGTAATCGATCTCCACTTTGGGAGCTTTTCGGCCGGAAGAATACCAGGCGGCCAGCGCGCCGGCCTCCTCGTAGGCTCTGTCGGGAAGTTCCCTTTCTCCTTTTCCTTTTATGATCACATGACTTCCGGGCATCCCTTTGGCATGGAACCACCAGTCATTCCCGTTTCCGATCTTAAAAGTGACTTCTTCATTCTGGTAATTATTTCTTCCCACATACATAATATAGCCGTCGGAGGAAAGGTAGGAAAGCGGCTTCTGCTTCGTCTCCCGGGCACGTCCTTTGCGTATCGCGCGCTTCTGAAGGAAACCGTACTCAGTCAGCTCCTTGCGTATTTCGGACAGATCCTGTTCACTCTCCGCGAGATCGATCGCCATAAGGCAGTTTTCGAGCTGGTCGCGGTCGTCTCTGGTCTCTTCGATCTGGGTGCCGAGAGCGTCCGCTGTTCGTTTGAGCTTATTATAGCGTTCAAAATATTTCTGAGAATTCTGGCTTGCGGAAAGGGTGGGGTCAAGAGGAATCGTCATGGGCTCTCCGGTATAATAATTGATGACCTCAAGCGATTTGTCACCCTCGGCGGCATTGTATCCGTACGTATTCAGCATTTCCCCGTAGATACGATATTTGTCCTTTTTCTCTGTGTCCGCCAGCTGCTTTTCCTGTATAAGAAATTTCTTGTTGGTCCGGTCGAGCGCGGTCGATACCAGATGTCTCAGATCCGCCGATTTCTGTTTCATACGTCCCGCGGCTTCGCGGTCGGAATAAAATCGCCTCAGCATCTCGCTGACCGAGTCAGTATATTCGACCCGGCCACCCAGGATCTTCAGCGGGAAGACACCGAATTCCTTCGGCTCATCCTCCATATAAACAATATTCGGTGCAAATGTTCCCTCTGCGACATTTCTCATATGATGAATGAAGATTTCCGCCAGTTTCTCCAGTTCTTCCGATGTCAGATCAGCCGGCCGCTTTCTCGGCTCAATGTCCGCTTCATAGACAAATTCCTCGGAAGCAATCGGGGAGATCCCGGTATAACACATATAAATCGCTTTCACGATTGAGTAAGGACTTGCATTGATCGTCGACACAAAATCTTCCGCGTCCGCTGTGAGAGGGTCTTTCTTGGCATCCGCACCCGGAATGAAATAAGGTCTTCCCGGGAGGACCTCACGTACGGAACTGACGGAAGACGGGACACGCTTTATGCTGTCAAGAATGACATCGCGGTCATCCGTCACAATGATATTGCTGTACTTGCCCATGAGTTCGATGATCAGTTTTTTCGTGCAGAGATCACCGAGTTCATCCCGGTGGGAGATCTCGAAGCAGATCACCCTCTCAAGTGAAGGCTGTGTGATCCGCAGGATCTGCCCGCCCTGAAGATGCTTCCTGAGGAGCATACAGAAATTCGGCGCCGTGAGAGGTGCCTGCCTGTTCTCGGGAACAAGATAAATGAGAGGAAGTGCAGGGGAAGCGCTCATGAGCAGCCTGTATGTTACCTTATTATTCTTGACTGTGAGCAGCAGCTCATCTTTTTCGGACTGAACGATCCGGCTGATGCCTCCGCCGGTGAGGCAGTCTGAGAGTTCATGTCTGATCGCTGCCGTGGTTATGCCGTCAAATGCCATATGACCTCCGGAATTAGAAATTTTTGGTGTGATATTTAATGATTCCTATACCTGTACAGCTATGATAGCATAAACGAAATGATATTCCAAATGTTGACGGGATTTACTAAATGATGTAAAATACGTAAGATTATACGGAAAAGCAGGTGAATGGAAAACATGGTAAAAAGTATGACCGGTTTCGGTCACGCGGAAGTAATCACAGAGATCAGGAAACTGACGGTGGAAATTAAGTCAGTCAACAACAGATATCTTGATTTTAATATCCGTATGCCGAAAAAATACAGCGCTTTCGAACCCGGGATCCGCAGCATTCTGAAGGAATATGCCGGGCGCGGAAAAGTAGATATCTTCATCACGGAAGAGATTTACGGATCGGGAACAGGTACTCCGACCCTCAATCTGGAACTTGCGGAAAAATACATTGGTGCCTGTCAGAAGCTGAGCACGGAACTGGGTGTTGAGAACGATATATGTGTTTCCGACCTGACACGTTTTCCGGAAGTCCTCACATTAAAAGATGTGGAGACAGACGAGGAAGAAATCTGGAATCAGCTCGAGACCGTTATCCGCGCCGCTGCCGTACAGTTTGATGAGTCAAGAAAAACGGAGGGGCGGAAGCTTCAGGCGGATCTGGAAGCCAAGCTTGAGAGCATGCGGGTAAATGTGGCTGATATCGAAGCCCGTGAGCCTGAAATTATGGCCGAGTACAGAAAAAGGCTTGAGGATAAACTGGCCGAGATCCTGGAAGATCGTACGATCGATGAGGCGCAGCTTGCAACAGCTCTTATTATCTATGCGGATAAGATATCCACAGATGAGGAGACCGTCCGTTTAAGCAGTCATATCGATCAGATGCTGAGTGAACTGAAAAAAGGGGATAACGTAGGCAGGAAACTGGATTTCCTTGCACAGGAGATGAATCGCGAGTCCAATACGATCCTTTCGAAGGCCGGGGACCTGGCAACGTCGAATAACGGCATCGAGCTGAAGACAGTCGTTGAAAAGATACGCGAGCAGATTCAGAATATCGAGTAATGTAAAGATTTTCGAAGGAGAAATGTACTTGAAGAATCAGGGAATACTGTTGATCGTATCCGGATTTTCCGGAGCAGGGAAAGGTACGATCACCAAGGAAATCTGCAGGAAATATGATAATTATGCTCTTTCCATATCCGCGACGACGAGAAGCCCTCGTGCAGGGGAAGAGGAAGGTGTTCATTATTTCTTCCGCACGAAAGAAGAGTTCGAGGAGATGATCCGCAACGATGATCTGATCGAATATGCTTCCTATCAGGGGAATTATTACGGGACCCCTAAAGAGTATGTCATGAAGATGCTTTCAGAGGGCAGAGATGTCATTCTGGAGATCGAGGTCCAGGGAGCGGAAAAGGTACATCAGAAATATCCGGATACACCGATGGTCTTTGTGACGGCACCGACTGCCAGGATCCTGGCGGATCGCCTGCGCGGGCGTGGTACGGAGAGTGAGGAGCAGATATGCGGGCGCCTTAAGCGGGCCGTTGAAGAGTCTGAGCTTATGAGTACCTATGATTACATTCTGGTAAACGACAGACTTGATGATGCCGTTGAGGCTCTGCATCAAATCGTGAAAACAGAACATAAAAAGTCACATAGAAACAGCCAGCTTATTGCTGACATGCAGGATGATCTTATGAAGTGTGTGAAAGGAGAACAATAATTATGATGATACATCCGTCCTATAAGGAAATGATCGCAGCGGTAAACTCTGAGATTGAAGATGGTACGGTTCCGGTAGTATCCAGCCGATACTCCATCGTTATGGCCACTGCAAAACGCGCTCGTCAGATCATCGACGGAGATGAACCGCTGGTTGAGAATGAGGAAGAAAAGAAGCCCCTTTCAATTGCTGTAGACGAAGTGTTCAGAGGAGAGGTAAAAATCCTTCCTGAGGAGACAAATAATTAACTACTGAAAGGACGGCAGCTTGTCAGGCAGCTGTCCTTTATTCTTCTATATAAATATAAACGGGAGAGTTTATGAAACTACTTATGGTATCTCTCGGGTGTGACAAGAATCTTGTCGATTCCGAAGAAATGCTCGGCATCCTGACATCCAGGGGATTTGAAATAACGGATGATGAGACGGAGGCCGAAGCGGCTGTAATTAACACATGCTGCTTTATAGAGGATGCCAAGAAAGAGAGTATTGAAGAAATCCTTTCTCTGGCTGAACTGAAAAAGACCGCAAAACTGAAAGTACTTGTTGTGACAGGATGCATGGCGCAGCGTTATAGAGAAGAAATACTTGAGGAGATTCCGGAAGTAGATGCGATTGTCGGAACGACCGGAAAGGCGGGCATTGCGGATGCCATGGAAGAGGCCTTCCGGGGCAGAAAGACGATTCTGCTGATGGATGCCAGCCGCGATGAGAACATTGAGACAAAGCGGATCATTTCGACCGGCGGGCATTACGCATTCCTCAAACTGGCAGAAGGATGCGATAAGCACTGTACATATTGCATCATACCGAAGATCCGTGGAAAATACAGAAGTTTTCCGATGGAAAAGCTGCTATCCGAAGCCCGCGATCTTGCGGATGCAGGTGTGACGGAACTTATTCTTGTAGCGCAGGAGACAACGATATACGGGGTTGACCTGTATGGCAGAAAAGTGCTGCACGAACTGCTCGGTGAGCTCTGCAGGATCGATGGACTCCATTGGATACGGATCCTCTACTGCTATCCGGAAGAGATCTATCCGGAACTCATCGAGGTGATGGCAAGAGAAAAAAAGATATGCCATTATCTGGATCTCCCGATCCAGCATGCCTCTGACGCGGTCTTAAAAAGAATGAACCGAAGAACGAGTGAGGCGGATCTGCGGAAACTTGTATCTGATCTTCGCGAAAAGATTCCCGATATTTTTCTCAGAACGACACTCATTTCCGGATTTCCGGGGGAGACGGAGGAGGATCATCAGGTCCTGAAAGAGTTCGTCCGGGAGATGAAGTTCGACCGACTCGGAGTTTTCACATACTCCAGAGAGGAGGACACGCCTGCTGCCAAAATGAAAGATCAGGTCCCTCAGAGGACGAAGGAGAAGAGGCGCAGAGAAATCATGCAGATTCAGCAGAAGATCTCTCTGGCACGGGGCAAGGCCAGAATCGGAAAAACGATGGAAGCTGTCATTGAAGGAGAGCTTCCGGAAGAAGGTATCTATGCGGCAAGGACTTATGGGGATGCTCCCGGAGTAGACGGGATGGTCTTCATACCTGCAACGGAAGACCATATGAGCGGTGATTTTGTAAATGTGCGGATCACCGGCGCTTCCGAATATGATTTGACAGGAGATTTTGAAAATGAATTTACCGAATAAACTTACAGTACTTCGTATGATCCTCATCGTTCCGTTCGTTGTTTTCATGTTGGCCGGAGAAGGAGAAGGCTGGATGAAATGGGCGGCTCTCGCCATTTTTATCGCCGCATCCCTTACGGACATGCTGGACGGACAAATTGCCAGAAAATATAACCTTATCACTGACTTCGGCAAGTTCATGGATCCGCTTGCCGATAAGCTCCTTGTCTGTTCGGCAATGATCTGTCTTGTGGATCTGGACAGGCTTCCTGCATGGATCTGTATTGTGATCATAGCCAGAGAATTTGCCATCAGCGGTTTTCGTCTGGTCGCCTCCGATAACGGAATCGTCATTGCGGCCAGTATGTGGGGAAAGACGAAGACGGTCAGTCAGATGGCAATGGTCATTCTCATGATCGCGAATCTTGATATTCCCGCTGTCCGGATACTGACGACAGTCATCATGTATGTGGCATGTGCCCTGACTATTATTTCCCTTGTGGATTATATTATCAAAAATAAACAGGTACTTGCCTCACAGAAATGATATCCGCATTTGAATGACCTGCCTTGGGACCGGTCACCCTGAGGCTGGAAGGAGGAGATTATTATGGAAATTGAAAACAGAGTCGTACGAATGAATCATAATTCACATCTTCTGGAACTGGAAGAGTACATGTACCAGCTCGTAGATGTGGACAAACCGAATACTTTTCGCAATCTGTTCCCCTACGATGAAGTTCCGAAGATCGCATTCAATGATCGAATCGTCCCGCATCATATGCCGCATCAGATCTGGATCACGGATACCACGTTCCGTGACGGACAGCAGTCCAGAGCCCCATACACGACGGAGCAGATCGTAACGATCTATGATTATCTGCATAAGCTGGGTGGTCCTCATGGTCTGATCAAAGCCTCCGAATTCTTTCTTTATGACAAGAAAGACCGAAAAGCGGTAGAGAAGTGTCTCGACAGAGGGTATAGATACCCGCAGGTGACAAGCTGGATCCGTGCGAGCAAGAAAGACTTCGAACTTGTAAAATCGATGGGGATGCGCGAGACCGGCATTCTGGTATCATGCTCCGATTATCATATCTTTTACAAGATGCATATGACACGCCGGCAGGCCATGGAACACTATCTGACGATCGTCAAAGAATGTCTGGAAATGGGAATCAGTCCGAGATGCCATCTCGAGGATATTACCCGTGCGGATATTTATGGCTATGTCATTCCGTTCTGCCTGGAACTCATGAAGCTGCGCGATCAGTATGGAATCCCCATTAAGGTCAGGGCATGCGATACGATGGGATTCGGTGTAAACTATCCCGGTGCTGTTATTCCGAGATCTGTTCCCGGAATTATCTACGGTCTCATGGTACATTCCGGCGTTCCGTCAGAATTGATCGAATGGCACGGACATAATGATTTCTATAAAGCTGTTTCCAATTCCACGACGGCATGGCTGTATGGGGCAAGCGGCGTGAATTGCTCTCTCTTCGGAATCGGAGAGCGGACAGGAAACACGCCTCTGGAGGCCATGGTCTTCGAATACGCACAGCTTCGCGGAACCCTGGACGGTATGGATACAACCGTCATTTCGGAGCTGGCGGAATACTACGAGAAGGAGCTTGGGGAAAAGATTCCTCCGCGCACACCGTTCGTAGGTCAGAATTTCAACATTACCAGGGCCGGGATCCATGCGGACGGACTTCTTAAGAATGAAGAAATCTATAACATTTTCGATACGGAGAAATTCCTTAAGAGACCTGTGGAAGTTGCAATTTCCAATACTTCCGGTCTGGCGGGAATCGCTCACTGGATCAATCGCCATTATGCAGTTCCGGAAGGAATGGTGATTGATAAGAAATCTGATATCGCGATGGCGGTGAAGGCCTGGGTAGACGATCAGTATGAGAACGGCCGTGTCACCGTTATCTCCAACAATGAGATGTACACAGTCTGTGACCTTGCGATGGCAGAGCTGGGGAAACGTCTCGAGAGAAGATAATGTTCGAAAGGAGATCATAGAATGAAGAAAATTGTAATGACGACTCCTCTTGTAGAGATGGATGGCGATGAGATGACAAGGATCATCTGGCAAAGAATCAAGGATGAGCTTCTCACACCGTTCATCGAGCTGAATACGGAATACTATGATCTGGGCCTTGAGCACAGGGATGAGACGGATGACCAGGTGACGATCGATGCCGCAAAAGCCAACATGAAGTATGGCGTCAGTGTGAAGTGCGCCACGATTACTCCGAATCTTGCCCGACAGAAAGAGTATGGCCTGAAGACTCTTTACAAGAGCCCGAACGGAACCATAAGGGCGATGCTGGACGGAACTGTTTTCCGCGCGCCCATTCTCGTTAAGGGAATCGAACCTGTTGTCAGCAACTGGAAAAAACCGATCACAATTGCCCGACACGCGTATGGTGATGTCTATAAGAATACCGAAATGCGTATAGACCGTCCGGGGAAGGCTGAAATCGTCTTTACCGCGGAGGACGGAACCGTCACAAGACAGACGATCTTTGATTTCAAAGGTCCGGGTGTCATTCAGGGCATGCATAATCTGGATGCATCCATCGAGAGTTTCGCAAGGAGCTGCTTTACCTATGCCCTTTCTGTAAAACAGGATCTCTGGTTCGCCACAAAAGATACGATTTCAAAGATCTATGACGGTGAATTCAAAGATATTTTCGAGAAAGTATATGAGGAGGAGTTCCGGGAGAAATTTGAGGAGGCCGGCATCGTTTACTTTTATACGCTGATCGATGATGTCGCGGCACGCATTATGAAGAGTGAGGGCGGTTTTGTGCTTGCGCTCAAGAATTATGACGGCGATGTCCAGTCAGACATGCTTTCATCTGCGTTCGGCTCACTGGCGATGATGACCTCTGTTCTTGTTTCCCCTCACGGCTACTTTGAATATGAAGCTGCTCACGGGACCGTCCAGAGACATTATTACAAGCATATGGCCGGAGAGCTGACATCCACGAATTCGGTCGCTACCATATTTGCATGGACCGGAGCGCTTCGAAAGAGAGGCGAGCTGGACGGAAACGCTGAACTCTGTGCGTTTGCCGATAAGCTTGAGCAGGCTACGATCGATACGATCGAGAGCGGAAAGATGACGGGAGACCTTGTCCTCATCACGAAACTCAAAAATCCGAAGAAACTCTCTACCCTGGAATTCATTCTCGAGGTAAGGAAGAATCTGGAGAAACTGCTTTAATTTACTTTGTTTTTATCATAGAAGAAGAGGACTGCGGGTCGACCGTCAGTCCTCTTCCTGTAATTGTTCCCATTTTGTATATAACTCTTCAAGCAGTGAAGCGATTTCTTCTTTTCTGTTCCCCAACCGTGTACATTCTGCCGGATCGCAGGCGACTGCCGGATCTTCGAAAAGTCTGTCAATTTCCAGATCTTCCTTTTCAAGGTCTTCGATCAGTTTTTCAGTGCGTTTGATATCGTTCAAAAGCTTTCTCTTTTTCGCGGCGTCTTCTTTCTGAGCCTTCCAGTCCAGCTTGGCTTCGGTGTCCCCTTTTGCTTCCTGCGTAAGCTCTTCCGGAGACAGTGAAGCCGTCTCGACAGCCTCCTTCTTTTCCAGATAGTAGTCGTAATTACCGATGTAGTTCAACAGAGTCCGGTGGGTAAGATCCAGTATTCTGCCGGCTGTTCGATTGATAAAATAACGGTCGTGAGAGACATAGAAGAGTGTACCCGTATAGGAATTGATCGCGCTTTCCAGAATTTCCCTCGATTCGATGTCCAGATGGTTCGTCGGCTCGTCGAGCATAATGAAATTCGCATTGGACAGCATCAGTTTGCACAAAGATACGCGGGCTCGCTCACCGCCGGACAGATCACGGATGTATTTGAACACATCCTCCCCGGTGAACAGAAAGGCAGCAAGGGCACTTCGGATCTTCGTATTGTTCATGGAAGGATAGTCGTCGGATATCTCATCAAATATTGTTTTGTCCGGATGGAGGACATGCATTTCCTGATCGTAATATCCGGTAATGACATTTGCTCCCAGGACGAACTCTCCGCGGTCCGGGAGATACACTCCGTTCAGGATTTTGAGAAGAGTAGACTTACCGGTCCCGTTGTTCCCGATCAGCGCGACGTGTTCCCCTTTTTTGATCTCGAAGGAGACATTTTCGAAAAGGCAGATGCCGTCAAAGGACTTTGAAAGATCGCTGACGGACAGCACATCCTTCCCGGATTCTGTCCCGGGGGAGAAGGAGAGGCCCATGACTGCATTCTCGCCCTGGGGCTTCTCGGGCATTTCCATCTTATCGAGCATTTTCTGCCGGCTGTCCGCCCGTCGGATCGACTTTTCTCTGTTGAATTGCCTGAGCCTGGCAATGACCTGCTCCTGATGCTTCCGCTCCTGCTCGGCTTTTAGGAATGCCAGATATTCGGCATGACGGATCTCCTCTTTTTTATAGCTGTATGCATCGTAATTGCCCTGATATGTCCGGGCGGATCCCCGATCCAGCTCAATGACCTTGGTCACGACCCGGTTCAGGAAATATCGGTCATGGGAGACGATCAGGACCGCCCCCTTATAGTTCATCAGATATGTCTCCAGCCAGACAATAGAAGTCATATCGAGATGGTTCGTCGGCTCATCGAGCAGAATGATATCCGGGCTGGTCAGGAGAAGTTTTCCGAGCGCAACGCGGGTTTTCTGCCCCCCGGAGAGGGTCGATACTTTTTTGCCGAAGTCTTCTTCCGTGAACCCAAGACCTTTCAGGACGCCGACTACTTCTGATTTGTAGGCGTACCCGTTAAGACGGTCAAATGCCTCCTGCATCTTTGCGTAGGAAGTCATTTCGTCATGTAAGGCTTCTCCCGTCAGCTGAGACATTCTGTGCTCGGATACTGTCATGCGTCTGGTAAGTTCCAGTATATCCTGTCTTACCTGCATGAGCTGTTCATAAACGGTCAGGTCGCCGGTGATGTCCTGATGCTGGGCGAGGTAGCCGAGCGTCCTGTCTCTGGAAAGAATGGCTGATCCCTGATCAGGGCTCATCTCACCGACGATGATTTTCAGAAGAGTCGATTTACCGGCACCGTTGATCCCTACGAGCGCTGCTTTCTCATTGTCTTCTATATGGAAAGAAACTTCCCGGAGCACTTCGTTCCCGGGGAATGTTTTTGAGATTTTCTGAATATTCAAGATCATGTTGAAATCCTCCGATTCATGGAAAGTATACATGACTTTTCATGCTTTTGCCACTGAAAGTTATGAGTCATTGCAAAGGAGTTTAGCCTGGTTTATAATGTACGAGTCAAATGCAGGAGGTGGTTATGAAACATATTGTAACGGCAGATCAGATGAAATTAAGAGACAGATACTCCATTACGGAGATCGGCATTCCTTCGAGTGTCCTTATGGAAAGAGCTTCTTTTGAAATTGCGGAAGAAGTCCTTGCGTATTTACGGGAAACGGGAAAAGAAGGCCATGTTCTGTGCGTATGCGGCAGCGGCAACAACGGCGGAGACGGCGCTGCATGCGCGAGAATACTTACCCTGAAAGGAGTGTCCTGTGATCTTTATCTTGCAGGCAACGAAGATCACTATACCGATGAGATGAAACTGCAGGTCTCCGTGTGCAGAAAGTTGAAGATCCCGGAAGTGCGCAAGTCTACATTTGCCGAATATGATGTGATCGTGGACGCGATCTTCGGAATCGGTCTTACGCGTGAGATTGAAGGAAATTATGCTGAAGTGATCCGCAGGATCAATGCCTCCGGCGCATTTGTCATATCAGCTGATATCGCGTCAGGTGTTCATGCCGATTCCGGGAAGATCATGGGATGTGCCGTACAGGCGGATGTGACAGTCACCATGCAGCTCATGAAGCCGGGCATGCTCCTTTATCCGGGAGCGGAATATTCGGGCAGGATCCGCATCGCGGACATCGGTATTCCGGATGAGTGGAATGCGGAGCCGTGGGGAGGTAGGCCTGCAGGAAAAATGGATACGGAGAGAAGAATCTACAGTCTGGATGAGACTGACATTCCTTCTTATCTTCCGCAGCGGCTTGCATCCGGGAACAAGGGGACCTTCGGGAAGATCCTGGTGATCGCCGGAAGCAGGAACATGTCGGGAGCCGCATATTTTTCCGCTCTCTCTGCTATGCGCATGGGAGCGGGGATGGTCCGCATCGTCACGGTGGACGACAACCGCGAGATCATTCAGCGTGAACTGCCGGAAGCACTTTTATCCACCTACACGGACGCGGTGGAAGCGGAGGATGTGATCGATAAGGCCATGGACTGGGCGGACGTTCTCTGTCTAGGGCCCGGACTCGGAACAGATGAGGTCGCAGAGACGATCGTGAAACATGTTCTTGAGACTGCCGTGCAGCCGCTTGTCCTCGACGCGGATGGCATTAATTGCCTTTACGGAAATACAGAGCTTCTGAAGGCGTACAGGGGAATGCTCTTTATAACACCTCATATGGGCGAAATGGGCCGGCTTGTGGGGCGCACGATTGCGGAATTGAAAGAGGATCCGATTTCCGCCGCAGTCAATCTTTCGACAGCCTGCGATCTGGTCTGTGTGCTGAAGGATGCACGGACCTGTACAGCGCTGCCGAACGGAAATGTTTTTATAAATACTTCAGGCAATGACGGGATGGCGACGGCCGGCAGCGGCGATGTTCTGTCCGGTATTCTGGCCGGGCTGCTGGGACAGCGATGCGATGTACTCGCGGCTGCGCCTCTCGCCGTGTTCATTCACGGAAAAGCCGGTGACGCGGCCGCTTCCGAGAGCGGCAGAAGAAACGTGATCGCTTCCGATATAATAGGTAATCTCAAGAAAATAGTTCGTTGATGCGGAGGGGAAAATGAAGAATTACAGCAGGGTAAGAGCAGATATCGATCTTGACGCGGTCCTTTTCAACTTTGAGAGTATGAAGGCCAATATCAGTCCGGACTGTAAGATTACTGCAGTTATCAAGGCGGACGGATACGGACACGGAAGCATACAGATCGCTCAGCTGATGGAGCCTTATCCCTATATGTGGGGATTTGCGGTAGCTGCGGCAGATGAGGCCATGCGCCTTAGAATGTCAGGAATCAGAAAACCGATCATGCTGCTGGGATACGCGTTTGAAGAGTCCTACGCAGAACTGATCCGTTCCGACGTCAGGATCTGCGTATTTGACTATGAGACAGCTGAAGCTGTCTCGAACGCGGCCTTTGACGTCGATAAGAAGGCAATTATTCATCTGGCTCTCGATACGGGCATGAGCAGGATCGGCTTCAGGGACGATGACACGTCGGTCGAGACGATCGTAAGGATCGCAAAGCTTCCGAATATTATCATAGAAGGTCTTTTTACTCATTTTGCGAGGGCTGACGAAGTCAGTATCGCTCCAGCTGTGAGGCAGCTTGAGAGGTATAAGGCATTTGCGGATAAAGTCCGGAAGGCAGGCGTCCGGATTCCGATCCATCACGTGAGCAACAGCGCGGGCATCATCCGCATGAAAGAAGCCAATATGGATATGGTACGAGCCGGTATTACGGTGTATGGTCTGCTCCCTTCGGCGGACGTTGAGACGGATATTGTGCCTCTCAGACCGGTCATGAGCCTTAAGAGCCATATTTCGTTTGTCAAGGATATAGAGGCCGGCGATGAGGTGAGCTACGGAGGTACATTCAAGGCCCGTGAGAAGAGGAGGGTCGCTACCGTTCCGGTGGGATATGCTGACGGATACCCGAGAATGCTCTCCGGAAAGGGATATGTTCTGATCCGCGGGCGGAAAGCTCCGATCCTGGGAAGAGTCTGCATGGACCAGTTCATGGTCGATGTGACGGAAATTGACGGTGCTTCAAGGGGGGATGAAGTCGTACTGCTCGGACGTCAGGGAGACTATATGATTACAGCGGAAGAACTGGGAGATCTGTCGGGGCGATTTAACTACGAACTTGTCTGTGATATCAATAAACGCGTCCCCAGAAATTATATATATGAAGGACGAATTATTGAGCAGAGCGAGTTTATCTGATACTTGAATAATTGTTATAAAACTGATATAGTTTACTGTAATGTGTTTTCATAGAAGGGTCTTATAAGTCTGCTGCGCGGCAGGCGCAGCTTACAACGTATACACGTTAAAGGAGATAAAATGTCTGGACATTCTAAGTTTGCGAATATCAAGCACAAAAAAGAAAAGAATGATGCTGCAAAGGGTAAGATTTTTACAATTATCGGACGCGAAATTGCTGTGGCTGTAAAAGAAGGCGGCCCGGATCCGGCCAATAACTTCAAGCTCGCAACGGTAATCGCCAAGGCGAAAGCCAACAATATGCCGAACGATACGATCGAGCGCGGAATCAAAAAAGCAGCCGGTGATGGCAGCGGCGCCAATTACGAATCTATTACCTATGAAGGCTACGGCCCGAGCGGTATCGCGATCATCGTCAGGACGCTTACGGATAATAAGAATCGTACGGCAGCAGCAGTCCGCAGTGCCTTCACGAAAGGAAACGGCAATATCGGAACACCGGGCTGCGTCTCTTTCATGTTCGATGAAAAAGGACAGATCATTATCGACAAGGAAGAGTGCGACATGGACTCTGATGATCTGATGATGGCTGCTTTGGATGCCGGTGCCGACGATTTTAATGAGGAAGACGACAGTTATGAGATCCTGACATCTCCGGAAGCGTTCCTGGATGTTGAGAAAGCTCTTAAAGATGAAGGTCTTTCCCTCGCTTCATCTGAAGTTACCATGATTCCGCAGACGTATGTAAAGCTTACCAGCGAAAAGGATATTTCTTCTCTGGAGAGAATACTCGACCTGCTTGACGAGAGCGATGATGTACAGAACGTATATCACAACTGGGATGAGGATTAAAGGTTAACAAGAGGATTTTATGGATTATCTGCTGACAATACTTCTCGGAATCATTCAGGGACTGACCGAATTTCTTCCGATCAGTTCGACCGGATTCCTTATCGTTGTCGAACAGATCCTTCGTATACAGGAGAGCTCTGAACTTATGAATGTCGCTCTCCATGTCGGGACTCTTGCGGCAATTCTTCTTGCAATGCAGAAAGATGCAGCCAGATTGTGCAGAGAAGCTTTTCGGATGATCAGAGATATCGTACTGAACATCCGGATCACATTCAGAAGTATCAGGAATCATGAGGAACCGAGATATATTCATATCGTTACGTCTAATTACAGGCAGCTTGTGATCCTTGTGATCACAGCAACTGCCTCGACTTCGCTTGTGGCTTTTTTACTGAGGAATGCGGCTCGGTCTGCTTCGGGATCCGTTCTTTACAGCGGCATAGGGATGCTTATAACCGGTATTTTGCTGCTGGTAACGGACAGAGTGCCTGTCGGAAATAAAATTCCGCTGGATATTTCCTGGAAATATGGTATTGTGATCGGATGTGTTCAGGGTTTCTCGGTAATACCCGGGATATCAAGGACAGGTCTTGTATTTGTATGCGGTATTCTGCTGGGCTTTAATAAAAGCCTTTCCATCCGGTTCTCATACCTTCTTTCAATACCTGCGGTCATCGGGGCAATTGTTCTGCAGAGTGGTAAAATCCCGACTCTCATTGCTTCTCCCAGATTTGCGGGGACATGTCTTGTCGGAGCGTTATTCGCTGCAGTGACAGGCATGCTAATCGTCAGACCTGTATCGAAATTAATACGTCAGCGCCGGCTCAAAACGTTCGCGATCTGGAGTTTTGTGTCGGGAGGTGTAATTCTGATTTTAAGTTTTATAGTATAATTCTATATTAAAAACAAAAATTCTTTCATCAAAAAATATTTGACAATCTACTTATGTGGTATAATAGACAAATGAACCGACGGACCCAAGTTCGTCGGTTCAAAATCGGAGAGGATTAATGGCAACAAAAAAAACAAACGGCCGGAAGAGAACCGGAAGCAGGAAGACTTCCGCTGCTTCAGGTCGAAAGAAAAACAGCACAGGAAAGTCAGGCAGTGCAAGAAGGAAAAATACTGCAAGGCCGGTCGAGTCGACCGGTATTGCGGGTGACATTCTGCTTCTGACTGTATTTTTACTGTCTGTTTTACTGTTCCTTTTTAATATAGGAATCGGCGGACCTGCCGGTAATGCGATCAGCGACGTCTTATTCGGTATATTTGGTCTGACAGCTTATGTGGTTCCTTTTTACCTTTTCTTCGCAGTCGCATTTTACATGGCCAACAGGAAAAATGCCCTTATTATAAGAAAAATGACCGGTCTGCTCATGCTTCTTATCTTTGTGTGCGCAATTGTTCATCTGATCGTTGTGCGTGAATACAGCAGGTCAATTCCTATTTCAGATTATTACTATATGTCTGCCGATGAACACTCCGGCGGAGGTATCATCGGCGGAGCGGTCGTCAGGCTTTTTGCCTTCGGTTTCAGCAATGTGATAGCCTGGATCTTATGCATTTTCGGATTGATTCTTTCTCTGATCATTCTGACTCAGAAACCCCTTGTAACTAAGCTTGGCATAAAGACCAAAAGAACAGCGGAACGGGTCAGACGGAACCGTAAAGCAAGAAGTGCTGATGAAGATGATGAGGATGACGACCCGGAAGATGAGGAGGATATCGAATCCCAGCGGGCGATGCGAAGGTCTTCCTACAGACGATGGCTTCCCCTCTTTAATCTGAAAGGAAGTCATGATAAAGAAAAGACACGGGAAGAGAAGGTAACAGAGGCCGGGTCACACGTTGCGGATGAGGCATTTGAGGAAGTTAAGAGACCAGCTCAGGATAAAAGCGCTGTAAACAAAGAGACCGTTAAGAAGAAGTCAGCTTCAGCCAGGAAGGAAGCGGAAAAGAAAGAAAAGTCGAAAGCTTCTGCTGAAAAGAGCGGGACAGCTTCCGGGGCTTCTGACAGCAGCCAGGTCCCTTCGTTCCTGATGAATGTAATGACTTCATCGGGTACGGATCATAAAGTCGAAAAAGAAATCTCCGAATCCTTGAAGGCAGATTCTGATGATGCGGAAGAAAATGCTCCATCTATAAAGATCGAAGGAGCTTTTGACGACAGCGTACAGGTCTCCGGGGCTGAAGCAGACGCGACCGGGAAAGAACAGACTTCGCCTAAGCGGGGAACCGTTAAGAAGACACGGTCGTCAGAAGAAGAAATTGTCTCAAATATAAAGAATGTTTCCAATGAAATCAGCAGACAGGAAAAGGATGCGGCTCAGTATATCATGCCCTCTCCGGAACTTCTGACCAGAGGAAAGGTACAGCAGGGTGATTCAAAGCAGCATCTTATTGAGACAGCTCAGAAGCTGGAACAGATTTTCCGGGACTTCGGCGTCAATGTGCATGTGAATAATGTAAGCCGCGGCCCGACAGTCACCAGATATGAACTGACTCCCGAGCAGGGCGTCAAGGTCAGCAAGATCGTCTCTCTCAGCGATGATATAAAGTTAAATCTGGCTGCATCGGAAATCAGAATCGAGGCTCCGATTCCCGGCAAGGCTGCCGTAGGAATAGAAGTTCCAAACAAGGAAAGTTCGGTCGTAGCGTTCAGAGATCTTGTGGAATCCGGTGAGTTCCGCAAGTCAAAAGCCCCGTTGACATTTGCCGTCGGAAAAGATATTGCCGGAAAACCGGTCGTTTCCGATATCGCCAAAATGCCGCATCTGCTGATAGCCGGTGCTACGGGATCCGGAAAGTCGGTATGTATTAATACCCTGATCATGAGTATACTGATGAAATCGACACCGGATGAAGTCCGGATGCTCATGATCGACCCGAAAGTCGTCGAACTGAAGATATATGACGGAATCCCGCATCTTCTGATCCCTGTTGTCACCGATCCCAAAAAGGCGGCAGGCGCACTGAACTGGGCAGTCCAGGAGATGAATGACCGTTATAATAAGTTTGCTGAATATACCGGCGTACGTGACCTGAAATCCTACAATAAGAGGATCGAAAAAATCAATGAGGCACTGCCGCCGGACGAACAGCTCAAAAAGCTTCCTCAGATACTGATCGTAGTAGATGAGCTTGCGGATCTTATGATGGTGGCTCCCGGCGAAGTGGAAGACGCGATCTGCCGTCTGGCTCAGCTGGCAAGAGCAGCCGGGCTTCATCTGGTCATCGCGACACAGAGGCCTTCTGTCAATGTTGTGACCGGACTGATCAAGGCCAACATGCCTTCAAGGATTGCGCTTGCTGTATCTTCAGGTGTAGACAGCCGGACAATTATCGATATGAACGGTGCTGAGAAACTACTGGGTCATGGCGATATGCTGTTCGCTCCGCAGGGGTATCCGAAGCCGGCACGTGTTCAGGGCGCATATATTTCAGATGATGATATTTCCCGTGTTGTAAAATTCCTGACACAGCAGAAGTCAGAGGAAGTCTATAATCAGGACGTGGAAGATCAGATCACAAAGACAATCAATAACTCCGCTCCGGGAAGCCCTGCGAAAGATTCAGGAAGAGATGAGTATTTCGTAGATGCCGGTAGATTCATTATAGAAAAAGATAAAGCATCGATTGGAATGCTGCAGCGGATGTTCAAGATCGGATTCAACCGTGCGGCAAGAATCATGGATCAGCTCTGCGAAGCCGGAGTCGTAGGTCCTGAGGAGGGAACGAAACCCAGAAAGATCATTATGGATGCAGAGACTTTCGAGGCGACGTTCGGGGAACAAGGGTAATGACGGTATTCTTACTGTAGTGGTGGGAAACGTATATATAAGGAGGAAACCATGTACAAAATATTAAAGAAAAAGCAACTGAGTGAAGTTGTCTGGCTTATGGAAGTCGAGGCGCCTCTTGTTGCACGCAGTTGTCAGCCGGGACAGTTCGTCATTGTGAAAAACGGCGAGGTCGGCGAACGCATTCCTCTTACGATTTGTGATTATGATCGGGAAAGAGGTACAATAACTATCGTATTCCAGCCACTTGGCGTAAGTACACTTAAATTCCTTAAACTGGAGGAAGGAGATTACTTCCAGGATTTCGTCGGACCGCTCGGAAGACCGTCCGATATTCTTGAAATGAGCGAAGAGGAAATTAAATCCAAGAAATTCCTTTTCGTAGCCGGCGGCGTAGGAACTGCGCCTGTCTATCCGCAGGTAAAATGGCTGAAGGAACATGGATATGAATGTGATGTCATCATCGGAGCCAGGACAAAAGATCTCCTGTTCTTTGAGGAGGAGATGAGTGCTGTCGCCACGAACCTTTATATCACGACCGATGACGGATCTTACAAGCATAAAGGTGTTGTTACATCCGTGATCGATGAACTTGTCGCAGAAGGCAGAGAATACAACCACTGTGTTGCGATCGGACCGATGATCATGATGAAGTTCGTGTGTCTTACTACTCAGAAGTACAATATCCCGACGATCGTCAGTATGAATCCGATCATGGTCGACGGAACAGGTATGTGTGGCGCCTGCCGTCTTACCGTAGGCGATGAGATTAAATTCGCATGCGTAGATGGACCGGAATTCGACGGTTTCAAGATCAACTGGTCTGAGGCGATGAAGAGAATGACTCTGTACAAGACGGAAGAGGGTCGCGCAAAACTTCGGTATGAAGAGGGCGAAACTCATCACGGAAACTGTGGAAATTGAGATGGAGGTGACATTTAATGCCTAATATGTCTAAAACGAAGGTTCCCGTACGGGAGCAGGAACCGCTTGTTCGTGCTACGAATTTTGAAGAAGTATGTTACGGATATAATGAAGAGGAAGCTGTCGAGGAAGCAACCAGATGCCTCAACTGCAAGAATGCGCGCTGCATCGAGGGATGCCCTGTAAGCATTGATATTCCGGCTTTTATTAAAAAAGTAACAGAGAGAGATTTCGCAGGTGCCTACCAGGTCATCTCTGAGTCGAGTTCTCTTCCTGCTGTCTGCGGACGTGTATGCCCGCAGGAGACACAGTGCGAAGGAAGATGTATCCGTGGTCTGAAGGCTGAGCCGGTATCAATCGGCAAGCTCGAGAGATTTGTAGCGGATCGCGCAAAAGAGGATGGAATCAAGCCCGAAGGCGCTAAAGTGAAAAACGGTCACAAAGTTGCCGTCATCGGTTCCGGTCCTGCAGGTCTTACCGCAGCAGGAGATCTTGCCAAGATGGGATATGACGTGACGATATACGAAGCTCTTCATAAAGCAGGCGGTGTACTTACATACGGCATTCCGGAGTTCCGTCTCCCGAAAGAGAAGGTCGTTGCCGAGGAAGTAAAGAATGTCGAAGGTCTCGGTGTTAAGATCATTACCGATGTTATCGTCGGCAGAACGATTTCTGTTGATCAGCTGATCGAGCAGGAAGGTTATGAAGCGATTTTCATCGGCTCCGGCGCAGGTCTTCCGATGTTCATGGGTATCCCGGGCGAGAATGCCAACGGCGTTTTCTCCGCAAATGAGTACCTTACACGCAATAACCTCATGTATGCTTTCAGAGATGACTACGATACACCGATCTATAAGGCTAAGAAAGCGGTCGTTGTCGGCGGCGGAAACGTTGCTATGGACGCAGCCAGGACGGCTCTTCGTCTGGGCGCCGAAGTCCATCTTGTATATCGCCGTTCTGAGGCAGAGCTTCCGGCAAGAGCGGAGGAAGTCCATCATGCCAAGGAAGAGGGCGTTATTTTCGATCTTCTGACGAATCCGGTCGAAGTTCTTACAGATGAGAATGACAATGTTGTCGGCATCAGATGCATCCGTATGGAGCTCGGTGAGCCGGACGCATCCGGAAGAAGACGTCCGGTAGCGGTCGAAGGTTCTGAATTCGAGATGGAGTGCGATGCGGTCATCATGTCTCTCGGCACATCTCCGAACCCGCTCATTTCCTCGACAACGCCGGGCCTTGAGATCAACCGCAGAAAATGCCTTGTTGCGACAGAAGATGAAGGAAAGACGACAAAAGAAGGCGTCTATGCAGGCGGTGACGCTGTAACAGGTGCCGCTACAGTTATTCTTGCCATGGGAGCCGGCAGAGCCGGTGCCAAGGGTATCGATAATTATATCCGGAGCAAAAATCAGGAATAATGAAGATTCCCCACGACGCAAAGTGGCAAGTTTGAAATAATAACAGTTTTTTATGATCCCCGGCCGGTAAGGCCGGGTGATTTTTATCTGATTAATATGAAAATAAAAATAATCTGTGTTGGTAAAATAAAAGAAAAGTTTTATCGGGATGCTGTGGCAGAATATGTCAAGCGTCTGTCCAGATACTGCAAAATTGAGATCCTGGAGTGTCAGGACGAGAAAACGCCGGATGGTATTTCCCCGGAGGCTGAGAAACAGATAAAGATCAGAGAAGGAGAAAGGATCCTAAGCCGTATCACAGACAGTGAATACTGCATCGCTCTTGATCTCGGAGGAAGGACTTTTACTTCCGAACAGCTTTCGTCCCATCTGTCCGGGCTCATGATCAAAGGAAAAAGCACAATAACCTTTATTATCGGCGGATCTTTGGGATTGTCGGAAAAAGTCCTGGCAAGAGCAGATGAGAAGCTCAGTTTTTCGGCTTTTACCTTTCCTCACCAGCTTATGCGGGTAATTTTACTTGAACAGATCTACAGGTCTTATCGTATTATGAATCATGAACCGTATCATAAGTAGCCATGGTGCCGCGTGAAGGAATCTGACATAAAAAGAACGGTTCACAATAAAACGAAAATGTTACCCAAATGTTGCCTGACGGGGAACAAGTAGTTTCATGTTTGTGAAAACTGTGTTAAAATTATTTAATATATCGGAAAGGGGAAAAGAATGGGAAGCAGGACAGAAACATCTGTTGCGATTCCGGCCGAACATGAAAAAAATATTTTCGGTGATTTCGATAAGCATCTGAAAATAATAGAAAATACGCTTCATATAGAGATGATCGAGCGCGACGGGGAACTGAAAATCATCGGGGAAGCAGCCGATGTAAAAAAGGCATCCCGCCTTCTGGAGCAGCTGCTTATTTTATCCGAGCGTGGAAATACGATCACGACTCAGAACATCAATTATGCACTCTCGCTTCTCCTTGAAGACAGGGAAAGCGCTATATCGGCTCTGGATGATGATCTGATCATTCATACGGTGGCCGGACGACCGGTCAAGCCGAAAACGATAGGGCAGAAAAAGTATGTGGATTCCATCAGAGAGCGAATGATCACCTTCGGAACAGGACCTGCAGGTACCGGAAAGACTTATCTTGCCATGGCGATGGCAGTGCGTGCTTTTCGAAGGGATGAAGTATCAAGGATCATTCTCACCAGACCTGCGATCGAGGCGGGAGAAAAACTGGGATTTCTTCCCGGAGATCTGCAGAGCAAGATCGATCCTTATCTGAGACCACTCTATGATGCATTATATGAGATCATGGGCGCAGAGGCATTTCTGAAAAATTCGGAAAAAGGACTTATAGAGGTGGCTCCGCTCGCCTATATGCGCGGACGTACACTTGACAACGCCTTTATTATCCTTGATGAAGCACAGAATACAACGCCCGCTCAGATGAAGATGTTCCTTACAAGAATCGGTTTCGGGACGAAAGTGGTCATTACCGGTGACCGTACCCAGAAGGATCTGCCGAAAGGAACGGAAAGCGGACTCGATGTCTCCTATAAAGTGCTGAAAAAAATCGATGAGATAGGATTCTGTGAACTGACATCCAAGGATGTTGTGAGACATCCTCTCGTACAGAAAATCGTTCAGGCTTATGAAGTATACGAGGAGAAAAAGAGCCGTGAGCGTAAGAGTGACAGGCCGAAAGTCAGGTTTTACAGATAACTGAATGCAGCAGGTAAAAATATGACAGTGACTATTGAAAATGAATATATTCCGGAATATAAGGAAGACATGCCGGCGCTTGATTATCAGAAGGTCGCGGAGGATGTCCTGTCGGGATTTCTGGATGCGACGCAATGCCCGTATGAGGCGGAAGTGAACATTCTGATCACCGGGAATGATGCGATAAGAGAGATAAACAGGGAACAGAGGGGAATAGACAGTATTACGGATGTACTCTCATTCCCGCTGCACGAGTACAGTCAGCCTGCAGCATTTGATGAGCTAGACGAAGACAGCTTTGATGATTTTGATCCGGAGAGCGGGGAATTACTGTTGGGGGACATTGTCCTCTGTCTGCCCAGAATAAGGGAACAGGCAGTTATGTACGGCCACAGTTTTTTAAGAGAGTATGCATTCCTGATCGTTCACAGTCTGCTTCATCTGGTCGGATATGATCATATGAGCAGAGCGGATGAAGAACGTATGACAGCGATGCAGGACACGATTATGAATGACCTGGGTATTACCAGAGAAGGAGGGAAGGAAAAACAGTTATGAAAAGAGCCAGATATTTGTTACCATTATTGCTTTCAGCGACAATTCTCTCGGGATGTACGATCAAAGGTCATTTCTGGGAGGACTGGGGACAGAATTCACAGGGAGAGGAACTGGCGGAATCGTCCGTGGCAGAAGTTGTCGAACCTGCAAAAAAGACAGGAAATGTGACGCAGACTAACAGTAAACCGGAGCCCACAGCGACACCTGCCCCTACATCTACCCCGAGTCCTACCCCCACACCGGCGGAACCGATTCCGGAGGGGATGATAAAGAGTGAGGTTACAGGTGAATATATTCCGGATGCCATGAAAAATAAAAGACCTATGGCGTTCATGATCGATAATGTAAAGGGTGCTCTGCCGCAGAGCGGAATCAGCAAGGCAAGCATGTATTTCGAAGCGCCTGTCGAGGGAAGTCTGACACGTATGATGGCCGTATTTGAAGACTATTCCGACCTGCCCAGAGTCGGCCCGCTCCGCAGCTGCAGAGATTATTTCGTATCTATGGCAGCCGGTCTTGATGAGCTTTATGTGCATTACGGACAGGCTGCATACGCATTGCCGTATCTGGAGTCGGACGATGTGGATAACCTTTCCGGTCTCGCTTGGTATACAAGTTCGGTATTCTTCCGTGACAACAGCTTCCACAGTGCGCCGCATAATGCGTATACGAACACGGATGGACTTCTGAAAGGTATCGAGACGCTCGGATACAGAACGGATCACTTCGATGGATACAAGCAGCAATATACTTTCCACTGGGTGGGCGAGCAGAGTATGCTTGAAGACGGACAGGATGCCGCTTTCGTGGCGACAGGCTATCCGATCAATAATCCGAAGTTCTACTATCAGCCGGATTCAGGGCTTTATCTGAGAGAACAGTACGGCGGTCCTCATATTGATGTGGAGAATGGTGAGCAGATCGCGGTAAAGAATATCATTATTGAATTCCAGAATTACGCAAATTATCAGGAATCCCAGTATCTGCACTTCGACACGACTGCCGGAGGAAAAGGAAAGTATATCTCGAACGGAAAAGCGATTGATATTACATGGGAGAGACCAAGCTTCTATGAACCTGTAAAATATAAGACGCTGGACGGCAAGGATCTGGTACTGAACACAGGTAAGACATTTGTATGCCTTGTTCAGAATGAGCAGATCAGACAGTGTGTCTTTGGCGCAAGTGAGGATACTGCAGTCTGCTGCGTATCGGAAGAGGAGGCAGCCAAGGCTGAAGAATATAATGCCGAATGGAAGGCAGCCTACAAGTATGGAGAAGATGTATACCTGACCATTATGAACCAGGAGCGCGAGCGCTGCCTTGAAGCCCACGGCGGCAAGTCTAAAGTTCAGGTGGGGATGGGCAACGGAGATTTCTGATTTCATGAAGGACATCAGGATTCCCTGCCATGTTTCATGGGAGGGGACTTGAATCAGAGACTGAAACGCCGGGGCTGTTGCATTCAGGTCATGTTACCGCTATTCAGGACAGACATTTGTACATGAAGTCTGCTGTAGATAGTGGAATCAGACCTGCGTGCGACAGCCCCGGCGTCTTTTTTTCTCCGCGGGCATATTATGATTTGCCAAATTCCCGCCAGATGCTATAATATAATCTTACTGTTTGAGAGTTGGAGATTATTATGGAAAAATATAAGATTGAACTGAAAAGTGAAGAGGATCAGCAGGCCGAAGCAGCCAGACAGCTGGCTTTCATAGAGGAAGCCGGAAAGATAGTCTCTGAAATTTCAGAGAGCCTCGGGAGACCGCTGTATTCGACAGTCGTTACGTTCGGTTGTCAGATGAACGCAAGAGACTCAGAGAAGATCCGCGGTATTTTTGCAG
>CAMNDN010000008.1:0-46085 GCA_946535445.1 uncultured Lachnospiraceae bacterium
CCTATACACTTGACTACTGGACCACAATGGCCAGACAGATCGAGGAGATGGGCGCCGACTCAATCTGCATCAAGGATATGGCAGGGCTTCTTGTTCCGAAGGCGGCCACAGAGCTCGTAACTGCCCTTAAGGCAGGTTCTTCACTGCCGATCGAAATGCATACTCACTACACATCAGGCTGTGCTTCCATGACCTATATGAAGGCAGTAGAAGCAGGTGCTGATATTCTTGACTGTGCAATCAGCCCGTTCGCACTCGGCACATCTCAGCCGGCGACAGAAGTTATGGTCGAAGCATTCAAAGGCACAGAGTTCGATACCGGTCTCAACCTGGATAAGCTCGCCGAGATTGCAGAATACTTCAGACCGATCCGCGAGAAATATCTTGAGAACGGTCTCATGAATCCGAAGAACATGGGCGTCAATATCAAGACTCTTCAGTATCAGGTTCCGGGCGGTATGCTTTCCAACCTGACAAGCCAGCTTGCTCAGCAGCATGCTGAAGACAAATTCTACGAAGTTCTTGAAGAGGTCCCGCGTGTACGTAAAGATATGGGCGATCCGCCGCTTGTCACACCGTCCTCACAGATCGTAGGAACACAGGCTGTTATGAACGTCCTGACCGGCAAGCGCTACATGGTCGTTCCTCAGGAGACCAAAGACATGTTCCTCGGCAGATACGGAAAGTCCACAAAGCCGTTCGATCCGGAAATCCAGAAGCAGGTCATCGGTAATGAAGTTCCGATCACATGCCGACCGGCTGACCTTCTGGAAGACAAGCTTCCGGAATATGAGAAAGCTATCAGCTCCTACAAGAAGCAGGATGAGGATGTCCTCACATATGCACTTTTCCCGCAGGTAGCTCTTGACTTCTTCAAATACAGAGATGCTCAGGAGACCGGCGTGGATACCAAGTCCGCCGACGCTGAGAACAAGGCATATCCGGTATAAGACCGGTTTGATACGAAAAATACAGGACTGTTTTGCAACGGGGTTGTAAGACAGTCCTGTTGTTCGCTTACAGAGAGGGTAAGAAAATATTTTGAGTAATATCATTATTATCGGAGCCGGAGCTGCCGGCATGATGGCAGCTGTTCTTCTCGGTGAAGCCGGACACAAAGTGACTGTGCTCGAACAAAATGAGCGTCTCGGAAAAAAGCTGTATATAACCGGAAAAGGCCGATGTAACTTTACAAATAACTGCGATCACCAGACTTTCCTTGAAAATGTTGTGTCGAATCCCAGATTCCTCTACAGCGCTATAGATGTGCTTGATCCTCAGGGGACCATAGCAAAATTTGAAGAGTGGGGTCTGAAAACAAAGGTCGAGAGAGGGAACCGTGCATTCCCTGCATCGGATAAATCTGCAGATGTCATCGACATGTTCCGCGATCAGATGAAGAAGAATAAAGTGAGAGTCATGCTGCACACGAAAGTCACGGAAATGCTTATTACAGATGGATACGTGACAGGTGTTAAGGCAAGAGAATCGAGGCCGGGAAAAGATGAACGCGATTTTACAATAAATGCGGATAAAGTAATTGTTGCGACCGGAGGACTGTCTTACCGGTCGACCGGAGCAACAGGAGATGGGTATACATTTGCAGAAGAGACCGGACACAAGATCTCAGATTTACGTCCTTCGCTGGTGCCTGTCAACTGCCGAGGGGATCTATGTTCCGAAATGCAGGGCCTTTCTCTGAAAAATGTTACGCTCAATATCCGAAAAGGAAAAAAGATGCTTTTTTCCGACTTCGGGGAAATGCTTTTTACTCACTTTGGTGTTTCGGGGCCGCTCGTTCTTTCCGCAAGTGCAAAAGCCGGAAATTATATGACGCCTGACAAGGCATCGGAGCTTGATGTATGGGTCGACTTAAAACCGGGTATTTCGGAGCAGCAATTTGAAGAGAGGATCCTCAGGCTTTTCGATTCAAATAAAAAGAAAGCAGTTAAAAATGTCATTTCAGAACTATATCCGGCAAAGATGGTACCCATTATTTTCAAACTTGCGGATTTGGATCCGGATAAAAAAATATTTGATATTAAAAAAAGCGAAAGAGAAGACCTCATTCGGGTCACAAAGCATTTCCCCCTGTTCTTAGATTCGCTCAGAGGGTATAATGAGGCTGTCATCACACAGGGCGGTGTGCTTGTCAGGGAAGTCAGACCGCAGAGCATGGAATCGAAAAAAATTTCCGGACTTTATTTCATAGGTGAAGTTCTTGACCTGGATGCATTGACCGGCGGTTTTAACCTTCAGATTGCATGGTCCACGGCAGCTGCCTGTGCAAGGGCTATAAATGAGGAGGTAATGGAATGAATATCGCAATTGACGGACCTGCAGGGGCTGGCAAAAGCACAATAGCGAAGGCAGTGGCCAGAGAGTTGAATAGTATTTATGTGGATACAGGCGCAATGTACCGCGCAATGGCACTCTATATGCTGAAGAATGATATTTCACCGGATGATACTGAATCCATTGAAAAAGCCTGTGAGAGCGCCGATATTTCAATCGTTTATAAAGACGGAGCGCAGCATGTCATTCTGAACGGAGAGGATGTGACAGGTGAACTCAGGACGGAAGCCGTGGGAAATATGGCAAGCTCCGTTTCTGTCAACGGGAAAGTTAGAAAGAAACTGGTAAGTCTTCAGCAGAAACTGGCGCATTCGACGAGTGTTGTCATGGACGGTCGTGATATCGGAACCGTCGTTCTGCCGGATGCGGATCTTAAAATATATCTTACCGCTTCAGTCGAGACACGCGCTGACCGAAGGTATAAGGAGCTGATCGCAAAAGGTCAGCAGCCGGACCTGGATGAAATCAGAAGAGATATCGCTGATAGAGACCACAGGGATATGAACAGGGAAAATTCTCCTTTGAGACAGGCTGAGGACGCCGTCCTGATCGATTCATCCGATATGACGATTCCCGAGGTCGTGGACAGGATCCTCGGACTTACCGAGGGGTTACATAAATAAGTTATGTCAACTAAAATAAACGGAGAGAAAACATGAACAAAGTGACTGTTGCCAAAAGTGCCGGTTTCTGTTTCGGTGTAAAACGCGCGGTCAATCTTGTATATGAAGCCGCCGCGGAGCATCCGGGAAAAGTATGTACGATGGGGCCTATTATACATAATGAGCAGGTCGTGAACGATCTTGCCGAAAAAGGCGTACATGTCATCGACGATGATCTTATAAGGACTGACACCGGAGAGAAGATAGAACGAGACAATGTTATAATCATAAGATCGCACGGTATCCCGAAAAATCTTATGGAAAAAGTCAGGGATACGGGGTGCGAGATCATCGATGCGACTTGTCCTTTCGTTCGAAAAATACATGATATTGTTCGCGATAAAAGCCGGGAAGGATTCCATATCGTAATTATCGGAAATCCTCATCATCCGGAAGTCGAGGGAATAAGGGGCTGGGCAGAAGGAGAGTGTACAGTGATTTCCTGCCCCGAAGATGCGCTGAAACTTGATATTTCGAAGGATATTCCACTATGTATTGTGTCACAGACCACATTCAATTATCAGAAATTTAAAGAATTGGTTGAAATAATAGAAAATATGGAGTATCATGTAGTAGTTACAAATACTATCTGTAACGCCACAAGGGAGCGACAGACAGAAGCATTGGAGCTTGCGGGACAATCGGATACAATGATCGTCATCGGAGGCAAACACTCATCCAATACTCAAAAGCTATATGATATCTGTCGTAGCCAGTGTGATAATACTTACTACATACAGACACTCGATGATTTGGTTACCGTTAATTTCCAATCCGATAGCTGTGTAGGTATTACGGCTGGGGCGTCAACCCCAAATATAATAATCCAGGAGGTCTTTGCACATGTCAGAGGAACAGAGCTTTGAAGAGTTATTAAATCAGAGCTTCAAAACTATCAGGAATGGAGAGGTTGTTGAAGGTACAGTCATCGATGTAAAACCGGATCAGGCTTATCTGAATATCGGCTACAAGGCAGATGGTGTTCTTACAAAAGAAGAGTACAGCAACGATGCCAAGGATCTTACCACCGTTCTCAAAACAGGTGATAAGCTTGAGGTCAAGGTCCTTAAGGTAAATGACGGCGACGGTCAGGTCGTCCTCACTTACAAGAGACTTGCTGCTGAAAAGGGCAACAAGAGACTTGAGGAAGCTTTCAATAATAAAGAAGTCCTCACAGCGAAAGTATCTCAGGTACTTAAGGGCGGTCTTACGGTCCTTGTTGAAGATACAAGAGTATTTATCCCTGCAAGCCTTGTTTCTGATGTATTTGAGAGAGATCTCAATAAGTATCAGGATCAGGAAATCGAATTTGTTATCTCCGAGTTCAATCCGCGCAGACGCCGCATTATCGGCGATCGTCGTCAGCTTCTTGCAGAGCGCAAGGCTGAGGCTGCAAAAGAGCTTTTCGAGCGCATCAACAAGGGTGATGTAGTAGACGGTATCGTCAAGAACGTCACAGATTTCGGTGCTTTCGTAGATCTCGGCGGAGCTGATGGACTTCTTCATATTTCCGAAATGTCCTGGGGAAGAGTTGAGAATCCGAAGAAGATTTTCCACAACGGTGATCATCTCACAGTCCTCATCAAGGATATCAAGGGCGAGAAAATTGCTCTTTCTCTTAAATTCCCGGATCAGAATCCGTGGATCGAGGCATCTGAGAGTTTCGGCCAGGGCAGCATCGTAACCGGACGCGTTGCCCGTATGACTGATTTCGGTGCTTTCGTAGAGCTTCTTCCGGGCGTTGACGCACTGCTTCATGTATCTCAGATTTCAAGAGATCATGTTGATAAGCCGTCAGACGTTCTCAAGATCGGTCAGGAAATCGAAGCCAAGGTTGTTGATTTCAACGCTGAGGATCATAAGATTTCTCTTTCCATCAAGGCTCTTGAGCAGGATCGTCAGCAGAACGACGATGTCGTTTATTCTGATTCCGAAGAAGATTATATGGAATAATTTAACAGAGAAAAAAGGGCTGTGCGTAAGCACAGCTCCTTTTTTTCTCTGCGGGAGGATTCTCTTTCTTTAGACCGGAACGCTCCGCAAAAATCTGTTCACCTATTCAGCGTATAAGCAAGCAGGGACAGCAGATATTTCCTGACTTTATCAGGATCCTCCGAAAATTTCCGATGAAAGGGAATATAGGTAAAACAGGTCTCTTTCACGGCTGGAATCTTACGTGAAGACGCGATGTAAGATGCAAGGGATTTATGGACTGCATAGCCCTCCAGAGGAAGAAACATATAATTCTGAAAGTCCGCATGATACATTCTGAGACTCTCATCATATAATTTTGCTGTAATTTCAACAGGCCCCGGACCTCCCTTAACTGAGAAGGTTTCATCAAGATAGCTGATCATACAGGGAAGATCGCTTTCTGACAGGAATGATACAGAGTCACCTGAGCGAACTATATCGGTAATTACGAACTGCCCTTTAAAAAAGTTTTCAAGCTTCAGAAGAGGGAGTATCGCCAATGTCCGGTCCGCATCCGACAGTTCTGCATCGGAGGCGGAGACCAGTGAATAGTAATCCCTGAGTTTATGTGACTCTATAGGAAGCACAGGAGAATATTTTCTTAATTCACCGCGAAGGTCTGTATGTACCGTCTTTTCGAACGGGCATCGTGTTCTGTAAGCCATATATTTTTTTGTCAGATGAGGAATATCGAAACCTGTCCCGTTGAACGTCAGAACACGTTTTGTGTCCGAAAGAGAGGAAGACACCTCAAGGAGCATATCGTATTCATCCGATTCCTTCTCGCACGTAAGGTTCAATTTTCGGATTTCATTCCCTTCTGATAGGATCAGATCAGCAGTAAGAAGCTGACTTGTACGCCAGAAATTCGTACTTGCTGAGATATCAAGAATTGTATCACCTGGCCTGAAGAGATCGGGGCAGGTATTATTTTCTATCGTTAACTTTATTTTCATTGATTGTCCTTCCGGATTATTTTAACGGATCGTGAGTTTCCGCTTTACTGTTCGTTAGGTCATACCAGTGGAATTTGGGTATCTTTTGTGATATAGTATCTTGTGATGTGCCTTCGGGAAATGTGAAAAGATTTCTCTTCGGCATCCTCATTGTACGATTTTTGGTTTGCATTTGCAAATTCAACAGACTGTCAGAAAGGATTCCATCTTGAAACAGTACGGAATACGAAAATTTATCGGAATAAATGACTTTGTTCTGATTGCTGTACTCGCAGCCTTGCCGATCCTCATGCTGACCATGAATATTGTATCCGCTCGGAATCACAATTCCCCTCAGATCGCTGTCTATGTGCACGGTGAGCTGTACGGGAGATATGATCCGGATCTGCCTGCTGTCATAGATATAGGAGGTACAAATACCCTTACGATCACAGACGGTCAGGCCCGTATGACTTATGCGAACTGTCCGGATCAGATCTGTGTGCACAGTCTCCCTCTCGGGAAGGATTCACCCGGATCGATCGTGTGCCTACCGAACGGTATAGTCGTTCTGGTCGAGAATGCAGATGACCCTTTGGATATTGACGGGTATGTCTCGTGAAAGGCGGCAGGAATATAATGAACAGAACAGATTATAATTCCGATTCTCCCCGCACATCTCTGCCCATAGCTTATCTCGGTATTTTTCTTACACTGGCAGTTATTTTCGGATATGTAGAAGCCCTGATTCCCGTCCCTGTTCCGGTCCCCGGAATAAAACTCGGTCTGACCAATCTGGTAATCACCGCTGTTCTCTATGTATACGGATACAGATACGCACTTATTATTTCATCCGTCAGGGTAGTGATCATCGGTTTCTTATTCGGAAATCTATTCAGCATCTTATACGGGCTTGCCGGTGCCGTGCTCAGTCTAACGGCCATGGCTCTGCTGAAAAAGACCGGAAAATTCAAGGTCATAGGCATCAGCGCACTGGGAGGCGTCATGCACAATGTCGGTCAGGTGCTCATGGCCGCAGCCGTTGTGACCTGTTTTCCGGTAAAATGGTATCTGCCGATCCTGATGATCGCAGGGCTTGGAGCCGGAATTCTTACCGGCTTTGCGGATGCGCTGATCATTCCCCGAATCCACCGTTTCGGGGTCAGATAAATCGGAGAAAAGAATGTACGCATATATTAAAGGTGAAGTCGCCCGGATAAGGGAAGACTCTGTAATAGTCGATAATCACGGCATCGGATATTCGATCCTTGTCCCTTCCACTGTCAGGGACAGCGGAATCCGGGTCGGTGATGAAATTAAACTCTATACACATTTTGCGGTGAGAGAAGATGCCATGCTCCTCTACGGCTTCTTATCAGAGGATGATTTGGAATTGTTCCGTATGCTGCTGGGTGTCAGCGGAATCGGTCCGAAAGCCGCGGTGAGTATTCTATCCGGTCTTTCAGCGGATACACTTCGTTTCGCAGTTCTGTCCAATGACTCAGCTACGATTGCGAAGGCACCCGGGATCGGTCGAAAGACGGCTCAGAAAATCATACTGGAGCTGAAAGATAAGGTCGATCTTGAAGATGCTTTCGAAAAGAAAGCATCTCATACAGCTGAAGCGGAAGAAGCCCAGGGAGGGGCACAGTCGGAAGCTGTCCTTGCACTTGCTGCCCTGGGCTATTCAAATGCACAGGCCCTTAAAGCTGTTCGGAGAGCGGCATCCCAGATGGATGAGATAACCGTGGAGAAGCTGCTGAAAGCGGCACTTCGTGAGATATAAAAGATGCATTTTTATAAGATAAGAAAGGGCAGTCTTCTAAAAACTGATATAAAGGAACTTATATGCCTGCGAAAAGAAAAATAACGACCGAAGCCACGTATGAGGATATAAAGACAGAACCGAGCCTCAGACCGGGACGGCTTGAAGAATATATCGGCCAGGAAAAAACAAAAGAAAATCTCAGAGTATATATCGATGCCGCCAAAATGCGGGGAGACAGTCTGGATCACGTTCTTCTTTACGGCCCGCCCGGACTCGGCAAGACGACCCTTGCCGGGATCATCGCAAATGAAATGGGGACCCATCTGAAAGTCACCAGCGGCCCCGCAATAGAAAAGCCCGGCGATATGGCCGCGATCCTGAATAACCTGCAGGAGGGAGACATCCTTTTCATTGATGAGATCCACAGAATGAGCCGCCAGGTGGAAGAGGTCCTGTATCCTGCCATGGAAGACTTTGCGATTGATATCGTGATCGGCAAGGGTGCGACCGCGAGATCGATCCGTCTTGATCTGCCCAGATTCACACTTGTCGGTGCAACGACGAGACCGGGCATGTTGACAGCCCCGCTCCGTGATCGTTTCGGTGTCGTCGATCACCTCGAGTATTATTCACCGGAGGAGCTTAAAATGATCATCAAGAGATCTGCGATCCTTCTCGATGTAGAAATTGATGACCCCGGTGCCCTTCAGCTGGCTCGAAGATCGAGAGGCACGCCGAGACTTGCCAACAGGCTGCTCAAGCGAGTCAGAGATTTCGCCCAGGTCAGATATAACGGGATCATAACGGATGAAGTCGCCTCCTTTGCCCTGGATCTTCTGGAAGTGGATCAGTTCGGCCTGGAAATGCTCGACCGCCGTATTCTTGAGACTATGATTGTTAAATTCGGAGGCGGGCCGGTAGGTCTGGAAACACTTGCAGCCACGATCGGAGAGGATTCCGGAACGATAGAGGACGTATACGAGCCTTATCTTCTCAAAAACGGTTTCATTACCCGGACTCCAAGGGGCAGGACCGCTACACCTCTGGCTTACAGACATCTGGGTCTCCCGCTCGAAGGCAATTAACGGTTGTATTTTTTTGTTTTTTTTGTATAATGTTCATATATAATAATTCAGTACAGGCTACCCTGTTCGGTAATGGAGGACGTCTATGTCATCAAAAAATACGGTCACAGTTGTGATAGGAGGAAAAGTTACCACACTTTCCGGTTATGAGAGCGAAGAATATCTGCAGAGAGTGGCCGCATATCTTAACCATAAGATGAATGAACTCAGCGAAATTAAGGGATGGAACCGTATGACAGCGGAATTAAAGAACACCCTTCTTGCACTCAACATTGCCGACGATTATTTCAAGGCAAGAAATCAGGCGGAAGTGTTCGACGAAGACCTGCAGAATAAAGATAAAGAGCTCTATGAGTTGAAGCAGCAGATCGTCGAACTCCAGATGGAATTGGATGAACTTACAAGTCCCGACGAATTGCCGTCGGGGAAAGACAAGTATAAGTCTTCCCGAAATCATTGAATCAGAAAGCTGTTAACAGGGTGATTACATTACGTGATCACCCTTTTCACTTTTAAGGACTGCTATGGAAAGAGAAAATTTTATTGAATTACTTGCTCCCGCAGGTTCCGTGACCGGACTGAAAGCGGTCATAGAGGCCGGAGCGGACGCAGTTTATATCGGCGGATCAAGGTTCGGAGCGAGAGCTTACGCGGAGAATCCGGAAGAAGACGATCTTGTATCGGCAATCGACTATGCCCATGCAAGAGGTGTTCGCGTTTATCTGACCGTGAACACGCTTCTGAAAGAAGAGGAACTTCGCGATCTCAAAGATTATATCACGCCCTACTATCTGCATGGTCTGGATGCCGTACTTGTCCAGGATTTCGGTGTTCTGAAGTATCTTCATGAGACATTTCCGGATCTGCCCCTTCACGCAAGTACTCAGATGACCGTGACAGGTCCCTGCAGTGCGCGTTTGCTGGGAGAATACGGTGTCCAAAGAGTCGTTCCTGCCAGAGAGCTTTCTCTTGAAGAGCTCAGAGAAATACGTTTAAAGAGCGGACTGGAGGTGGAGGCATTTGTACACGGTGCGATTTGTGTCTGCTATTCAGGACAATGTCTCATGTCCTCCATGATCGGCGGAAGAAGCGGGAACAGAGGAAGATGCGCCCAGCCATGCCGGCTCCGCTATACTTTGAGCAGCGCGGACAGAAAAAAGACGTCCGAGAGAAAATCTGCGCAAAGCGGCGAATTTTTAAGCCCCAAGGATATGTGCACACTTGATTTTCTTCCTGATATGATAGAGGCAGGTGTCTGTTCCTTTAAGATTGAAGGAAGGATGAAACAGCCGGAATACGGCGCCGGCGTCGTCAGTATCTACAGAAAGTATCTGGACCGCTATAAGGCATACGGTCGTTCCGGCTACAGCGTTACGAAGAAGGACCGGCAGATGCTCCTGACCCTGTTCAACAGGGACGGCTTTACAGAGGGGTATCTGAAAAAACACAATGGACCTGAAATGATCGCAGCAGACAGGCACACACTGAATGAACAGGAGGAGAGGGCAAGAGCAGAACTCTACGAAAAACTGAATCATACCTATGTTAGCTGTGACACCTCCCTTGAAGTCAGCGGAACGGTAAGCGTCATCTGCGGAAAGCCTCTGTCACTCCACGTGACAGAATTGAGGACAGGCAGCTCCGTCACCGTATACGGCGAGAAGGTATTAAAAGCTGAGACCAGACCTCTCAGTCAGCAGCGGATATCGGAACAGATCTCAAAGGCAGGCGGTTCCGGATACAGATTTCGTGACATCAAGGTCATTACAGACGGTGAGTCCTTCGTTCCGATGGCTCAGCTGAATGCCCTGAGAAGAAAAGCTTTCTCTGCGCTTACTGATGAGCTCCTTTCTGCGTATATGCGGCCTTTGACAGGTATTTCCTGCAGCGCATCAAGTCCGAAGGACCACAATGAATCTTTCAGTGATCCTTATAAATGTGCCCTGACCGCTTCCGTTGAAACAGAAGAACAGTTCGACGCGGTACTCTCCGAGGATGCGATTCAGGTGATCTATATTCCTTATCGCTTCTTTGCGGGAAGACATTTCAGTAAGGATGAAGTACTTAAAAAAGGAGAATCCTATCTCAGGAGGGCGCATGAACGCGGAAAAGAACTCTGGCTGGCCATGCCTTATATCGAGAGAAGAGATGGTATCGCCGATCTTTCGAACTTCGCCGGTGATCTGATCCGGATCGGTCTTGACGGCTTTCTCGTCAGGAGTTTTGAGACGATGGCACGTCTGCGCGAGGAAGGACTGGAAAAATATGTACGGACAGACAGTTCCATATATACTTTCAACAGCCGGGCCGTAGAATTTCTTGATCAGTTCGGCTTTGAGAAAGATACGGTTCCGATCGAACTGAACAGAAAAGAACTGCAGCGCCGCATGAACCATTCTTCCGAAATGATCATCTACGGTCATCTGCCTCTCATGATCACTGCCCAGTGTCTGCAGAAAACCACTTCGACGTGCACACACAGCTATCCGACTCTTGCCCTCCGTGACAGAAAAAGCAGGGTATTCACAGTCGAATGTGACTGTACATTCTGTTATAATATCATACGTAATCCGGTCGTTCTTTCACTGATAGGAGAGATCGAGACACTCAGGGCTGTCAGGCCGGCCTGCATGAGACTGATCTTTACAAATGAAAACAAAAAGAAAACAGCCGAAGTATGTGCAGTTGCGCGCTCCGCACTTTCCGGGATGAGTCATAAGGATGTCGACGGTGAGCATACGAAGGGCCATTTTAACAGAGGAGTTGAATGAATAATTATATGATGCAGATTCAGGATATTCTGGCACGGATCCCGGATGCGATGGGAAATTCGCTGAATATCCTGACACAGTTATCAAAATATTTTTTTCTGATTCTGATTATGCAGTTCGCGCTGGAAGATTACACGTATTTCGGAAAAAGAACAGAAGAAAAAAAACACAAGGTGATCCGAACACAGATCACCATCATCTATCTATTTACCATTCTTGGGTTTATACTTATTTTCCTTAATACCGGGAACATTCTGTCACTTGTCACGCTGCCGGGTATCTGTGTATTTTATTTTATAACACTGCATGGCTATCGCCTGCTCTATAAGAAAGCTTCCATGCTCCTTGTGAACGATATGCTGATGCTTCTGGCAATCGGCTTTGTCATGATTTCCAGGCTCGATCCGGATGAGGGTCTGAAACAGTTCGTCATTGCTTCGGCTGCGGTACTTGTTGCTTTCATCATACCGGTCATCGTAAGAAAACTGAGTATTTTGTCAGAGCTTACCTGGCTGTACGCGGCAGTCGGAATCATGGCCCTTATGGTCGTATTTGTCCTTGCCACTGTCAGCGGCGGCGCAAAGCTTTCCATAACAATCGGAGGGATCTCCTTCCAGTTCTCGGAACTTGTAAAGATCACGCTGGTATTTTTTATGGCTGCAAAGCTTTCGAAAGATACCTCGTTCCGATCAGTCGCCGTGACCAGTATCGTTGCTGCCATTCACGTTGTGATCCTTGTATTATCCACGGATCTCGGAACGGCACTTGTTTTCTTCATAGCCTACATCGTTGTCGTATTCGTCGCGACTAATCGACCGATCTATCCGACAGTCGGTCTGGCCGGAGGATGCGGTGCCGCTGTCTTGGCCTATTTTCTTTTTGCACATGTACGAAAAAGAGTCGAAGCATGGAAAAATCCGTTTCTCGTATATGATACATCGGGATATCAGATCGCTCAGGGGTTATTTGCGATCGGTGCCGGCGGATGGTTCGGAACGGGTCTTTTTCACGGGCGTCCCGAGACGATTCCGGTCGCTTCGAAAGATTTTATATTTGCGGCGATCTGTGAAGAGTTCGGAGGCGTTTTCGCCATGTGCCTTATTCTTGTATGTATGAGCATGTTCCTTCTGATCGTCAATATTTCCATGGAGATCAGGAAAAATACCTTTTATAAACTGGTCGCGATCGGACTCGGTGCAGAGTATGCGTTCCAGATTTTTCTGACAATAGGAGGTGTTACAAAATTCATACCGATGACAGGCATCACACTTCCTCTGGTAAGTTACGGAGGCAGTTCCGTCATGAGTACAATTATTCTCATCGCTATCATTCAGGGATTATATATTCTGAGAGAAGATGAAGGAGCTTTAAATGAGAAAAAAATACAGAGATGACAGTACCGAGGCCAGGATCGGACGGGATGTAAGGAAGATCATGAATGGTCAGGACATAGAAAAAGGAGATCCGTTCCCCTCAGACGGTCTGGACGAACAACGTCAAAATCGCAGACTGACGAAAGCGATGATCAGGGAACAGAAGAAAGCGGAAAAGACCCAGAGGAGAGAAGAGCGCAGGAGATCCATGCCGTACGCTTTTATATCCTACGCATTCGTTTTGATCTTCCTCAGTCTGATCATCTATCTGGTCTATTTCAATATTTATCGAAGAGATGATGTTCAGAACAGCAGCTACAACAGAAGACAGGACACACAGGCCCGCTATGTCGTCCGGGGAAGCATCCTCAGCGCCGACGGCACAACGCTCGCAGCTACCGTTCCCTATGATGGAAACGAAGTGAGAGAATACCCTTACGGAGATGTCTTTGCCCACGCAGTCGGCTTTGCTTCGAACGGGAAGAGCGGGATTGAGGCACTTGCCAACTACGAACTCCTCACATCCCACAATAATGTGATCGACCGGGTCATCAATGAATTCAAGGGACAGAAAAATCCCGGGGATAATGTCGTGACAACATTATCGTCGGGACTTCAGCAGACGTGTTATAATGTTCTGGGCGATTATCAGGGGGCGATCCTCGTTCTGGATCCTCGTACCGGGGCTGTCCTTTCCATGGTCAGCAAACCTGACTTTGATCCGAATACGATTGCCGAGGAATGGGATGATATCATTTCCGATGAGACCGGCAGCCAGCTCGTCAACAGAGCGACCCAGGGATTATACCCTCCCGGCTCGACCTTCAAGATCGTTACTGCTCTGTCATATTTTCAGGAATATAACACATTCAGCGGATTTCAATTTAACTGTGAAGGCGAGCTGACGGTGGGAGACCACACGGTCCATTGTTTTAACGGTCTTGTACACGGAGATGAAAATTTCGAACAGGCTTTTGCCAACAGCTGCAACTGTGCTTTTTCCTCTCTCGGACTGAATATAGGAGCAGGGAGGCTCGGAGTCACTGCAGACTCACTCCTGTTCGGAAAGAAACTTCCCTGTGATCTAAATTACAGTCAGAGCAGATTTACCCTGAGAGAGGAGGATGGTCCCGCAGCAATGATGCAGACCGCTTTCGGACAGGGGGATACACTGGTGACACCCTATCATATGGCCCTGATCGTTTCCGCGATCGCCAATGACGGCATTCTTATGCAGCCACAGTTCATATCGAAGATCGTATCTGCCGACGGCCATACGGTAAGGGAGAATAAATCGGCAGAATTCAGAAGGATCCTGACGGAGGATGAGGCTTCCGTCATGCAGTCTCTTCTGGAAGGAGTTGTTTCGTACGGCACAGCAAGCGAACTATCCGGGCTGGAGTATACTGTCGCAGGCAAGACAGGTTCTGCAGAATATTATACCGCAGACGGTCAGATCGGAACGCATTCCTGGTTCGTCGGGTATTCCAATGTAGACGATCCGGATATTGTCGTTGTTGTTCTTGCTGAGGACGGCGGCGCCGGAAGTCAGACGGCAGTACCCATGGCACACCAGATTTTTGATGCATATTATTACGGATAAGAACAAAATATTCAGTCAAAGGAAACTATTTAAAAGTAGTTATAAGGTCGGAAACATGTTAAAATGGTGTCAGGAAATCTATATAGGTGAAAGCATTGAGGATAGAAGTGATAAGATCATACGGATGCTGAAGGCCGGCAAAGCCCCTTACATGACATGGCTGATCACAAAATCGGAAAACGGCGGCAATCAGTTGGAGATCATGAATGCCATTTACCTGAAACAGCCATTTATACGCGACAGGCTTCCGGAGATCATCGGTCTTGCCATCAATAAAGGTGAGGCGATCAAGATGGTCCGGGCGATTACAGAAGCCTGCGTGAATATGACGGGGGATGCAGATCTCATTGCTTTTCTTGACAGGCATCCTACGATTGAAAATTTAAAAAAAGTCAGTATCGTTAAGTGACGTATAACTGGGACAGGAAGTAGAAAATGGCGATTTTATTCGCAATACTCAGGACAATTTTAACCGTGCTGCTGATTATTCTGGCTCTGATCCTGATCCTGATTCTTCTCATTCTTTTCGTTCCCTTCCGATACCGGGCCATGGGGGTAAAAGAACCCGGGCAGACAGAGGCGGCGGCCGTCATCACCTGGCTTCTTCATATGCTCACGGTCGAAGTAAGGTACGATCTGGGTTCCGGTACCGGTCTGACCAAGGATATACGGATTTTCGGTATATCGCTATTCAAAGTCAAAGCATGGCTTGATGAGAGGAAAAAGAGCAAGGCTGAAAAGGAAAAGGAACAGAGACGCCGGGAAAAGCGTGAAAAGCTGGAACGGATGAAAACAGAAGATCCGGAACGCTATGAGCGCCTGAAGGCAGAGGCCCGCGCAAGAAAGCTGGAGGAGAAAAGAAGACAGGAAGAAGAACGCCAAAAGCTTGAAGAGGAAGCTCGTAAAAAGCGTGAGGAGGAAGAGGCCCGCCTGGAAGAAGAACGTATCAGACAGGAAGAAGCTCAGAAAGCAGCGGAAGAAGAAACGGAGACGATAGAGGTCCGGGCAGAAATAAAAGCTGACGAGAAGACCGCGACAGTCAGCAAGGCTCCGAAAGAAGAGCTGTCCGTCAGGATCAAACGTTTCATTCAGAAGATTTTACATGCTCTGTATAAAGGAGTCGTGAAAATCATTTCCACTCTGATAAAGATGTTCATCAGACTGATATCCATGATCTGGTACCTGCCGGGTAAGATCATGAAAAAAGCGGCCGGGGTCGGCAGGCAGATCGATCAGTTCCTGAAAAAACTCGGACAATTATCAAGAAAGGCCGGAGATATCTTTGACTTTCTCCTGGATGAAAAAACGCAGGCTGTTCTTGCTCTCCTGAAAAAACAGATCGGAAGGCTGATCAGACATATTATACCGAGAAAACTCATCGGATATGCCAATTTCGGTCTTGGGGATCCTTACATAACAGGCAGGATCCTCGCAGGAGCATGTGTGTTCTATCCTCTTTACGGAAAGACATTCAGACTGGAACCTGATTTTGACGAGCTTGTATTTAACGGTAAAGCAGAGCTGAAGGGCAGGATTTATATTTTCTATCTTCTGTTCATCGCTCTTTCCACAATATTGAATAAAAATACTAAATACGTAATTAATTACATCAAATCATTTAATAAGGAGGATTCGGAATAATGGCAGAAAATGATTTCCAGACGACGGTAGAGTCTCTGTATCAGGGGATAAATCAGTTCATCTCAAGCAAAACAGTAGTCGGTGAGCCCATTCATTTGGGCGATACGATTATTTTACCGCTTGTCGATGTTTCCTTTGCTGTCGGTGCGGGTGCTGCGGCCGGTTCTTCAAAAAATGCCAACAATTCCGGCGGCGGCATGGGCGGAAAGATAAATCCGTGCGCCGTACTTGTTATATCTAACGGATCAACGAAGCTTGTCAACGTAAAGAGCTCTGACGGGCTCAGCAAAATCCTCGATATGGTCCCCGATTTTGTGAATAAGATCACCGGGAACAGCAAGGCAGAAAATGCGACAGAAGATATCGACATCGACTCTGTGGATGTATGAAAAAAAGGATAAGAAAAACTCCCGTCCGACCGGACGGGAGTTAATTTTCATGTTGAAAGAATAGATACGTTAAAAATCTGATCATCAGGCTCTTTCGACCTTACCGGATCTCAGGCAATGCGTGCAAACATAAGCATGTTTCGGATTACCATTTTCCATGATCTTAACTCGCTTAATGTTGGATTTCCACATTTTGTTCGTTCTTCTATGAGAATGGCTCACGTTATTTCCGAAGTGAGCACCCTTTCCGCATACAGAGCATACAGCCATCGATAACACCTCCTTACAATATAATAAGGCCTACATGGCCTGCAACGTCAACTATTCTATCAGATAGCTCGGAATGATGCAAGTGTTTTCCATCAAAAAAATCAGAACATCGGCATACTGTTTTAAATAACTCCTTTTCTTTTTTGCACAAAGCGTATATAATACCCTTGAATATCGCCTGAAACGTTTATTCTTATACCAGAAATTTTACGGAGGTAAATATATGAAAGGACGCATAAGTACCGAGTACGGTGTCGTTACGATCAATTCCGATGTAATTGCCACCTATGCGGGTTCTGTGGCTGTCGGCTGCTTCGGTATTGTAGGCATGGCGGCAATCAGCATGAAGGACGGCCTTGTACACCTTCTGAAAAAGGACAGCCTGAAATATGGTATCAATGTTAAAATTAATGACAATAAAATATCACTTGTACTGCATTGCATAGTTTCCTACGGCGTCAATCTGACAGCGATGTCGGACAATCTCGTAGAGAGTGTCCGTTACAAGCTTGAACAATTCACCGGCATGACCGTTGAGCATATAGACATTATGATCGACGGAATTCGAGTGATCGACTGATTCGGGAGGAGATAAAGTGGGTACACAAACAATTGACGCGTCAATGCTTCGGAAAATGTTCCTTTCCGGAGCAAAGAACCTTGAAATCAAAAAGAATTGGATCAATGAGTTGAATGTTTTCCCTGTTCCTGACGGGGATACGGGAACAAATATGACACTGACCATCATGTCTGCGGCAGCCGAGGTGAACAAACTGATGAACCCGTCTGTAGAAGACCTGGCAAAAGCCATTTCTTCCGGTTCCCTTCGAGGAGCGCGGGGCAACTCCGGTGTCATCCTGTCTCAGCTGCTTCGAGGCTTCACCAAAGTCATACGCGATTATGAAGTCCTCGATGGCCAGATACTTGCCGAAGCAATGCAGAAAGCGGTCGAAACAGCATATAAGGCTGTTATGAAGCCCAAGGAAGGCACAATTCTTACTGTCGCGAAAGCCATGGCAGATAAGGCTATGGAGATAGAAGACAAGGAAGATCTCGCAAAGTTCCTCGCAGATGTCCTTCACGAAGGTGACGAAGCACTCGCGCGAACGCCTGAATTACTTCCGGTCTTAAAAGAGGCCGGTGTCGTTGATTCAGGCGGACAAGGCCTCATGGCAGTTGTTCACGGGGCAGTCGATTCCTTTAACGGACTCGAGATCGATCTTAATTTTGTCTCTCCCGAGGTCCAGCTGCACAATGTTTCTCAGCCGATCAGCACCGATGAGATCACATTCGGATACTGTACCGAGTTCATTGTAAAGCTTGACAAAGAGTTCACCGAGGAGGATGAGGACAATATGAAATCATATCTGGCCTCACTCGGCGACAGCCTTGTATTTGTAGCCGGAGATGATATCGTCAAGGTCCATGTCCATACGAACCATCCCGGCAAGGCATTTGAAAAAGGTCTTGAATATGGCCAGCTCACCCGCATGAAAGTCGACAATATGCGTGAAGAACATAAAGAACGGCTTTTTAAGGCAGAAGAGGTACAGGCGGCAAGAGCAAGAGAAGCCGGGGAAAAGCTGTCCAAAGATGCAGAAGCAGAAGTTGAAACACCTTTCAAGAAGAATGCCTTCATTTCCGTCACGGTCGGTGACGGTCTGGCCGAGGTATTCCGGGAGCTTGGCGCTGACGTAGTGATCGAAGGCGGACAGACAATGAATCCCAGCACGGATGACATGCTGAACGCGATTCAGAAAGCACACGCTGAGAACGTTTTTATTCTGCCTAATAACAAGAACATTATTCTTACAGCAAATCAGGCAAAAGATCTCACAAAAGACTGCAATGTTCATGTAATTCCCACCAGAACAATTCCGCAGGGAATCACTGCAGTCGTGAACTTTATTCCGGATAATTCTCCGGAAGATAATGCTTCGGCCATGGCTGAAGAGATCAAATATGTCAAATCCGGTGAGGTCACCTATGCTGTCAGAGATACGAAAATCGACGGTATCGAGATCAAGTCCGGAGACATTATGGGAATCGGCGATGAAGGGATCATGTCAGTCGGACCGGATGTTTCTGACGTCGTCATGGATATGCTCTCCAAACTGACGGATGAAGATTCCGAGCTGATCAGTATTTATAACGGAGAAGATTTTTCCGATGAAGATGCCGAAGCTCTCCGTGAAAGAATCAGTGAAGCATATCCGGATATCGATATCGAAGTAAATCACGGTGGTCAGCCTGTTTACTATGTAATTCTTTCTGTTGAATAATTTTTTTCATCTGTTGTTTTTGTAAAATCTGCTGCCGTATGAGGCCTTTCGACCGCATACGGCAGTTTTTGAGTATTCATGATGAAATTATCTGAGTTAAAAGGAATAGGACCCAAGACCGAAGCTCTCTTTATGAAGCTGGGTGTGGACAGCGCAGAGAAGCTGCTTGAGTATTATCCTGTTCATTACGATGAATATACGGAACCGGAACCGATCTCAAATCTCACGATCGGAAAAAAGTGCGCGATTTCCGTCACGGTATCAAAAGGGGTATCCGTTTTTTCAAAAGGAAAGCTGACGATCACTTCTCTTGACGCGGAAGATCTTACCGGGCGGATCCGGCTGGTATGGTACAATTCTCCTTACATTCGTTCCATCTTAAAAAAAGGGAATACTTACATATTCAGAGGCACTGTCGCAATAAGGCGCAGCGGCCGGGTCATGGAGCATCCCGAGATCTATTCTCCCGATCAGTACGGGGAAAAGACAGATACCCTGAATCCGGTCTACGGACTCACAAAAGGCCTTTCCAATAACACCGTCTCAAAAGCCGTAAGAGCTGCATTTGAAATGTGCGGTCCGCCTGCTGAATTCCTGCCTGAACAGATCGTCGCAATGAGCGGTCTCATGGACGAAGCGGAGGCTTCCTACTGCATCCATTTTCCCGAAAATCAGGAGATGATGGTGCGGGCCCGCAGCAGACTCGCATTTGACGAATTCTTTCAGTTCATACTCGGTCTTCGGATGATACGAATGCACGAAGAAGAAATCCGTTCTGCTTTCGACATCTGCGAGACATGGGATACAGAAGATGTCATTGAGGGTCTCCCGTTCAGGCTGACCGGAGGACAGATGAATGTATGGCGGGAAATCGAGCAAGATCTTTCAAGCGGCCACCGTATGTCAAGACTGATCCAGGGGGATGTCGGTTCAGGCAAAACGATCCTGGCTTTCCTCGCAATGATCATGACGGCATCCTGCGGCTATCAGAGTGTCCTGATGGCCCCGACAGAAGTGCTTGCAAAACAACATTTTGAGAAAATGCAGGCTCTTGTCGGGGAGCAGCATCTTTGCCGGCTCCATCCGATCCTTCTTACGGGCTCCCTTCGGGCAGCAGAGAGAAGAGAAGCTCTCCGGGCTATTTCTTCCGGAGAAGGAAATATAATAATAGGAACACATGCCCTTATTCAAAATACAGTGGAGTATAAGGATCTTGCTCTGGTCATAACGGATGAACAGCATCGTTTCGGTGTATATCAGCGGGAAGCTCTGTCAGACAGACAAAGACCGCCCCACATGATGGTCATGTCAGCAACTCCGATTCCCAGAACACTCGGCATCATCTTTTACGGGGATCTGGATATTTCTGTCCTCGATGAGCTTCCGGCCAGACGACTTCCCATAAAGAACTGTGTTGTGGATCCTGCCTGGAGGCCCAATGCGATGCGTTTTATCCGGCGCGAAATAGAAGCCGGACATCAGGCCTATATCATATGCCCCATGATAGAGGCTGCAGAAGGACTCGAGGCGGAAAATGTCATTGAGTACACCGCAAAAATGAAAAAAGAATTCCCGGATGTTTCTGTTTCCGCCCTTCACGGGAGAATGAAAGCGTCAGAGAAAAATAAGGTCATGGAAGCTTTTTCGGAAGGGAAGATACAGATCCTGGTCTCCACGACAGTCGTCGAAGTCGGTGTCGATGTCCCGAACGCGACGGTCATGATGATCGAGAATGCCGAACGTTTTGGTCTTGCCACTTTGCACCAGCTCCGCGGAAGAGTCGGGCGTGGGGAGGCACAGTCCTACTGTATTTTCATGGCCGGACAGCAGAGTGAGACCATTCGCCGGAGGCTGGATATTCTGAATCATTCCAATAACGGATTCGAAATAGCTGCTAAGGATTTCGAACTGCGGGGACCGGGTGATCTTCTCGGCATCAGGCAGAGCGGAGATGCCTATTTCAGTATAGCGGATATTTCAAGGGACGCTGAGATCCTGCAAAAAGCGGGCGAGCTGGCTGCAGTCATCATGCATGATGATCCCGGCCTTATTTCTGAAGATTTTGCAATCCTGCGAGGAAGAATGAAGACATATCTGGAAACGGATCATTTCTCGTCTTTGTGATGTTTTTTTCAGCAAAACGATGAAAAATAACCGCAATGTATTGCCTGTTTTTGTCAAATTTGCTATACTGTATATGGAATATTGTTTATCAGCGCATTCATGCGTTTCGTGTATTTCCGATACGAGATTTGATGCCAGGCAACACAAGGGGTATAAGATGAACGTAGGAATCATAGCTCATAACAGTAAAAAGACGCTCATAGAAGATTTCTGCATAGCGTACAAGGGAATTCTGTCCCGGCATGACATCTATGCAACAGGCACAACAGGCCGAAGAATTGAAGAGGCGACTAATCTACATGTCCACAAGTTCCTTCCGGGATCGATCGGGGGCGACAAGCAGTTCACTGAAATGATAGAAAGGAATGCCATGGACATGGTCATTTTCTTCTATAATCCCAACATGATCGATCCCAAAGATCCCGATGTGAGTACAGTCGTAACGGCATGTGACCGTAATAACATTCCCGTAGCGACCAACATAGCAACAGCTGAACTGATGGTACTTGGTCTCGGCAGAGGAGATTTAGACTGGAGGCTCAGCATGAAAAGCAGTGACATATTATGAGAGTAATAGCCGGAACGGCCAGATCCATGCCGCTCAGAACTGTCAAAGGACTGGATGTACGTCCGACCACAGACAGGACGAAAGAGACACTTTTTAATATTTTAATGCCGAGGATTCCGGGCTGTCGTTTTCTGGATCTCTATGCGGGAAGCGGCTCCATCGGAATCGAAGCGCTCAGCAGAGGCTGCGCGAGCTGTACATTTGTAGAAAAAACACGGGCACATCAGTCACTTATCCTTGAAAATCTGGAGTTCACCCGCTTGTCGGACAGAGCAAGGCTCATAAGAGGCGATGTGAATTCCGTCCTCGCAAGACTGGAATCGGAGGAACCGTTCGATGTCATCTTCATGGATCCTCCTTTCAATCAGGGCCTTGAAAAGATCACGCTCACGTATCTTGCGGAGAGCAGCCTGCCGGCTGAAGACGGAATTATAGTAGTAGAAGCATCACCCAGAACTGACTTTTCCTACCTTAATGACCTGGGATATGAAATCTACAAGGAGAGGCATTACGGACAAAGTCAGCATCTTTTTCTTAGAATTTTGAGGTAATACAATATTGATACACAGAGCGGTATATCCGGGTTCATTCGACCCGGTGACTTACGGACACCTGGATATTATTAAACGTGCATCGCAGCAGTTCGATGAAGTCATCGTCGGAGTTTTGTTCAATTCGCAAAAAACTCCGTTGTTTTCCACAGAAGAACGTGTTAAGATACTTAAGGAAGTTACGAGAGATATCCCAAATGTCAGTATAAAATCATTTGAGGGTCTCTCTGTGAACTTTGTTCGGGAATGTAACGCACAGGTCATAATAAGGGGTTTGCGGGCAATCACTGATTTTGAATATGAGCTTTCAATGGCTCAGACCAACAGAATTCTTGCTCCGGACATTGATACAATGTTTCTTATTACCAGTCTGGAATACGCTTATCTCAGTTCGACGACCGTGAAGGAAGTCGCTGGATTTAATGCTTCAATAGATCAGTTCGTACCCCAAATTGTCGCTGAGGCATTGAAGAAAAAAGTAATTCCGTGACTCTGATAGGAATGTTCCCGTATTGAGAGTTCATTCTCACTCATTTTTATAAAAAATCTGGGTATAAGGAGAAAAAAAATGGCCAGCAGAATTGAGCAGATCATTGAAGAAATCGAAGAATATGTGGACAGCTGTAAATTCCAGCCTTTATCCACGACTAAGATCGTTGTTAATAAAGAAGAGCTTGAAGAGCTGTTAAGAGAGTTACGGCTCAAAACACCTGAAGAGATAAAGCGTTATCAGAAAATCATCTCCAATAAGGACGCAATTCTTGCAGATGCACAGGCCAAGGCTGACGGAATTATCGCCAATGCCGAGACCCGTGCGAAAGAACTCGTAAGCCAGCACGAAGTCATGCAGCAGGCATACGCACAGGCCAACGACACAATTAATAAAGCTAATCAACAGGCTCAGGGAATTCTTGATTCTGCAACACAGGACGCCAACAATATCCGTCTTTCTGCGCTCACTTATACCGATGAAATGCTTGCCAATATCGAAGTCGTTACCGGCGCGACGATCCAGGATGCCGGTGTTAAGTATAAGGCTTTTATCGATGCCCTTCAGGGTGCCTATGATACTGTAAGACAGAATCGTATGGAACTCTCCCCGCAGACATCTCGTCCGGCTCCTTCCAATGATTATTACGAGGATGATGATGACGATTACGAAATCGATGACGATGATGACGACTATATCGATGATGAAGACGATATGGATTACGAGGATGATGACGAATAATCTGAATCATGTTATTAGAAGGGGTGTCTAGTGCATCCCTTTTTTGTTTCACGGGAAACTTCGTTATCTGAAAGCAGGAAGCATTACATCTTTAGTTCAACTACAGTTCAGCACGCAGAAAGGAGATAATATGGGCATTTTAACAGATATAGAACCGAAAAATGTTTTTCGCTTTTTCGAGGAGATTGCTGCCATTCCGCATGGGTCCGGCGATACACAGGCTCTTACAGAGTATCTTGTCCAGTTCGCGATTGATCATAATTTTGACGCAATAGCCGACGAAGAGGGAAATGTTATTATTAAAAAGTACGGATCAGAAGGATACGAAGACTCTGATTCAGTTATTCTTCAGGCACATATGGACATGGTATGTGTTGCAGCACCGGGCGTCAGCCACTCATTTGAGACCGATCCTATCTCTCTTCTTGTTGACGGAGATTACATCACCGCTGACGGGACAACACTCGGCGGCGATGACGGTATCGGCGTTGCCTATATGCTGGCCATCCTTGATGATGATACAATTGCTCATCCTCCTCTTGAATGTGTTTTCACGGTAGACGAGGAGACAGGCCTCACCGGTGCGAACGCGCTGGATCCTTCCTTCGTTGATGGAAAACGCATGATCAATCTTGATTCTGAAGCTGAGGGAACGATCATCGCAGGCTGTGCCGGCTCTTCAACGATCACCACATCCGTTCCGATCGGCAGAGCCGTCATCAAAGGAATGCCTGTTCTGATCGAGATCGGAGGACTTCTGAGCGGTCATTCAGGTGAAGATATCAACAAAGACAGGATCAATGCCAATAAGCTGATCGGAAGATATCTCTATGAACTGGACAGAAAAGTCGCTTTTTCTCTGTGCGATGTCATCGGTGGAGAGAGGACGAACGTAATACCGTCCGCATCCAAAGCTCATCTTGTAATCGATGAGGACGATCTGGAAGATGCCAGGACATTCACCAAAGAATTTGCGGCAGCTGTCAAAAAAGAATATGCCGGATCGGATGAGGGCCTCACAATCAAGCTTGAAAGCGGTCATCCGCACAAGGTCACGGTCATGGATCCGGACAGCCAGAGCAAAGTCATCACATTCCTCATGGCCGTACCGAACGGTGTACAGCATATGAGCGGTCTTAACAGAAAACAAGTACAGACATCAACGAATCTCGCAATCATCAAAACAGGGCAGACGCAGTTCCTTACGACGTCCATGATCCGCAGTTCCCATACAAGCGAAAGAGAGTATGTAACGGCGCAGATCCGCAATCTCACAAAATACCTTGGGGGATCCACACAGACATCAGCATCTTTCCCGGCATGGGAATACAATGAAGCATCTCCGCTTCAGAAGATCATGTCCGATGTCTACGAGGAGATGAACGGAAAGAAACCGGAAATCAGTGTCACACATGGCGGCCTGGAATGCGGTATTTTCTGTGACAAGATCGAAGGACTGGATGCAGTATCGATCGGTCCTGACATGATCGCTATCCACACACCGGATGAGAAGCTTTCTATTTCTTCCACAGCCAGGACCTGGAATTACCTTCTTTCGGTTCTTGCCGCTCTGAAATAAAAGGCTTATCCACGCCGCCAAAACGAAGGGACCATTATGGAAATTCAACTCTGGAGAGAGATGCTCCACCCCTACGAACAGGCTGTATCGGAACTCCTTGTAAAGTTCAACAGCATGAAAGAAGAGTATTCGAAATACAGCCTGTATTCTCCGATAGAAAGTGTAAGGGGACGCGTAAAAACAGTCTCAAGTATTCTTGAGAAAATGAAAAGAAAAAACATATCCTTCGACCATCTCGAGGATATGATCGAAGATATAGCCGGTATACGTATCATCTGTCAGTTCGTTGAGGATATTGATAAGGTCGCGACCCTGATCAGGATGCGCTCCGATATGGAGGTGCTCCAACAGAAGAATTATCTCGAAAATAAAAAAGCGAGCGGATACCGCAGCTATCACCTGATCGTATCCTACGTCGTGGAGACGATCAGAGGACCGAAAAGAATTCATGTGGAAATTCAGATCAGGACAATGGCGATGAACTTCTGGGCCACAACAGAGCACTCCCTGCAGTATAAATACAAGGGAAGGATTCCTGAGCACGTTTCCGGTCAGCTGGAGCGTATTTCGGATGCGATTTTTGTTCTTGACAACGAAATGTCTCAGGTGCGAAGCGAGATCATTGACGCACAGATCGATTCACAGATCCAGACAGGCATCGTAAAAGACATATTGACCTGCATTGAGAACCTGTATCATGTCGCCAGCGAGAGAGAAGTCCTGAAAATCCAGAACGAGTTCTACAGGATCTTCATGTCCAATGATATCGAAGAGTTAAAGCGCTTCCAGCGCCAGCTCGATATTTTCGCGGAAGGTTACAGAGCGCAGTCAGTATAGTAATTCGGTCACAGGACACATACTTGAATTTTTATCGATGAGAGGGAAAGCACATTGAACCTTCCTGAAAAATACGTCCGGACAATGAAAGATTTTTTAGGTGAAGACTATCCTGCATGGCAGGATAGTTTTCTTGCGTTTCCGGAGCATGGGATCCGCATCAATGAACTGAAGACGAACCTTGAATCTTTCAGAAAGATGTGGACGGTCAACTGCAAAAACGATCCGGGAGCGAATACCCTCGAGGCAATCGACTGGATTCACAACGGGTTTCACATCAGGGATACCTCCGTCTTTTCCATGCATCCATATTATCAGGCAGGCCTCTATTATATACAGGAACCCTCCGCGATGACACCGGCTGAGCTCATGCCGGTCGAGCCGGGTGACTATATCCTCGATCTGTGTGCAGCTCCCGGAGGGAAATCAACGGAACTTCTGAGTAAGCTGAGAGGGACCGGAATACTGTATGCCAATGACATTTCCGTCAGCCGTGCACAGGCCCTCAGAAAAAATCTTGAGATGGCCGGTGCCTCAAATGCTTATATCACAGCCGAAGATCCGGGAAAGCTCGCAGCAATATTCCCGCATTTCTTCGATAAAATACTGGTGGACGGTCCGTGCTCAGGAGAGGGAATGTTCAGAAGAAAACCGGATATGATCTCCGAATGGGAGAAGAGGGGACCTGATTATTATGCGCCGATCCAATCGGACATTCTGAGATCTGCCGTTTTGATGCTGCGACCGGGAGGAATGCTGCTTTACTCGACCTGCACATTCTCTGAGACGGAGAATGAGGACCGTATTCTGAGTCTTCTCAGGGAAAATGAAGATCTTGAGCCGGGTGTCCTTCCGGATCATCCAGGGTTCCTTAAGAGCCGTGTCCCGGGACTGGAGAATTGCTGTATCCGCATCATGCCTCACAGGATGAGAGGCGAAGGACAATTTGTCTGTCTTCTGAAAAAACGGTGCACATCGGATATTCAAAAGGACCGCACCGAAAGAACCGGGCGGAAGATATATCCGGTGAATAATCAGCTGTATCTCCTGCCTTACGGCCATATGCCCGTTCGCGGAATAAGATATCTTATGACGGGACTTCATGTCGGTTCGTTCAAATCAGGCCGTTTGAATCCGACACAGGCTCTTGCCCAGGCACTCTCAGCGGATGAATGGCCGCGAACCCTTAACCTTTCCGCGCAGGATGACAGGCTTATTCGATACCTGCGGGGAGAAAGTATAAGTATTTATGAAGGTGAGATCACTTCAAGGGATCTGCCCATCCGCAGCCTGTTCGATGTATCGGCAGATAAGTATGCTCTGCTCCCTTGCTCAGGGCCGTCAGAAGACATAAGAAGCGCGAAAGCAGGGAAAGGGCGGAAGAAATTGTATAAGGATAATCGCAGAAAAAAGGCCGGGACCGGTAAGGACTCTGAACTTTCCATGCTGTACATGGAAGATATCCTGATCCTGGCTGACGGCTTCCCGGTCGGTTTCGGCTCCGAGAACCGGGGTCTTTTAAAGAATAAGCGCAATCCGGGATGGCGGATGCTCTGATTAATCTTGCGCAGGCGCATGGAGATTCAAATGCGGACAAAAATCCGTGCATGATAATAGATTATATGATAGAATACCCTCTTAAGGAGTTTACAGATATGAAAAGAATCGGCAAAGGAGAATACGGATATTTTAAAAGTGAGCGCAAAAGGAGACTTCTTGTTTTTCTGCTTCTTTTAATCATTCCCTGTGCGCTAATTATTACCGGAATCGTACTGAACGGATCCGTCGAAAATCTTCTCACGGTCGTCGCCTGCGTCTCCCTCATACCATGTGCAATGGCGCTGGTCGGGACCATAATGGTTTTTCTTCACAGTTCACTTCCGGAAGATGAATACAGAGAAATCTCGACGCATACAGGGTCTCTTCTGATGGCTTACGAGTTATTCGTGACACATGAAAAGGCAAGTACTTACGTAGATGCCGCCGCGATCTGCGGCAACAATATAGTCGGTTTTGTATCAGATCCGAAAGCGAATGTTTCTTTCACCCAGGATTATATACAGAAAACACTTCGTTCTGCCGGTTATTCGGTCAATGTCAACCTGATGAGGGACATGAAAAAATTCACAGAGAGAATGGACAGCATGAACGATCATGCGGAATCCCTCAGAGAAGGGATCGCCTTTAAGCCTGACTCAAGATATCCGGATTATACACGGGAAGAAGTAATCTGGACGATCCTTACGGAAATATCTCTATGAAATCATTTGTTGCGGGAAAAAATGAAGCGGGGCAGAGGTTCGACAAATATCTCGGAAAGCTTCTTCGCGAAGCGCCAAAGAGTTTTCTTTATAAAATGCTCCGCAAGAAAAATATAACCTTGAACGGTAAAAAAGCAACCGGTTCGGAAAAACTGAAAGAAGGAGACGAGATCAAACTTTTTCTCTCGGACGAAACATTCCAAAAATTCTGCGGGCAGAGCGATAACTCTTCTCTTCATGAGGAGACCGATATGAATGACTCGGCTTACAGAAAGAAAAAAGCCCGGGAATTTGCCCGAAGGATCATCTACGAAGATGAAGACCTTCTTTTCTGGAACAAACCCCAGGGCATCCTGTCTCAGCCGGACAGTTCCGATGCGGTGAGTGTCGTCTGGATGCTGCAGAATTATCTTCTCGAATCGGGAAGATACAAGGTCGAAGACCTCACCACATTCCACCCCGGACCGGTCAACAGACTGGACCGGAACACAGGAGGAATTGTTCTGTGCGGCATTTCCCTTAAGGGTCTGCAATTCCTTTCAGGTACTGTACATGACAGGACTCTGAAAAAGATTTATGTCTGTATGATTTCCGGGGAACTTGCAGAAGGCTGCTATAAAGCCTGGCTTCGAAAAGATGAGAAGAGCAACCTTGTTTCGATCAGTCCGGACGAGCTTCCAGGCAGCCGGCAGATCATCACGTCTTTTAAGCTTCGCGCTGAATGTGGTAAATATAAGCTTGCGGAAGCAGATCTTATAACCGGAAGACCGCACCAGATAAGGGCTCACCTTGCTTATCTGGGCTGCAGTATTCTGGGAGATCCGAAATACGGTGATCCGGTACTGAACAAAAAAATCCAGGATCAGTACGGTATTCGTTATCAAATGCTGCATGCAGAGAGCATTACATTTCCGGAACTTTCAGAGGACTTTTCCTATCTTTCCGGCAGAACTTTTAAGGCAGATCTTCCCGAATCGTTCCATATACTGATGCAGGATCCCCCGGCACCGTAAAATGATCTTATAAGTCCGAGATCTTCAGAAATTGTGAAGATCTGACGGAAAGGAGTTTTACTTGAGCAAAAAGGAAAAACAGACAGAAGAATTTGATCTTAATAAGGAAATAATGTCCTACGTCATCATGATCGTCATCGTTGTCGGGTTCGTTCTTTTCCTTAATTCATTCATTATAATCAACGCAAGGATTCCCTCCTCTTCCATGGAAAATACGATCATGGTCAATGACCGTATTTTCGGAAACCGTCTGGCTTATAAATCATCCGATCCCGAAAGATTCGACATTGTAATCTTCAGGTATCCTGATGACGAGAAGACTTTGTTCATAAAACGAGTGATCGGTCTTCCGGGAGAGACCGTCAGCATCGTCGACGGAAAAGTTTATATTAACGGATCCGCCGAACCGCTCGATGACAGCTTCTGCCGTGAAACACCTACAGGTAATTTCGGGCCTTATACGGTACCGGAAAACTGCTATTTCATGATGGGAGATAACCGTCAGAACAGTCATGATTCAAGATACTGGACCAATACCTATGTTCGGAAGGATAAGATTCTCGGCAAGGCCGTGGTCCGCTACTGGCCGATTACAGAGTTCGGAAAGGTGGAGTAATGGGTACCTGGAATTCGAGGGGACTTCGCGGTTCTGTTCTCGAAGAGATGATTAATTATTCAATCGAGCATCTGCGGGTCTCGAACCTGGCAGTCATTCAGAAGATTCCTACTCCGATCACACCGATCGAAATCGATCAGACGACCAGACACATCACTCTGGCCTACTTTGATCAGAAAAGTACAGTTGATTATATGGGCGTCGTTCAGGGTATCCCGATCTGTTTCGATGCGAAAGAGTGCGCATCGGATACATTTCCTCTTCAGAATATTCATGCTCATCAGGCAGCATTTATGCAGGACTTCGAAAAACAGGGCGGTGTAGCTTTTTTCATTCTTTATTTTACTGCCCGTCAGGAATACTACTATCTGCGTTACAGAGAAATGATGAAGTTCTGGACGCGCAGAGAGGAAGGCGGGAGAAAAAGCTTCCGGCTGTCCGAGTTGGATCCTTCTTATTTTTTGTCAGAAAAGAAAAATATGATTCCGATTCTTGAAGGTCTGCAGATGGATCTGGATGACAGAGATGATCCCTGAATCCTCTTTTTTATGGCAGCAGGGATACCTCATAAAGGAGAAACCTATGAATAACAGAGTAATACACACACCCGACGGAGTCAGAGATCTGTACGGGAGAAACAAGAAGAATAAGAAAATACTCATGAACCGGCTGGATGGTGTTTTCGAGCGCTACGGCTACAGCGATATTGAGACACCGACGCTTGAATATTTTGAAGTTTTTTCAAAAGATATCGGAACAACTCCTTCCAACGAACTTTATAAGTTCTTTGACAGAGATGGGAATACACTGGTCTTACGTCCTGACTTTACACCTTCCGTTGCCAGGGCTGTTTCCATGCATTTTCCTGATGAGTCGTTCCCTGCAAGGCTCTGCTACTCAGGAAGTACTTTCGTAAATTCACGTGAGTATCAGGGAAAGCTCAAAGAATCAACGCAGATGGGGATTGAGCTCATCGGAGACGGGAGTGCCGAAGCAGATGCGGAAGTAATTGCGGTAACATGTGATCTGCTGCTGGCTTCAGGTCTTAAAGAGTTCCAGGTGAGCATCGGGGAAGTCAATTTCTTCAAGTCTATTGCTGATCGATCCGGTCTTGACGAAGACTATGTGGAATCAATCCGGCAGCTCATCTCCAGTAAAAATTTCTTCGGTGTAAGTGAAGTCCTTGAAGAAGCCAGTGTTTCCTCCGATATCCGTGAAGCCCTGGAGGAACTTCCTCAGCTCTTCGGCGGAGCAGAAATTCTCAGAACGGCGGAAAAATATGCAGTTGCCGATGAGGAGAAGCAGGCAATAAAGCGCCTGAGAGACATCCAGGAGCTTCTGGCAGAAAGAAAACTTGACCGTTACATCTCCTTCGATTTCGGAACCCTTTCCAGATATAATTACTATACAGGAATTATTTTCTCGGCATTCACATACGGAACCGGAGAACCTATTGCCAGAGGCGGCAGATACGATAATCTGCTCGGCCATTTCGGAACAGACCGGCCCGCTGTCGGAGTAGGTCTCTATCTCGATCAGCTTACCAACTGTCTCGAGAGGCAGTTGATCCCATACGGGGCTGATGCATGGATAGCCGGAAAGGGGGAAAAAGTATGAGATATCTTACCATAGCCCTGACCAAAGGCAGGCTTGCCAATAAAACCCTGGAACTTTTTGAGCGGATCGGTGTCGATTCATCCGGCGCGCTCGATAAAAATACAAGAAAACTGATTTTTACAAATGAAGAACTGGGACTTCGTTTTTTCCTGGCTAAAGGACCGGATGTTCCGACTTATGTCTATTATGGTGCCGCTGACATCGGTATTGTCGGTCGTGATACGATCATAGAGGAGAACAAAAAACTCTATGAAGTTCTGGACCTTGGATACGGCAAGTGCAGAATGTGCGTCTGTGGACCGTCATCAGCCAGAAAATATCTTGAAAACGGCGATATGATCCGCGTCGCAACAAAATATCCGAATATAGCTAAAAATTATTTCCTTGGACGAAAGCATCAGACGGTGGAGATCATCAAGATGAACGGCTCCATCGAACTTGCGCCGATCGTTGGTCTTTCTGAAGTAATAGTTGACATTGTAGAGACCGGTTCCACTTTGAGAGAGAACGGACTGGAAGTTCTCGAGGAAGTATGCCCGCTGTCTGCCCGCATGGTCGTAAATCAGGTCAGCATGAAGATGGAGAACGAAAGAATAGCTTCCCTGATCAGGAGACTTAAAGAGGAAATCGCCAAAGGAATCTGATTTTTCAATTATGAGATAAGAACTTGAGACAGATTCATCCGGCGTCAATAATTGAGATGAGGAGATCATGAAGAATGCAGATATTAAAGCTTAATGATGATTCTTTTGGGACCATTCTTACAAATATGTTAAAAAGAAGTCCGGACAGTTACCCGCAGCAGGAGGCAGCTGTCGCGGAAATTCTGAAAAACGTTCGGACCAGAGGAGATGAGGCAGTCTTTGAATATACAAAAAAGTTCGATGGGGCCGATCTCGATTCCTCAGATTTCATTGTCACTCCTGAGGAAGAGCGTTGGGCATACGACCATGTCGATCCGGAACTGATCGGGGTCATCCGAAGAGCAATAGACAGGATCCGCTCTTTCCACGAAAAAGAGAAGCAGAAGAGCTGGTTCACAACGGAAGAAGGTATGGTACTCGGGCAGCGCGTGACACCTCTTCAGAGAGTCGGCGTCTATGTCCCGGGAGGCAAGGCAGCCTATCCGTCCTCGGTCCTCATGAACGTGATACCCGCTCAGGTGGCCGGCGTACCGGATATCGTGATGTGCACGCCTCCGGGAAAAGACGGAAAAATAACATCAACGACGCTGGTCGCCGCCAAAGAGGCAGGCGTCGGCACGATTTACAAAGTCGGCGGTGCTCAGGCAATCGCAGCTATGGCATACGGAACGAAGAGCCTCCCGAAAGTGGACAAGATTACCGGACCGGGAAATATATATGTCGCTCTGGCAAAAAAGGCTGTCTACGGCCATGTTTCCATCGATTCTGTCGCAGGTCCTTCCGAAATAACAGTCCTGGCCGACGAGACAGCAAATGCGCGCTATGTTGCGGCAGATCTTCTGTCTCAGGCTGAACACGACGAACTGGCCTCCGCCATCCTTGTAACGACATCAAGCGAACTGGCAGAGAAAGTGAGCAGGGAAGTCGATGCATTTGTCGCGGGACTGGAACGCAGGGAAATAATTCAGAAATCGCTGGACAATTTCGGCCGCATTCTTGTTGCGGATACCATGGAAGAGGCGATCCGTGCCGTCAACGAAATTGCGTCGGAGCATCTTGAACTGGTGACCCGTGAACCCTTCCTTCTGATGACGAAAATAAAAAATGCAGGAGCTATTTTCATCGGCGATCATTCATCAGAGCCGTTCGGCGACTACTTTGCAGGGCCGAATCATGTCCTTCCCACCAACGGAACGGCTAAATTCTTCTCCGCTCTCTCCGTTGATGACTTTATTAAAAAGACCAGTATCATCTATACTTCCAGGGAAGCTCTGGAGAATCTGCATGAAGATATCGAGACCTTTGCAAAGGCAGAAGGGCTCACCGCTCATGCCAACTCTATTCATGTGAGATTTGAATGAAGAGAAAGGATAACATCATGACAAAGTATTTTATCCCGTGTCTTTATATCTACAAAGGAAAAGCCGTCACAGGTTTCGGACAGAAAAATCTGTTCGGATCCGGAAATCTCTCGGAGCTCTCTCTGTTCTACAGTGATCATGGTGCCGACCGCCTCCTTGTATTTGACTTTTCCAGCAGCGACACGGAACATGACCGCTCCATTGCGTGCATAAAAAATATCTGCAAATCATCACAGGTCCCCGTATATGCCGCCGGCAACGTAAAGCGCGTGGAAGACGTCAAAAAACTGATCTACGCGGGCTGCAGCGCGGTCGTACTGAATGCGGAGAAGGCTTCCAACATCGAAATGCTGGAAGAGGTATCGAAGCGATTCGGCAGGGAAAAAATTGCGGTCTGTATTTCTTCCATGAATGAGTATCTCCCTTCCAGAGATCTTATAGAGGAATATGCTTCCATGCTTCTGCTTCTTGATAATATCGAGGATGAAATACATGCAGTTTCAAATCTCCCGATTATCCTTCATACGAATCACGGTGACAGGAACCGAGTTCTGAAACTCCTTTCCAAGGACAGCATAAGCAGTATCAGCGGCTCCTGCGTCAGCGGTATTGATATGAATATCAGTGAGCTTAAAACGGCTGCTGCCAATTCCGGGATCCCGGTAAACATTCTTGTAAGTACGCTTCCATGGGAATCCTTTACGAAGAACGAACAGGGGCTGGTCCCCTGCATCGTCCAGGACTACCGCAACGGTCAGGTGCTGATGATGGCCTGGATGAATGAGGAAAGCTTCCGCAAGACCCTGGAGACAGGAAGGATGACATATTTTTCCAGAAGCAGACAGAGTCTCTGGACCAAAGGTGAGACATCAGGTCATTTTCAGTATGTAAAATCCATTTCGATCGACTGCGACAAGGATACCATGCTGGCTAAAGTTTCTCAGATCGGTGCTGCCTGCCATACCGGGAACCGCAGCTGCTTTTATACGCCGTTGGTGACGACCCAGTATGATGACACAAATCCGCTCCACGTCTTCCAGAATGTGTACGATGTCATTATGGACAGAAAGGAACATCCGAAGGAAGGTTCCTACACGAACTATTTGTTCGATAAAGGAATTGACAAGATCCTGAAAAAAGTGGGAGAGGAGAATACCGAGATCATTATCGCCGCCAAAAATCCCGATCCCGAAGAAATCAAATATGAGATTTCGGATTATATGTACCATCTTATGGTGCTCATGGCTGAACGGGGCGTCACATGGGATGATATTACTTCTGAGCTGGCAAGGAGATAAGGAGTGTCTATGAGAAGACTCTTTCTGGAAGACCGAATCCTCCGGTCGGTGGTAAAACCTGCACGGTATACGGGAGGAGAAATGAATTCCGTATACAAAGACCCGGATAAGGTAAAAGTAAGATATTGTATGTGTTTTCCGGATGTTTATGAAATCGGAATGTCACATCTAGGAATACAGATCATATATGATCAGCTTAACAGACGCGCGGACACCTGGTGTGAGCGCGTCTATTCACCGTGGGAGGATCTTCACAAGATCATGAAAGAGAAGAAGATTCCTCTGTTCGCACTGGAGTCCCAGCAGCCTCTCCGGGATTTCGACTTTCTCGGATTTACACTTCAATACGAACTCTGTTACACCAACATCCTGCAGGTCCTGGATCTTGCACAAATTCCCTTTAAGTCCTGTGACAGAGATGAGTCCTATCCTTTGATCATCGGAGGCGGCCCCTGTACTTACAATCCGGAACCTCTTGCCGATTTCTTCGATCTTTTTTATATCGGTGATTCGGAAGTATCTCTGGATCTGCTGATAGATCTTTACAGGGATATGAAAGAATCCGGATCGGGAAAGGCGGCGTTCCTTCGAAAAGCGGCATCACTGCCCGGTATCTATGTGCCTTCCCTCTATCAGGTGGAGTATAAAGAGGACGGCACGATCAGATCTTTCTCACCGTTATATGACGACGTACCGGCCACAGTGAAGAAGCAGACCTGTATGGATTTCACAAATGCACCCTATCCGGAAAGACCGGTCATCCCCTATCTCAAGGCGACTCAGGACCGCGTCACGCTGGAAGTCATGCGCGGATGCATACGTGGCTGCCGTTTCTGCCAGGCCGGCATGTTATACCGTCCCCTGCGGCAGAAGAGTGTCGCGCAGCTGAAAAAAGAGGCGGATGTTCTGATCACGGGGTCCGGCCATGAAGAAATCTCCCTGAGCTCGTTAAGTTCCAGTGATTATACAGAGCTGCCCGAACTTCTCGACTATCTGATTACCAATTTTCGCACGAAATCTGTCAATATTACGCTTCCTTCCCTGCGTATCGACAATTTCTCACTCGATGTTATGAGCAGGCTGCAGGATGTAAGGAAGAGTTCCCTTACCTTCGCTCCGGAAGCAGGCACACAGCGCCTGAGAGATGTCATTAATAAAGGCCTCACGGAGGAGGATATCATGAACGGCTCCGGCATGGCTTTCAAGGGCGGATGGAACAAGGTCAAGCTGTATTTCATGCTTGGTCTGCCGACAGAGCGCGAAGAGGACCGAAAGGGGATCGCTCACCTTGCTCAGGCAGTTGCCGACAATTACTATGAGATCCCGAAAGATAAGAGGAATGGCAAATGCGAGATAACCGTCAGTACATCTTTCTTTGTGCCGAAACCTTTCACACCTTTCCAGTGGGCCCCCATGTTCCGTGCGGAAGACTATATAGGATTTGCCAGGACCGTCAAATCCGAGATCCGCTCCATGAAGAATCAGCGCAGCATTCACTACAACTGGCATGACGCGGACGGAACGGTCCTTGAAGGCGTATTTGCCCGCGGTGACAGGAAACTCTGCGACACGATCGTATATGCCTATGAGCACGGATCCATGTATGACGCATGGACGGACTTCTTTGATATGAACAGGTGGTATGATGCCTTTGAAGCGACAGGGATCGACATCGACTTTTACAATCTTCGGGAGAGGGATACTTCGGAAATCCTACCCTGGGATTTCATTGATATCGGAGTATCAAAAAAATTCATGATCCGTGAGTGGGAACTGGCCAGAGCGGAAAAAGTGACACCGAACTGCCGTCAGAAATGTTCAGGCTGCGGAGCCAGATCTTTCGGTGGCGGCGTATGTTTTGAAGACAGGAGAAAGGAAGACCTTACGGCTGATACAGATTCTGAGATTGGGGGCGCTTCATGAAGGTAAGAATAAAATTCTCCAAACTGGGTTCTCTTAGGTATGTCGGTCATCTCGATTTCATGCGGGCTGTACAGAAAATAATTCGCAGAACGTCCATCGAGGCCGCCTACACAAAAGGCTTCAGTCCGCATCACATTCTCTCTTTCGCCTCTCCTCTCGGAGTCGGTCTTGAGAGCACAGGAGAATATTTTGATCTGGAGCTTGCCTACCGGGATCCGTTCGAAATGAGCGTTACGGACCTCGCCAGACTCAACAGCATAGGGCTTGAGAATGATGAGCTTCCCGACGTCCCGTCTTCTGACTGGATCCTGTCTCAGCTGAATGAGCAGGCACCGGAAGGAGTTCGTTTTCTCGGGATCCGGCGAGTGGAAGAGAACAATAATAAGGCGATGGCACTCGTTGCGGCAGCGGATTATACTATCTTTTTTGAGGAGGATGCATTTGACGGCAGGGATCTGTCGACACTCCTTGATGAATTTCTGATGCGCAGAGAGATCGTTGTCCACAAAGTCTCCAAGAAGACCGAAAGTGATGTGGATATTCGTCCGCTGATCTACGCCGCTTCCGTTGTCAATGTGGACAATTCGCTTTTTATTAACGATCCTTCCCGGCTCGGACCATACGGGAACGGGGAGACAGCGGATGAACAGAGCTGCCTGGCCGCAGCTGCCTCTCTTCGTATTCGCGAAGAAGGATATCCCGCAGCGATCGACCTCAGGGTCAGTGCAGGCAGCGCAGCCAACCTGAAACCGGAGACCGTCGCCATGGCCCTCATGGATCATGCCGGACTTAAATATGATCCGTTCGCCTGCCGCGTTCTGCGCCGGGAGATGTATATGAAAGGCGGAAAAACGCTTCTTGACGACGGAATCTGCTTTTAAAGGAAAATAAGCCTGATGAATGATTTTATAGTGACAGATATTGAGAGAGACGGAAAACAGTACCTTGCCGCAGCCTGCTACAAGGAACGTGTCCTCACGGAACTGACCGTGCGTCCCCGCAGACAGGGATCTCAGGTCGGAAAGATTTATGTCGGATATGTGGAATCCACAGTGAAAAATATCGGAGGAGCCTTCATCAGGATCTCGAAGGACTTCAAATGCTTTCTTCCGAACTACAGGCAATTCCTTTCGACCGGCGGTAATCCCGGACATATGCTCGTCATGGTCACAAAGGATGCCTCCGGTGTTAAGGAAGCCGTCTGTTCCACCGTATTAGAGATTGCAGGAAGATACAGTGTTCTTTCAAACGGAAAGACCTCTCTGTCCATCTCCAGAAAAGTCCCGGAGGAGGAGAGAGCGGTGCTCAAAAAATGGGTCAATCCGCATGAATATCCCAATTGCCATATACTTCTTCGGACAAACGCAGCCACTGCCGACAAAAAATCCGTTATCAGCGAGATCACGGAACTGAGGTCAAAGCTGGAAGACGTTTTCCGTCAGGCAGAAACAGCAAAAGCCGGCACCTGCCTCTACGCCCCTCCGTCCTTTTACATGACGATGCTTCGTGATTTATATGAAAAGCCGGACAGGATCATCACCAACATTCCGGCTATAGCAGAGGAACTCGGGCAGAAGATGCCCGGTGTCGATTATCGTCCGGACTCTTCGGGCTCCCTGACGCTGTCCCAGCTCTATAATCTCAATCATGATCTTGATAAACTGCTCCAGAAAGTCGTCTGGCTCAAGAGCGGGGCCTATCTGGTCATTGAGAGGGCAGAGGCATTTGTCATCATCGATGTGAACTCCGGTCGTTGCGGCAAAGGAAAAAATCCGGAAGAGACCTATCGAAAAATCAACCTCGAAGCGGGAGAGGAAGTTCTCAGGCAGCTCCGCCTCAGAGAACTCTCCGGAATGATCCTGATCGATTTCATCAGTCTTGAGAGCGAGGATCGGCAGTCAGAGCTGGTCAACGTCATGAAGAAGCTTTCCAGAAAAGAGCACAGGCGGACCGAAGTCATGGACCTCACGAAACTCGGTATTCTGGAGATGGTACGGGAAAAGAAGGAAAAACCGCTCGAGGAAATCCTTGGATCCTGATATCTTCTCGAAGAGTCGGGATCTCTAAGATAAAACCCTGAACAAAAATTTTCCTAAAGTTTATTATTTTGGTTTACAAACGAAATAAATCGTGATAATATTCTTGAGTATGCCGCACAGAGGGGCTGTAAGTTCGGAGCAATCAGATTCCGGCGCCGGATCTGGCGAGTTTTAGATGAAGGAGGTGTGCTTCATGTATGCAGTTATCGCAACTGGCGGAAAGCAGTACAAGGTTTCCGAAGGTGATGTGATCCGTGTTGAGAAACTCGGTATCGACGTTAACGGCGAAGTTACATTCGAGGATGTACTTGCAGTTAAGGATGAGAGCCTTAAAGTCGGTGAAGATGTAAAGGGTGCTACGGTTACAGGCAAGGTCATTTCCAACGGCCGTTCCAAGAAAGTCATCGTATATCATTACAAGCCGAAGTCAGGTTATCACAAGAAGAACGGTCACAGACAGGCTTACTCAGCTGTTAAGATCGAAAAGATCAACGCTTAATTATGATTACAGTCAAGATCTTTAAAAGATCCGATGATTTTGAAGGGTTTCAGATATCCGGACATGCCGGATACGCCGAGAGCGGATATGATATCATCTGTGCCGCTGTATCGGTCCTCGCAGTGAACACTGCGAACTCCATTGAGACCCTGACCGGAGACACGGTCGAAGATTACGAGAAAGACGGATTCCTGTCCTGCAGATTTCCGAACGGACTCAGTGGGGACGGACGACTTCTTATGAAATCAATGATCCTGGGTCTCCAACAGATTGAAGCTAATTACGATGAACCTTATGTAAAGGTAATATTCTCGGAGGTGTAGACATGCTGAATATGAATCTTCAGCTCTTCGCTCATAAGAAAGGTGTCGGTTCCACAAAGAACGGACGCGATTCCGAAGCCAAAAGATTAGGCGCGAAGAGAGCGGACGGCCAGTTCGTTAAGGCCGGTAATATTCTTTACAGACAGCGCGGCACTCATATTCATCCGGGTGCAAATGTCGGTCGCGGCGGTGATGACACTCTTTATGCCAAGGCTGACGGCATTGTCCGTTTTACCAGACTCGGCAAGAACCGCAAGCAGTGCTCGATCGAGCTCGTTGCTGAGGCAGTGGAAGAATAAAAATGTCCAGGGCTTCGAATCCGAAAGGATTTGAAGCCTTTTTTAAAACTTACAGGAAAGGAAAATCGCATGTTTGCAGATCGGGCAAGAATTCATATACGCTCAGGTAAGGGCGGAGACGGCCACGTCAGTTTTCGTCGGGAAAAATACGTACCGGCAGGCGGTCCGGATGGCGGAGACGGCGGAAAAGGCGGAGATATAATATTTGAAGTCGACAAGAGTATGAATACTCTTTTTATATACAAACATCGGTATATGTTCAAGGCCGGTAACGGAGAAGAAGGCGGTCAGAAGCGCTGCCACGGAGCGAACGGTGCTGACCTTGTTCTGAAAGTACCGGAGGGAACAATTCTTCGTGAGGAACATTCCGGTGAGATCATCGCGGATATGTCCGGCGAAAATATGAGAAAAACAATTTTAAGAGGCGGCAGAGGCGGTAAGGGCAATATGAATTTTGCCACACCCACGAATCAGGCGCCTCAGTATGCGGAGCCCGGAAAACCTGCTCTGGATCTGGATATCGTCATGGAACTGAAGCTTGTTGCGGATGTCGGTCTTGTCGGATTTCCGAACGCGGGAAAGTCAACTTTCCTTTCCCGCGTAACGAACGCAAAACCGAAGATCGCTTCTTACCCGTTCACTACGATCCAGCCTAATCTCGGCGTCGTGGATTTCGGGGACGGAAGAGGATTTGTCATAGCCGACATGCCCGGTCTCATTGAGGGCGCCTCTGAAGGTGTCGGACTCGGTCATGAGTTCCTGAGGCATATTGAGAGGACCAGAGTCATCATCCATATTGTGGACTGCGCGTCATTTGACGGAAGAGACCCGGTGGACGATATCCGCGCAATTCACAGAGAGCTGGAACAGTACAATCCCGCTATCATGAAAAAACCGATCGTCATCGCAGCGAACAAGATCGACGTAACATACGGAATGGAAGAGGATCCGGTCGAGAGAGTCCGGGCTGCATTTGAAAAAGAAGGTTACAAAGTCTATCCGATTTCCGCTGTTACGGGACAGGGAGTCAAGGAGCTGCTCTATGCAGTTCTTGATCTGCTTGATACGGTGGCACCGGAAGTAGTATTCTATGAACAGGAATTCTTCCCGGAGGATATGCTCGTCACGGATGACCTTCCCTATACGATCGCTGTCACAACAGATCAGAAGGGACGGAACATTTATATTGTCGAGGGTCCGAAGATCGATAAGATGCTCAGCTATACCAATCTGGAGTCCGAGAAGGGCTTCACCTATTTCCAGAACTGGATGCGCAAGACCGGTATCAATGAAAATCTTGAGCGTTACGGCATAGGGGAAGGCGATACCGTCCGCATGTACGGTCATGAATTTGATTATTATACAGAGAACACGGAGGCAGTAAATGAATCTGACGAGTAAGCAGAGAGCATATCTGAAGGGACTGGCAATGACCCAGGAGCCGATCATTTATCTTGGCAAATCCTCACTCACTCCCGAAAATACACAAAATGTCGAGGAGGCTCTGGCTGCCAGAGAACTGATTAAAATAGGCGTACAGAAGAATTGTGACGATGACCCGAAAGAACTTGCGGAAATCGTCGCGGAGCGCACGCATTCCCAGGTCGTACAGGTCATCGGCAGAAAGATCGTCCTCTACAGACCCGGAAAAGACAAGAACCGTAAAATTGAACTTCCGAAAGCTTCCAAGAAGGTATAAAGATGAGAAAAATCGGTATCATGGGCGGAACTTTTGATCCGATTCATATCGGGCATTTGATTCTGGCAGAAAATGCCTATCTTCAGCTCGAACTGGATAAAGTCGTATTCATGCCGTCCGGCAACCCTCCCCACAAGAGAAACCGGGAGGGCAGGGCCTCCGATGTGGAGAGGATGGACATGGTAAAGCTCGCGATCGCTACGAACACACACTTTGAAGTCACGGATATCGAGATGAATGCGGAGGGGTATTCCTACACCTTCCGTACTCTCGAGCGACTGAAAGCAGCTCACCCTGACACACAGTATTATTTCATAATCGGTGCGGATTCCCTGTTCGATTTCGACGGATGGATGAATCCGCAGCGGATCTGCGATGCCTGCACGCTGGTCGTGGCGACCAGAAATCACACCAGCAATGAAAGGCTTGACGATGCGATTGAACATGTACGCAGGCAATATCATGCGGACATCGTGAAGCTTGACACAGAGAATATTGACTGTTCATCACATCAGATCCGTAATTGGATTGCTGAAGGGCACACGGTAAAGTATTATGTCCCGGATACAGTCATCAATTATATCGGTACTTACGGAGTTTATACAGGGGGAACTCATGGCAAAAGCTGATCTCGAAAAATATAATAAGCGTCTGAAAAAGTATCTGGACGAAGGCAGGTTTTATCATACACAAGGGGTTCGTTACACAGCGACAGCCATGGCCATGGCGCACGGTGTGGATCTCTATAAGGCCGAGCTTGCAGGTCTGCTGCATGACAGTGCCAAAAATATTCCGGATGAAAAGAAGATAAAGCTGTGTAAAAAGCATAATATTCCCATGACCGAAATCGAGCTTCAGAGCCCGTACCTTCTTCATTCCAAGCTCGGCGCCTACATTGCCGAGGCAAAATACGATGTTCACGATGAAGAGGTCCTCGAGGCCATCAGGAATCACACGACCGGCAAGCCCGATATGAGCCGTCTTGACCAGATCATCTTTATCGCGGATTATATCGAACCCAGAAGAGACAAAGCTCCGAATCTTCCGGAAGTCCGTCGGATGGCATTTCTCGATCTGGACGAATGCTGTTACATAATTCTGAGAGATACATTAAATTTTCTGAAATCAAAGAATGCAAAGATTGACAGCATGACGGAAGAAGCCTACAATTTCTATAACAGGATACACTGCAGAAAGTATCAGAACACGGAAATGCCCGGAAACCCCAAAACCGATTTGTAACTGTCAACTTACAAAAATATTATAAGGATGGGCTTATATGGAAAAAGAGGAAAGCAGAAAACTTGCCGCGATTGCCGTAAATGCACTGGAAGACAAGCTTGGAAGAGATATTAAAGTCATCGAGATCGATGAAATCTCTCCTCTTGCGGATTATTTCGTCATCGCTACAGGACGCAACGTCAATCAGACAGATGCCATGGTCGAAGCAGTAGAAGAAGCTGCACATAAAGCCGGCTTCGAACCCGATCATGTGGAAGGCCATAAGAATGGCAACTGGACACTGATCGACTTCAAGGGGGTCGTCGTACATGTATTTGACGAAGAGGCACGCGGATTCTACGATTTAGACAGAATATGGAAAGACGGAAAGCAGATAGACCCCGATACCCTCTAAGGGCCGCTTAAACTGCATTTATTAATACTGATTATTATGAAAAATAATTTAAAAAAGCTCAGGACATCGCTGCTTGCGATGTCTTTGATATTTATGATCACTGCATGCGGATCGAATTCATCTGAGGAATCTTTTTCTCTGTCCGACTGGCGTGAAGTTCTCCGACTGGAGTTCGAGGCTTTTCTCGATCGAATCGGACTGGGAGGCAGCAGTGATGACACTTCCTCCGGTGAATCCGACCGATTCGATGGGTTTAATATAGACCCCGATATATCCATAGAAGTTCACGATGACGGCTATTCGGGGGAAGAAAATGCGGATACGGAAATTCCGGCTCAGGGACTGTCCGGCTTCTATTTTTCCCAGCTGTCGGAAGACCGCCAGAACGTCTATGAACAGATTTACACCGGCGTTGTCGAACGAAAATCGGAATTTTTTATTTATGCCCAGGATGACGGCGACTGCGGGCCTGCGCTCAACGCTCTGGTCTGCGATCATCCGGAATTCTTCTGGATCGATGGCAACGCATCAATTTATGGATATGAAGGTCCGGGTGCCAAGAAAATAACGCTTGAATTCAACATAGACTCAAGTGAAATTGATGCTGTACAGGGAATCATCGACGCAGCTACGCAGGAATATCTCAGCCAGCTTCCTGAAAATGCGACATCCTATGAAAAAGTAAAGACCGCCTATGATTATGTGGTACGTAAGGCGGATTATATGTTGAACGCGCCGCAGGCCCAGAATATTCAGAGTGTATTTCTCTACGGTCAGAGCGTGTGCGCAGGCTATACACGTTCTTTCCAGTATCTGCTTTCAAAAGTCGGGATCTTCAGTGCTTATATCGCCGGAACAGTCGAACATAACGGAGCGCTCGAAACACATGCATGGAATCTCGTGAATATTGACGGGACCAATTACCTTGTGGATGTGACATGGGGTGATCCCAATTACGGAGGTTCTGATGTGGAAGGTAAAATGCCTGATATCATGTACAATTATCTGTGCCTGACGACGGAAGATATGGAGCGGGCGACACATATTCCGGATCCGACCTTCACTTATCCGGTATGTACATCCAGAGACTATAATTATTATTATTTGAACGGATACTATCATGAGAACTTCGACCGTGAACAGATCCGCAATGTACTGACTGAAGCAATAGAGAATGAGGAAACTTCCGCTCATTTTAAATTTTCCGATTTCGACTCATACGCAGAAGCTGTCTACGCTATTTACGATGACGGACTTCTCAATGAGGCTCTCCAGCTTCGTATGCAATGGGACGGTCTGGAATCAATGTCTTATTATCCGATGAATGATGACGCACTCTGCACGATTGATATTTACTGGTAACCCTCTGAAGAACTTAATCGCTGTAAACAAAAAACTGCCGCTTTTGCGGCAGTTTTTGATTCCCTGCTAATTCAGAAATCTCATGACACCAATGACTTTGCCCAGTATTTTCAGATTTCCTTCTACTATGATCGGATCCATCGTATCGTTCTCAGGCTGAAGTCTTATAAAACCATCCTCCCTGTAGAAAGTCTTGACTGTAGCGGAATCATCAATCAAGGCAACCACAATATCTCCGTCAACAGCAGTACTTTGTTCAGCAACAATCACATCATCACCATTCAAAATACCGGCATTGATCATGCTGTCTCCCTTGACTTTAAGCATAAATGTCTGTCTGTTCGGCAGATATTCAGCCGGAATAGGAAAATAGCTGTCAACATTTTCCACAGCAAGGAGCGGCTGACCGGCCGCAACAGTCCCCAGAAGCGGAACATTCACTACCTCACGTCTTGTGAGATTAAAGTTATCATCAATGATTTCTATAGCACGGGGCTTCGTGGGATCTCTTCTGATATAACCATTCTTCTCAAGAGTTTCCAGATGAGCATGGACGGAAGATGTAGATTTAAGTCTGACAGCCTCACAGATATCACGAACTGAAGGCGGATAGCCCTTATTCAGTATTTCGTTCTTGATAAAATCAAGAATTTCTTTCTGTTTTGCGGTTATTTTACCATATGCCATGGAAATTTACCTCCTGTGTAAAACCTTTAAGTATCTGAGTTTATAGTAACACAGTGTTCGAAAAAAATCAAACGAATATTCGGAAAATACGTTCGATTTTATTGACAAACGCGCGTTCGGGTGATATATTCTATTCGAACGGAAGTTCTGAACATAGGTTTGTTATATTACAGGGGAGTAAGTACGATGACAAGATCAGAGAAAAGAATCAGAGCAAAGGCAAGAAGACTTCGCAGGGAGAAAAAGAAGAGAATCGCCATGGCAATGGCGGCCATTATTGTAACATTGATCATCATTCTGGTTTGTATAAAATTTACCGCAACAGAAACTGTTGCAGAAAATACATCCAGATTCTCCAAGAAATATTACAAGAGCTATATGATCGAGGCGGGCGACACGCTTTGGACGATTGCTGAAAGTGAGTGCGGTCCCAGATGGAAAAACAAGTGGGATTACATTGATGAGGTTATGCGGATCAATGGATTGCACAGTGAAAAGATTCGGGCAGGTAAATATCTGTCGCTGCCGTATTACACCTGATAAGAATGAACGATGCTGACGGGGGTCCGGGAACGGGCCTCTTTTTCGTGAGGGATTTTGTGGGTTTGTGTGGTGGGGAGGGTTGACAGGGGGGTGAGGGAGGGGTAAGATGGATTCATCTCTTCCACAAACGCGAGTTTAACGAAAAGATGACGAAGGGAATTATTAAGATTAATATATTTATCAGGGTTCGTCATCTGTTTCGTTAAACTCGAGGGGATGCAGTTTTACCGCTTCCCAGTGTACTAAGGAATCAATGACGAATGTATT
>CAMNDN010000009.1:0-44872 GCA_946535445.1 uncultured Lachnospiraceae bacterium
CAGAACATTTTCTACGCTTCTTGTACAGAATCTGAGAAAAGGGAGTGGAGAGCTGATCAATCAGCTGGAAAGAGAGGCCGGAGAAGCCTTCGAAGAAAGAAAAAAACGGGCCCGTATACTTGGGGAACAGGCAGGAACGAAGCTTATGTTCCCTATGATGCTTATGTTGATGGTCGTTTTCGCAATTCTCATGATTCCCGCAATGATTTCATTTTAAATAATTAATGTCCAACATTTGGGATTCATGATCTATAACTTACAATAAAGAATACTATTCTTTATATATTTCTGAACTTTCTGTGGATTTTATATACCTGTCACGTTATACTATATGTATTCAAGGTTGTTGACTCAAGTTCTTCGACTCAACTACTAAAAATAGTCGAAAGATTTATTATAAAGAGAAGGTAAGTTATGGATGAGAAAACTTTAGGCAAAAAAATACAGGCCCTCAGGATCGCGAACGGTCTGACACAAGTCCAGGTCGCCAAGGCGCTCGGTGTAACCCCCGGATATATAAGTAACGTAGAAAACAATCGTGTCTCTATGTCCCTTCGAATGCTCATGTTTTATGCGCGGCTTACCGGTGTCACGCTCGATTATTTAGTTGGACAGGTCGAGACGGATTATGCGGAGACGGCCTTGGATAATGCGCTTAAGGAGCGGATCGTGAAATTGTCAGCGGGGGAAAAGGAGAGGCTGCTCAGTACACTTGATATATGGTTCCATGAGTAGGATTTCGCAATCACTTTTCAATGATTCCTCGCAATCACTTCGAAACAGCAAAGCTGTTTCTTAAGTCACGGCAGTCGCTCATACACTCAGGCATTGAGCCTTTGACAGCCCTTTCGGGCTGTCAACCGCGGGCTATCGCCCTATAATTAAGTAAAAAATATCCCAGGTGAGTGCAAGCACTCCCTGGGATAATTTTTTACTTAATTGCACGGCTCAATGCCTTCGCATTATTCCTCAACAGAAGTTACACGGCCTGAACCAACAGTACGTCCACCTTCGCGGATAGCGAATGTAAGACCCTGCTCCATAGCGATCGGGTGGATCAGCTCGATGTTCATATCAACGTGGTCACCCGGCATGCACATCTCTGTTCCTTCCGGAAGGGAGATAACGCCAGTAACGTCAGTTGTTCTGAAGTAGAACTGCGGACGATAGTTGTTGAAGAACGGTGTATGACGTCCACCTTCTTCTTTTGTCAGAACGTAGACCTGACCTGTGAACTTTGTATGGCATGTAACTGTGCCCGGCTTAGCAACAACCTGGCCACGCTCGATACCTGTACGCTCAATACCACGAAGAAGGACACCAATGTTGTCGCCTGCTTCTGCGTAGTCAAGCAGCTTGTGGAACATTTCGATACCTGTAGCAACAGATGTCTTCTTGCCTTCACGAACGCCGAGGATTTCAACCGGGTCGTTAAGCTTAAGAGTACCTCTCTCAACACGACCTGTAGCAACAGTACCACGTCCGGAGATTGTGAAAACGTCTTCTACCGGCATAAGGAACGGCTTGTCTGTCTCACGCTCCGGTTCCGGAATGAACTCATCAACTGCGTCGAGCAGTTCCATAACTGCATCGCCGGCTTCCTCATCGCCTTCAAGAGCCTTAAGAGCGCTGCCGCGGATGATCGGGGATCCCTCGAATCCATACTCTTCAAGCTGCTCTGTGATCTCCATCTCAACGAGGTCAAGAAGCTCTTCATCATCAACCATATCGCACTTGTTCATGAAAACAACGATTGCCGGTACACCTACCTGACGAGCAAGGAGGATGTGCTCCTTTGTCTGAGCCATAACACCGTCAGTTGCAGCAACTACGAGGATAGCGCCGTCCATCTGTGCAGCACCTGTGATCATGTTCTTTACATAGTCAGCATGACCTGGGCAGTCAACGTGAGCATAATGTCTCTTCTCTGTCTCATACTCTACGTGAGCTGTATTGATCGTGATACCACGCTCTCTCTCTTCCGGAGCCTTGTCGATGTTCGCGAAATCTACGAACTGGTTGCCCGGGCAGGGAACTCTCTTAGCAAGAACTTCTGTGATAGCTGCTGTAAGAGTTGTCTTACCATGATCTACGTGGCCGATTGTACCAATGTTAACATGCGGTTTAGTTCTCTCAAACTTCTGCTTTGCCATTTTTTGTATTTCCTCCTTAATGACTTACTCTCATCTAATTTAGTCAGAGTACACAGTTTTGTTCAGCGCCAAAATGCTAAAGTTGATTATATTTCAAAACATGGCGCTTTGCAAGTAGTTTCTATGTTTACTTTATCCTATTTACACGCTTCCGAAGTGTTCCTATTCAAATCATTCTCCGTGAGAAAGGATCTTGGATGCAACATTTTTCGGAACCGGTTCATAACGCTCAAAGAACATGGAATAGTTCCCACGTCCCTGTGTTTTGGAACGAAGGTCCGTCGCATATCCGAACATAGATGAAAGCGGAACATATCCTGTGACCTGCTTTCCGTTTCCTACGTCTTCCATGCCTTCGATGCGGCCGCGACGGGAATTAATATCGCCGATGACATCGCCCATATACTCTTCGGGCATTGTGACCTCGACTTTCATGATCGGCTCAAGAAGTACCGGCTCTGCCTTCTTCATAGCTTCCTTGAAGCACATGGATCCCGCTACATGGAATGCCATTTCAGAAGAGTCGACTTCATGGTATGAACCGTCATAGCAGTTGGCTTTAATACCTACTACCGGGAATCCACCGAGTGTACCGCACTTCATGGCATCCTGAATACCTTCATCGACAGCCGGAATGTATTCTTTCGGAATAGCGCCGCCTGTGACGGTATTTTCAAATACATAAAGGTTATCCGCATTCGGGTCGGTCGGCGTAAATACAACTTTGCAGTGTGCATACTGACCGGAACCGCCGGACTGCTTTCTGTGCTTGTACTCCTGGTTGACTTCCTTGCCGAATGTCTCCTTGTAGGAAACCTGCGGCGCACCGACATTTGCCTCTACATGGAACTCACGCAGAAGTCTGTCTACGATAATTTCCAGGTGAAGCTCGCCCATGCCGGCAATGATCGTCTGCCCTGTCTCAGGGTCTGTATGCTGCTGGAATGTCGGATCTTCTTCAGCAAGTTTTGCAAGCGCTGCACCCAGCTTATCCTGTCCGGCTTTGGTCTTCGGCTCGATTGCGAGCTCGATGACCGGATCCGGGAATTCCATGGATTCGAGGATGATCGGATGTTTCTCATCGCAGAGTGTGTCGCCTGTTGTTGTCTGCTTCAGACCGATAGCAGCTGCGATATCTCCGGAATATACCTTATCCAGCTCCATTCTCTTGTTCGCATGCATCTGAAGAATACGTGCGACACGCTCTTTCTTTCCCTTTGTGGAATTCAGAGCATAGGAACCGGAATTCAGTGTACCGGAATATACACGGAAATAAGCAAGTTTTCCGACGAACGGGTCTGTCATGATCTTGAATGCAAGAGCGGAGAACGGCTCCTCATCGGAGGACTCACGCTTATCTTCATTGCCGTCAAGATCTGTACCGGTGATAGCAGGGATATCGATCGGGCTCGGCATGAACTCGATGACAGCATCCAGCATCTTCTGTACGCCTTTGTTCCTGTATGCGGAACCGCAGCATACCGGAATAGCTGTACCTTCGCAGCATCCCTTTCTCAGAGCAGCCTTCATCTCCTCAACGGAGGGCTCCTCGCCTTCAAGGTACATCATCATAAGATCCTCGTCCAGATCGCAGATCTGTTCTACGAGCTTGGAACGATACTCTTCAGCCTGATCCTGGAGATATTCCGGAATCGGTTTTACGACGACCTGTGCGCCATCTTTGCCTTCATAATAGTAAGCCTGCATCTCGAACAAATCGATCAGACCTTCGAAATCGCTTTCCGCGCCGATCGGGATCTGCAGACATACCGGATTTTTGCCGAGACGTGTTCTGATCTCTTCGACAGATCCAAAGAAGTTCGCACCGATGACATCCATTTTGTTGATGAAAGCCATACGCGGAACATTGTACTTGTCTGCCTGACGCCATACATTCTCGGACTGCGGCTCAACGCCGCCTTTTGCATCAAATACGCCTACTGCGCCGTCAAGAACACGCAGCGAGCGTTCTACTTCTACTGTGAAATCGACGTGGCCAGGAGTATCAATGATATTGATACGATGCTCGAGAGCACCCGGCATCGGCTTGCCTTCCTTCTCCAGCGTCCAATGGCATGTTGTTGCGGCAGAAGTAATCGTGATGCCACGCTCCTGTTCCTGCTCCATCCAGTCCATCGTAGCTGTGCCTTCATGTGTATCGCCGATTTTGTAGTTAACACCGGTATAATACAGGATACGCTCTGTCAGCGTTGTCTTGCCTGCGTCGATGTGGGCCATAATACCGATGTTTCTGGTTCTCTCCAGGGGATATTCTCTTCCTGTTCCAGCCATTAAGATTTCCTTTCTTTAGAATCTGTAGTGACTGAACGCCTTATTGGCATCAGCCATTCTATGCATCTCTTCTTTACGCTTTACAGATGCGCCGGTGTTATTAAGTGCATCCAGAATCTCATTTGCAAGACGGTCTTCCATAGTCTTCTCTGAACGCTTGCGGGAGAATGTTGTCAGCCAGCGAAGTGCCAGAGCCTGTCTTCTCTCCGGACGAACCTCGATCGGTACCTGATAAGTAGCACCGCCGATACGTCTTGCCTTTACTTCGAGGACCGGCATGATGTTGTTCATGGCTTCCTCAAATGCTTCAACCGCCGGTTTCCCGGACTTATTCTCGACCTTGGCGAATGCGTTATACACGATCTTCTGTGCAACGCCCTTCTTGCCGTCAAGCATGATCTGGTTTACAAGTTTTGTAACAAGTACACTGTTGTACATCGGATCTGCTAAGGTCTCACGCTTTGTAGTATGTCCTTTACGTGGCACGTTACTTCCCTCCTAAATCATTATGATTTCATCATAGGTACTCACATTTCATTCTATGTGTTCGCACGGACGTAATCTCTATCTGACCCACAGCCGAACGGGACATTAGGGATACCGTACTAATAGTATGTTTGTTATGTGAATCTGATGACAGTTTCTAAATGTCTTACTTCTTCGGTCTCTTGGCACCGTACTTGGAACGGGCCTGGCGGCGGTTTGCAACGCCGGCAGTATCAAGAGTACCGCGGATGATGTGGTATCTTGTACCAGGAAGGTCCTTAACACGGCCGCCACGGATCATAACAACACTATGCTCCTGAAGGTTGTGGCCTTCACCCGGGATATAGGATGTTACTTCGACACCGTTGGAAAGACGAACTCTGGCGATCTTACGAAGAGCAGAATTCGGCTTCTTCGGTGTAGCAGTCTTTACAGCTGTGCATACACCGCGCTTCTGCGGAGAAAATGACTTTACACTTTTCTTCTTCAGGGAGTTAAATGATCTCTGAAGAGCCGGTGCCTTCGGTTTCTTTGCAGAAGTCTCTCTTCCTTTTCTGACTAACTGATTAAATGTAGGCATTCCTTTCTGTTTCCCTCCTTTACTTAGTCCGTGCGCAGCACGGCGGGTTCGGCTGTTAAATGCTTATTCTTACACGCATTTGCACACAAAAAATTTACGCGTACATAAGCGCGCTAAAACATTATATTACAGACATATTTTTCAGTCAAGCAATTTGTCTGTTAAATAAATATGTGTTTTTTCAGATAAAACTGTGCATTTCATCCTAATGAAGAGTGTCTCGGCGTTCCTGCCGCGGCGTGCGCGTATCTTTCGCTCTAAAGTAACGACGATTGTGGGATGAAGAAGAAAAAACTGCCGCACCCCTCTTGTCGGAGCGCGGCAGCCTTAATGCCTTCATAATTCAGAGCCGGAAATTATTCTTCACTGATGCTGATGACCTCTTCATCAGTCTCGATCATTTCCTGGTTCTCCTCGTTTTCCTCCACAGTCTGCACTGCAGATTCCTTAGCTGCAGATTCCTCAGCCTTTCTCTGCTCAATTCTGGCATCTGTATCCAGCTTGACACCGCGATATCTGCGCAGACCGGTACCGGCCGGAATAAGCTGTCCGATGATGACATTTTCCTTGAGACCGATCAGCGGATCGACACGGCCTTTGATCGCCGCGTCTGTGAGGACCTTCGTTGTCTCCTGGAAAGATGCAGCGGACATGAAGGAATTTGTCGCCAGAGCCGCCTTTGTAATACCCAGAACGACCCTGGTTCCTTCGGCTTTCTCAAGGCCTTCCGCCTCCATACGCTCGTTGAGATCTTCGAAATCGAGAATATCGACCAGGGAACCCGGAAGGAATTCCGTATCTCCCTGTTTCTCAACACGGATCTTCTTCAGCATCTGGCGAACAATGACCTCAATATGCTTGTCGTTAATTTCTACACCCTGCAGGCGGTAAACTCTCTGTACTTCGCGAAGCAGATAATCCTGTACGGCACGGATCCCGCGGATCTTCATGATATCATGCGGATTTACGGATCCTTCCGTGATCTCATCACCGGCTTCAATGACCTGATCATCCATGACCTTGATTCTTGATCCGTAAGGAATAAGATAGGTCTTCTGATAATCCTTGGATCCTGCGTCACCGTTCTCATTGGTGATGATTACTTCACGTTTCTTCTTCTGATCACTGATCATGACCCTGCCGGGGATCTCGGAAATGATCGCGAGACCCTTCGGTTTACGGGCCTCGAAAAGCTCCTCGACACGGGGAAGACCCTGTGTGATGTCACCGCCGGCAACACCGCCGGTGTGGAATGTACGCATGGTAAGCTGTGTACCGGGCTCACCGATCGACTGAGCGGCAATGATACCGACTGCCTCACCGACCTGGACCGCTTCTCCGGTCGCCATGTTGGCGCCGTAGCATTTTACACATATACCGAGTTTGGAACGGCATGTAAGGATCGTACGGATCTTGACTTTGGAAATCGGTTCGCCGTGCTCGTCAACACCATATTTGATCACACGCTCCGCTCTGCGCGGATTGATCATATGATTGGCCTTGACAAGAACTTTACCATCCTTGTCATAAATAGTCTGAGCTGCAAACCTTCCGGTAATTCTCTCCTGAAGGGACTCGATTTCTTCCTTGCCGTCAGCAAATTTCGATACCCACATACCCGGAATTTCATCTCTGTTCTCAGAGCAGTCCATCTCACGGATAATAAGTTCCTGAGAAACGTCGACAAGACGTCTTGTCAGGTAACCGGAGTCGGCTGTACGAAGAGCGGTGTCGGAAAGACCCTTGCGGGCTCCGTGCGCGGACATGAAGTACTCCAGAACGTCAAGACCTTCACGGAAATTGGACTTGATCGGAAGCTCGATCGTATGACCGGTCGTGTCAGCCATAAGTCCTCGCATACCGGCAAGCTGCTTGATCTGCTTATCAGAACCACGGGCTCCGGAGTCGGCCATCATGAAGATATTGTTGTATTTATCCAGTCCGTCAAGAAGTTTCTTCGTGAGGATCGAGTCTGTATTCTTCCAGGTCTCGACAACTTCTTTATAGCGCTCCTCATCCGTGATGAAGCCACGCTTGTAGTTGCGGGTGATCTTATCCACGGTCTCCTGTGCTTCTTCGATCAGCTGCGGCTTTTCGGGCGGAACGGTCATATCGGAAATAGAAACCGTCATGGCCGATACAGTCGAATACTTATAGCCCATAGCCTTGACATTATCCAGCACCTCAGCTGTCACTGTCGCGCCGTGTACGTTGATTACTTTTGTAAGTATTCCCTTCAGGGCTTTCTTGCCTGTCAGGAAGTCGACCTCCAGCTTAAGGGCATTTGCCGGATCTTCACGATCGACAAATCCGAGGTCCTGAGGAATGATCTCATTGAAAAGGAATCTTCCGAGCGTAGACTCTACATTGCCCGTTATCGTTTCTCCGTTCTCCAGCTTTCTGGATCGACGGACCGTGATACGGCTCTGCAGAGTGATATACTTGTTCTCATAAGCGAGGATAGCCTCATTCAGGCTTGCAAAATGCATTCCCTCGCCCTTTGATCCGGGTCTTTCCTGTGTGAGATAGTAAATACCAAGAACCATATCCTGAGAAGGAACAGCGACCGGACCGCCGTCTGAAGGCTTCAGCAGGTTATTCGGTGAAAGCATCAGGAAACGGCACTCCGCCTGTGCTTCGACCGTGAGCGGAAGATGTACAGCCATCTGGTCACCGTCAAAGTCCGCATTGAAAGCTGTACAGACCAGCGGATGAAGCTTGATGGCCTTGCCCTCGACCAGGATCGGCTCAAATGCCTGGATACCCAGACGATGAAGCGTAGGAGCACGATTCAGCATGACCGGATGCTCCGTGATGACATCCTCAAGGACATCCCATACTTCGCCCTCGAGTCTCTCCACCATTTTCTTGGCACTCTTGATATTGTGAGCTGTTCCGCGGCTGACGAGCTCTTTCATAACGAAAGGTTTGAAAAGCTCAATTGCCATTTCCTTCGGAAGACCGCACTGATAAATTTTCAGTTCGGGGCCTACAACGATAACGGAACGTCCGGAGTAGTCTACACGCTTTCCGAGCAGGTTCTGACGGAAACGTCCGGATTTACCTTTCAGCATGTCGGAAAGAGATTTAAGAGCACGGTTGCCGGGACCCGTGACCGGACGGCCGCGGCGGCCGTTATCGATCAGTGCATCGACAGCCTCCTGAAGCATACGCTTCTCATTTCTGACGATGATCTCCGGAGCACCAAGTTCAAGCAGTCTCTTCAGACGATTATTTCTGTTGATAATTCTTCTGTACAGATCGTTCAGATCCGATGTGGCGAAGCGACCGCCGTCCAGCTGTACCATCGGGCGGAGATCGGGCGGAATGACAGGAATGACATTCATGATCATCCACTCCGGTCTGTTCCCGGACTCACGGAATGCCTCAATGGCATCCAGTCTCTTGATGATACGGGCACGCTTCTGACCGGTGGAATCCTTCAGCTCTTTTTTGAGATCTGCAGATTCCTGCTCAAGATCGATTTCCTTGAGGAATTCCTGAATCGCTTCAGCGCCCATGCCTACGCGGAAATTCCAGCCGTAAGCCTCACGGGCCTCCTGATACTCGCGTTCTGTGAGGATCTGTTTCTTCACAAGACTCGGAGCCGCGTCAGCAGGATCAAGTACAATGTAATTTGCAAAATAGAGGACCTTCTCCAGTGTTTTCGGAGAAAGATCAAGAACAAGACCCATTCTTGAGGGAATCCCCTTGAAATACCAGATATGTGAAACAGGAGCTGCCAGTTCAATATGGCCCATACGCTCACGGCGCACGGATGACTTGGTCACCTCAACACCGCATCGATCGCAGACGACGCCTTTATAGCGGATTTTCTTGTATTTGCCGCAATGGCACTCCCAATCCTTGGAAGGTCCGAAAATACGCTCGCAGAACAGACCGTCCTTTTCCGGCTTCAGCGTACGGTAATTTATGGTCTCCGGCTTTTTTACTTCCCCGTGAGACCATTCACGGATCTTATCCGGAGATGCCAGTCCGATGCGGATCGCATCAAACGTGACCGGCTTGTACTCTTCCTGCTTGTTGTAAATATCTGCCATATATGCCTCCCATATATAACCGGTTGACGGATACGTATAAATTTCATATTCATTTCAGGCCTGCTAAGGCCTTATAGACTTACAGTGAGCGTCACGGGAATTCTCCCATGACGTTCACACGACCGAGCTGCCCTTTTAAGCAGGATCAGTCCTCGTCTCCAAAACCATCGTCAACGCCAAGGAATGCATCATCATCCTCATATTCGTCTCCGAGATCGTCATACGGATTGCCGATCAGTTCGTCATCCGTCTCATCCTCATCAACAAGCTGCTCCGTATCATCATCGAAGTGCTGCTGTGTATAGCCGTGCCTTGCCAGCTCTTCGCGGTCCTCCCGACGGCTTCCTCTCGAATCGCCCTCGATGACCTTGCGCAGATCTGTCTCACCGTAGTCGATCGTCTCTCTGAGCTGTACTTCATTTCTGTTCTCATCAAGTACCCGCACATCCAGACCGAGAGACTGAAGTTCCTTGAGAAGGACCTTGAAAGACTCCGGAATTCCCGGGCTCGGGATATTATCACCCTTGATGATCGCTTCATACGTCTTGACTCGACCGACGACGTCATCGGACTTCATTGTAAGGATTTCCTGCAGTGTATAGGATGCGCCATAGGCTTCGAGCGCCCAGACTTCCATCTCACCGAAACGCTGACCGCCGAACTGTGCCTTACCACCGAGCGGCTGCTGTGTTACAAGAGAATACGGTCCGGTCGAACGTGCATGGATCTTATCATCGACCAGATGATGAAGTTTCAGATAATGCATGTGACCGATCGTAACTTTCGAATCGAAGAATTCTCCGGTACGTCCGTCGCGGAGCTGTACCTTGCCGTCTCTGGAAATCGGAACACCTTTCCACAGTTCTCTGTGCTCGAGGTGATCTCCGAGGTATTTCATGAGTTCCGGATCTGTGTTCTCTTCGTATTTGGCTTTAAAGTCTTCCCATGAGCTGTTGACATAGTCATTGGCCATCTCAAGGGTATCCTGAATATCACTTTCGTTCGCACCGTCGAAGACCGGTGTTGAGATATTGAAACCGAGCGCTTTCGCCGCAAGGCTCAGATGGATCTCAAGGACCTGTCCGATATTCATACGGGACGGAACGCCCAGCGGATTCAGAACGATGTCGAGCGGACGTCCGTTCGGAAGGAACGGCATATCTTCTACCGGAAGTACGCGGGAGACGACACCCTTATTTCCGTGACGGCCGGCCATCTTGTCACCGACAGAGATCTTTCTCTTCTGTGCGATATAAATACGTACAGACTGATTGACACCCGGCGGAAGTTCATCGCCGTCAGCACGTGTGAACACCTTGGCATCCACAATAATACCGTACTCACCATGCGGGACCTTCAGGGAGGTATCTCTTACTTCCCGTTCCTTCTCACCGAAAATCGCGCGAAGCAGTCTCTCCTCCGCGGTAAGCTCGGTCTCACCCTTCGGTGTTACCTTGCCGACCAGGATATCACCGGCGCGTACTTCCGCACCGATACGGATAATTCCACGTTCATCCAGATCCTTTAACGCTTCATCGCCGACGCCCGGAACGTCTCTTGTAATTTCTTCCGGACCGAGTTTTGTATCACGGGACTCCGCCTCATACTCTTCAATGTGGATAGATGTATAAACATCATCCTGAACAAGTCGTTCTGAAAGAAGGACGGCATCCTCGTAGTTATAACCTTCCCATGTCATGAAACCGATCAGCGGGTTCTTGCCGAGTGCAAGCTCGCCATTGCTCGTGGACGGACCATCCGCAATGACCTGGCCCTCTTTTACATACTCGCCCTTTGTCACGATCGGCTTCTGATTATAGCAGTTGCTCTGGTTGGATCTGGAGAATTTGATCAGATGATAATTCTCTTTTGATCCGTCATCATAAGTCATTCCAATGTCGGTGGAGCTGACAAATGTAATTGTACCGGAATGTTTTGCCAGCACACAGAGACCTGAGTCGACCGCTGCCTTCTCCTCCATACCTGTACCGACGACCGGAGCTTCCGTCGTAAGAAGCGGAACTGCCTGACGCTGCATGTTGGATCCCATCAGCGCGCGGTTCGCGTCGTCGTTCTGAAGGAACGGTACCAGAGACGTAGCCACGGAAAAGACCATCTTCGGAGATACGTCCATATAATCGAACATTGTACGGTCGTAAGCCTGTGTCGCTTCACGATAACGTCCGGAGACGTTCCTGTGGATAAAATGTCCCTCTTCGTCAAGCGGCTCATTGGCCTGCGCGACATGGTAATTATCCTCTTCATCCGCTGTCATGTAATCCACATCGTTGGTGACGCGCGGATTTCTGGGATCGCTCTTGTCGATCCGGCGATACGGTGCCTCCACAAAACCATACTCATTGATACGGGCGTAACAAGCCAGGGAGTTGATCAGACCGATGTTCGGGCCTTCAGGCGTCTCGATCGGGCACATACGTCCGTAATGAGAATAATGTACGTCACGGACTTCGAAACCGGCACGGTCACGGGAAAGACCACCCGGACCAAGGGCAGAAAGACGTCTCTTATGTGTCAGCTCGGACAGAGGATTATTCTGATCCATGAACTGAGACAGCTGGGAGGATCCGAAGAATTCCTTGACAGCCGCTGTGACAGGCTTGATATTGATCAGGGTCTGCGGGCTTACGGACTCGGCATCCTGCGTTGTCATACGCTCACGAACGACTCTCTCCAGTCTGGAGAGACCGATACGGTACTGGTTCTGAAGAAGTTCACCGACAGCGCGGATACGGCGGTTGCCCAGATGATCGATGTCATCGTCATTACCGATTCCGTACTCAAGATGCATATTATAATTAATGGAAGCGAAAATGTCCTCTTTTGTGACATGTTTCGGAATAAGCTCCGTGATGCGTCTTCTCAGTGCAAGATCCAGCTCTTTCTTATCATTGGCTTCATCGATGATCTCGCGGAGCACCGGATAATATACGAGCTCACTGATTCCGAATTTCTTTTTCTCTTCAGGCGTCAGTTCTACCCAGTGATCAATGTCGACCATCATGGAGGAAAGGACCTTGATCTGATGATCAACGCCTTCAACACTGATGTATACGCTCTCGACGGCCGCATCCTGAATGCGGTCTGCCAGCTCACGGCTCACTTTCTGTCCGGCCTCAGCCAGGATTTCTCCGGTCTGCGGATCGACAACATCTTCAGCAAGAACATGACCTGCGATTCTGTTGCGAAGCAGAAGCTTCTTATTAAATTTATATCGTCCGACCTTGGCCAGATCATATCTTCTGGAATCAAAGAACATTCCGTGGATCAGGCTTTCCGCGGAATCAATCGCAAGCGGCTCGCCCGGACGGATCTTTTTATACAGCTCAAGAAGACCTTCCTGATAATTTGTGGAAGAATCTTTCGTGAACGAGGCCTCCAGCTTCGGCTCGTAGCCGAATAAATCGACGATCTCCTGGTTCGTACCTACGCCCAGTGCTCTGATGAGCTGTGTGATCGGAACCTTTCTCGTACGGTCAACACGTACATAGAAAACGTCGTTGGAGTCTGTCTCATATTCGAGCCAGGCACCTCTGTTAGGGATTACTGTACAGGAATAGAGTCTCTTGCCGATCTTGTCATGCGTAATGCCGTAATAGATACCCGGAGAACGAACAAGCTGGCTGACAATAACTCGCTCGGCACCATTGATAATGAAGGTACCGGTTTCCGTCATAAGCGGCAGGTCTCCCATGAAAATTTCATGTTCTTTGATCTCGCCGTTCTCCTTGTTCAGCAGACGAACTGTCACGTTCAGCGGAGCAGCATAATTCGCGTCGCGCTCTTTGCACTCCTCTATAGGATATTTGATTTTATCTCTGCAAAGTTCGTAATCTACGAATTCAAGGCTCAACTTATCGCTGAAGTCTTCAATCGGCGAGATGTCATCGAAGATTTCCTTGAGGCCCTTGTTGACGAACCAATCGTAGGAAGATTTCTGTACCTCGATCAGGTTGGGCATCTCCAGAACTTCTCTTCGCCGCTGGTAGCTCATTCGAACCGATCTTCCGGACTCAATTGGACGAATTCTGTTTTTCTCCATTCGACGTTTCACCCCATAATTTCTATATATTTATTGTGCAAGGCGTCCCAACGTGCCTTTTTTTATCATTTCCCAAAAAAGAGCATAATAATAACGGCACTCCGCCACAATAGTGCATTGTTCAGATTAACATAATTCTTTTGAGCTGTCAAAGCGTTTATTAATATTTTTGTAAAATTTTTTTACTGCCCGGGAGATTGAACAAATGAGCCCCCGAAAGAATAAAGAGCCTCATCCAGGGAAAGTTTTTTTGTATCACAGGGAATGAAGTTTCCTATGACATGCAAAAAGCTCTGCAGCACATACTGCAGAGCCTTCGTAAAACATTCGACTCGATTATTTAAGAGTAACCTTAGCGCCGGCATCCTCGAGATCCTTCTTAAGAGCCTCAGCCTCTTCCTTGCTGATGGCTTCCTTGATGACCTTCGGAGCAGCGTCAACAAGATCCTTAGCTTCCTTCAGGCCGAGACCTGTAGCAGCACGAACGACCTTGATAACTTTGACCTTGGATGCGCCGATCTCTGTAAGCTCGACGTCAAACTCTGTCTTCTCTTCTTCTTCCGGAGCATCTGCTGCCGGGCCGGCTGCAACAACAACACCTGCTGATGCGGAAACGCCGAACTCTTCTTCACAAGCCTTAACAAGCTCGTTCAGCTCAAGGACTGTAAGCTCTTTGATAGCTGCAATAAATTCCTCAGTGGTTAATTTAGCCATTGTAATTTCCTCCATTTTTAAATTTTTTATGATCACGCCGCTGCCGCTAAGCGGCTTCTTTCATGCGGCCTGCCTGCTTCGGCTTATTCTGCTGCCGGAGCTTCTTCTGCCGGTGCGTCCGGCTCTGCGATCTGCTTGACAACGCGTGCGAAATTCGCGATCGGAGACTGCATACTTCCAAACAGTCTGCCAAGAAGTACTTCTCTTGACGGAACGTTTGCAAGTTCTGCAAGCTGCTTGTCATCGTAGTATGTGCCCTCAACGACACCTGCTACCATGTTGAAGACCTTGTACTGCTTAGCGTATTTTGCAAGGATTCTTGCCGGTGCTACCGGATCTTCCTTGGAAATCGCAATTGCGTTCGGTCCCTCGAGATGCTTATCCAGAGAATCGAATTCTGTGCCGTCAAATGCGCGCTTCATAAGAGTATTCTTGTATACCTTATAAATTACGCCGGCCTCACGAAGCTCTTTACGAAGAGCCGTATCCTGCTCTACGGTAAGTCCGAGATACTGAACAAGCAGTGCCGCCTTTGCGCCGTCAAGATTTCCGGAGATCTCATTGACGACCGGCTGCTTCAGTTCTACTTTAGCCATGTTCCTAAGTTCCTCCTTCTTCGAATATTTTACGTGCATCAGCACAATAGGAAAATCCCTGTATCCGAAGACACAGGGATATAAAGATCTCAATCATGAAATCAAATCCTCGGCAGGCGACAATGCTTACGTCCGGACGGACACCTGCTGTCTTCGGCTTGATGCTCTGAAATAGTAGCATGTGAAAATTCGTCTGTCAAGTCTTAATTTCACCATGCTTCGCTGCGCCCTGAAAGGGCAGCTTCTTAACTTTTATAGATTACAGTCTGGCTGTATTGACCTTGACGCCCGGTCCCATTGTTGCGGAAACGGTGATCGACTTCAGATACTGACCTTTAACGGTGCTCGGACGAACCTTGATGAGCTGATCGACCAGAGTCTTAAGATTCTCATACAGCTGCTCCTGTGTGAAGGAAGCTTTGCCGATCGGGCAGTGGATAATGTTGCTCTTGTCGAGACGATACTCGATCTTACCTGCTTTGATTTCCTTAACAGCCTTGGCAACATCCATTGTGACTGTGCCGGCCTTCGGGTTCGGCATAAGGCCCTTCGGGCCGAGGATACGGCCGAGACGACCGACAACGCCCATCATATCCGGTGTAGCTACTACTACGTCGAAATCGAACCAGTTCTCTTTCTGGATCTTCTGAACGAGCTCCATCTCGCCTACATAATCAGCGCCTGCTTCTCTTGCTTCATCAGCCTTTGCGCTCTTGGCAAATACGAGAACTCTCACGCTCTTGCCTGTGCCGTGAGGAAGAACTACAGCGCCGCGGACCTGCTGATCGGCATGACGGCCGTCGCAGCCTGTACGGACGTGTACTTCGATTGTCTCATCAAATTTAGCCAGAGCAGTCTTCTTAACGACTTCACATGCCTCGTTCATATCATAGAGGTTCTGGCGATCATAAGCTTTCAGTGCTTCAGCATATTTCTTGCCGTGTTTCATTTTATATTCCTCCTTGTGGTACTATCGGGTCATTCCCCTTCCACTATGTATCAGTCTTCTGCTACCGTAACACCCATGCTTCTGGCAGTTCCTGCGATTACGCTCATAGCCGCTTCGATACTTGCCGCATTCAGATCAGGCATCTTTTTCTCTGCGATCTCTCTGAGCTGAGCCTGTGTAAGTGTTCCGACTTTCTTTCTGTTCGGCTCACCGGAACCGGACTGAAGGTTAAGAGCCTTCTTGATGAGGACTGCTGCCGGCGGAGTCTTTGTAATAAATGTAAAGCTTCTGTCCGCGTAAACTGTGATAACGACCGGAATAATATAGTCGCCCATTGCAGCTGTACGAGCGTTGAACTGTTTTGTAAAGTCCATGATATTAACGCCGTGCTGACCGAGAGCAGGACCTACCGGCGGAGCCGGAGTTGCCTTGCCAGCCTGGATCTGAAGCTTGATATAGCCTGTAATTTTCTTTGCCATGATAGTTCCTCCTTATGTGGTAAACGTCGGACTTAATGTCCTTCCACTTCCATGAGTCCCGGCATTTCCGGAAATCTCATTAAACTCGAATACTATTGTACTATAACTGTTCCTTATTATTTCTTTTTTACATCGGCAAATCCGATTTCCACCGGTGTCTCACGCCCGAACAGATCTACATTGATCGTAACAGTCTGCCTCTGCGTATTGACGCCTGTGACAACACCCGTCGTATCTTCCCATGCACCTGCGATAACGACAACGGTATCTCCCTTTTCGATATCGACAATGATCTTCGGCTTCGGAACATCTTCCGTTTTGCCGCCGCCGATTCCGAGAGACTTGAGCTCTGAGGGTTCGAGCATGACCGGCTTGCTTCCCGGTCCGACAAACCCCGTAACGCCGCGTGTATTGCGTACAACATACCAGGTGTCGTCATTCATGACCATATGGATGAGAACATAACCGGGAAACATTTTCTTCTGTGTCTGTTTTGTGACACCGTTCTTTGTCTCCTGAACGTTCTGCATCGGAACTCTGACCTCGAGGATCTCCTCTTCAAGATGACGGTTCTCAATCGTTTTCTCGATGTTGGCTTTTACTTTGTTTTCGTATCCCGAATACGTATGCACTACATACCAGTTCGCTTCTGACATCTGTTACCTCTTTTGTCAAATACTTATTTATGAGCTTCAGATTGACATCAGCCAGTTGACCAACTGAAGGGCTGCGCTGTCAAACAGTGTTATGATCGAACCCATTACAACTGAGATGACGATAACAAGTGCTGTCTGTTTGGTAAGATCTTCTCTGGTGGGCCAGACAATTTTCTTCCATTCCTGCTTTACTCCCTGAAAGAAGCTTTTTTTCTTATCCTTCTTTGCGGAGTCTTTCTTCTTATCCGCCATTTGCGTTACCCGTTCCTTTATTTATTTCGTTTCTTTGTGGATCGTGTGCTTACGGCAGAACTTGCAGTACTTCTTTGTCTCGAGTCTTTCCGGATGTTCTTTCTTATCCTTCTTTGTGTTGTAGTTGCGCTGCTTGCATTCTGTGCACGCTAAAGTTATCCTTGTACGCACGGTTTTTCACCTCCAATGATAATCTTGCGGCCTTCATTGATTCCCTCCGAATAAAAATACGAAGGCAAAAAAAAAGGACCTGTTACTTGTCGCTTACTTAATGTAGCACAGGCACAGGTCTTAGTCAAGCATGATTTCTCAAATCAGCTCCCGAAAGTTCTTCATGTAGGAAAAGATCCTGATATCAACGAACGCCTCATAGAGAAGCGCGATCCCAATGATCCTGCTGAGCAAAGCAACCGTCCCGAACGGGTTCAGCAGTATGATCACGCCCAGAACGATACCGATGACCGAAAGGATAACGATCATCGCATTACTGCTGTCGATATACCTTCGCATATACTGCTCATGAATCAGACTGTAAGCGCCGCTCACCAGCACAATGACTCCGAAAACAAGGTTGATCCAGTCAAGCAGGGCATACGGATTCCTGATAACAAAGATCCCGAGAATAACAAAGAGTATACCGGTGTAAAAATACACATTTCGGACCCATGCGCCCGAACTCCCCGGTATGGCCGACAGGATCTGCGCAATACCGCCGATCAGGATGCTCCAGCCGAGAAGCATACAGACCGTCACCATGGACGTGAACGGCGAGAGCAGGAACATCATTCCAAGCACGGCAAGGATCAGGCCTGAAATCAGTTTGTTGCGCTGTATGGAGCGAAAAAGTCGGGAAAAAGAATCATTTACCATATTTATACCCTCCTTCCTATACAGCAGATGTGGTCTGCACAAGCCATAGCATTTATTGATGTTACCAGTTTACCGTAAAATTGTAAACGTTATGAATTCTAATTTTTCATTACAATTCATTACAATTCTGTTTCCTTGCAACAGCTAAAAAAGTGCTGCCGCAAAACTTTGCGACAGCACTTTTTTATGCAGCTGTCCTCCGGTGATCCGTGACAGCCTCCGCATAGTCATCTTTAACATGAATTTCTGTTCTTTACCGTGCGCTATCCGGCTTATCTTCCGATCTTAATATCTGTCAGATACTCATAGTACTGAGCGATTGCGCTGTGGTCCTTCTGTCCGCCTTCGTGATTGTGCATCCACTGAAGGATTTCCTGAACTGCAGCAGTCATGGGAACCGGAGCTCCGACAGAGTGTGCGCAGTCAAGGGCATTGTTAAGGTCCTTAATATGAAGGTCGATCTTAAAGCCCGGCTTGTCATTGCCTTCGATCATCATGGGTGCCTTGGCGTTCATAACTGTGGAGCCCGCAAGACCGCCGCGGATCGCCTGGAATACGAGTTTCGGATCAACACCGGCCTTCTGAGCAAGCGTAAGAGCCTCAGCAAGAGCCTGGATATTGCATGCAACGATGATCTGGTTCGCAAGTTTTGTTGTGTTGCCGGCACCGACTTCACCGCAGCGTACAACCGATGCGCCCATTGTCTCAAGGAGCGGCTTGTAAGCATCAAAAACTTCCTGTTTGCCGCCGACCATAAAGCTGAGAGATCCGTCAATTGCCTTCGGCTCGCCACCGGACACCGGTGCGTCAAGCATCTCAATATTCTTCTCAGCCAGAACTGCTGCGACTTCCTTGGAAGCAACCGGGTTGATGGAGCTCATATCGATGAACACCTGGCCTTCTTTCATATAAGAAGCAACACCGTTTTCGCCGAGCATGACGCTCTTTACATGCGGAGAATTCGGAAGCATTGTCAGGACGACATCACAGTTCTCGCCGATTTCCTGATTTGTTGCAGCTTTTGCGCCAGCGGCAACAACTTCTTCCACTGCTGCCTTGTTCAGATCGCTGACCATAAGCTCATATCCGCCTTTAAGGATATTCTTTGCCATCGGTTTTCCCATAATACCTAATCCGATTAATCCGACTTTCATCTGTTTTTTATCCTCCTGTTTTTGATTTTGCATTTCCTGCACGTCTGACTTTTCAGGTCTTCAGCGCTCTTTCATCTGTAACAATTATACGATTTTATTCCGTCACTTCCAACAAGTATATATAAAAAAAATCATTTTCGTGAAACTCATATAATATTTCGATTTTTGTTATATTTGTTTCATTTTCCGTTCTTTCATTTCATTTCTTGCACCCACGGGAGGCTTTCATCGGGAAAGCTCTGCTCCGGGACATCATAAGCCCCGGCATAGAATTCGATAACTCAGCATATTCTCGGAAGGAGTTCTCCGCCGGGCGGCGGCAGAAGCGTCTCGGATCCGAGTTCCGTCCGGACCCTGACACGCCCGGGCATATCCTCCGTGACCTCTCCGATCACGGCCGCTTCACCCGAGTACTTTCCTTTCCGCAGCTCTTTTACAAGCGCATCTGCCTGATCAGCGGGCGCAAAGATGACGAGACGTCCCTCACAGGCCAGATAAAGAGGCTCGAGTCCCAGCATACCGCACACTCCCGAGACAGCGCTTTGGACCGGAATGGCCTGCCTGTTCAGACGTATCCCGACATTGCTCTCCTCGGCGATCTCATAGAGAACGGTCCCTACACCTCCCCGCGTTGCGTCGCGGATCACGTGCAGATTTTTCGTGACACCCGTCATTGACTCGACAGTCTTCCAGAGCGGCGCGCAGTCACTGGTAACATCCGCTTCTATGCCGAACTCATCGCGCGCGAGAAGAATCGTCGTTCCGTGTCTTCCTATATCTCCGGTCACGATGATCGCATCCCCGGGTCTCGCATATGCTCCGGACGTCTCAACACCCTCAAGGACCTGACCGACACCTGTCGTGGTGATAAAAATCCCGTCGACCTGCCCTTTTCCCGCTACTTTCGTATCACCGGCAACGATCCTGACGCCGGCTTCCTGTGCTGTCTTAGCCATGGCGGATACTATTTCTTCCAGTTCAGCGAGAGAAAAACCCTCTTCAATGACGAACGCGCAGGTAAGGTAGAGCGGTCTGGCACCCATGCAGGCCAGATCATTGACCGTCCCGCATATACTGAGTTTTCCGACGTTGCCGCCCGGGAATTTGCAGGGAGAGACAATAAAACCGTCGGTCGACATTGCGATCTTTCCGGATGGTGCCGGCAGGACAGCCGCATCATCGGCGGTAAGATTTTCATTTGCAAAATATTTTTTGAACAGGTTGCCGATCAGCTCCGAAGTCTTCCTGCCTCCTGAACCGTGGGCAAGCGTTATAAATTCATCCATGTGCCTTCCTTCCCGACCTGCTGTCACAGACGGCAGGTCACCTTCTCTAAATATTGTATTTATAATATGCGGAACATGTACCCTCCGAGGAGACCATACAGGCTCCCACCGGATGTTCCGTCGTACAGACCTTACCGAAAAGCGGACATTCATACGGTCTTATGCGTCCCATCAGAACGTCCCCGCAGCGGCAGGCCGGATTCGGGCGCCCCTCGATCTCAGGAATTTCGTGGACGATCCTCGCATCGTAGTCTGCATATTCTTCTCTGAGCTTCAGGCCGGAACCTTCGATCACACCGATCCCTCTCCATGCGGCATCACACGGTTCCATAGTCTCTGCCATCAGCTTTCTGCCGATCGGCATACCCTCCTTCGTGACAACGCGCGGATAGGCATTCTCTGCGAAAGCCTCCCCCTTCTCTATCCGTGTAACGACTATCGCGAGAGCGGTCATGATCTCATTTGCCGTGAAACCGCACACGACGCCGGAGATTCCTTCCTCCCTGAGATCTTCATAAATATCCGTTCCGGTGATCGCGCTGACGTGACCGGGATACAGAAAAGCATCCGCGCTCCCCTTAAGGACCCGATAAGCCCGGTCCATCGTCTTGTTGGCCGTAAGGAGCGAGAAATTCTTCAGTCCCAATTCTCTGGCTTTTCTGACCGCAAGGCAGGCTGCGGGAATCGTCGTCTCAAATCCGACAGACAGGAACACGACATCGATCTCCGGATGATCCGACGCGTATTTTACAGCATCAAGCGGGGAATAGACGATACGGATCTTTCCTCCCCTGGCTCTTGCATCCGCAAGGCTCATCTCCGTTCCGGGAATACGGACCAGGTCTCCGAAGGTCGTAATCGTAACGCCCTTCTTCACAGCGAGCCACACCGCCTCATCGATAAAGCCGGTCTCCGTCACACAGACAGGACATCCCGGTCCCGAGATGAGCCGGATATTATCCGGGAGCATGTTCCGGATACCGTGTTCAAATATTGCATGCGTGTGCGTTCCGCACACTTCCATCACGCGGATCGGTCGTCCCGTATAGTCTCTGACGATCTCCGCAGCTGTTTTTTCGCCCATATTATTTCCTCCGGACCCCTCAGATCGCAAGACCCTGCATCAGTTCCTGCGTCTCTGTCTGATCGTCCGCAGTTATCTTCGCAATAGCAATGCCGGCATGGACCATAACATAGTCACCCGGTTCCACATTTTCCAGCAGTTCTGTCGATATCTCCCGCCGGGCACCCGTCGCATCCACGACAGCTGTCCCGTTTTTCATCTGTACCACTTTTGCCGGAAGTCCTACACACATATTTATTTCCTCCTTACTATTCCATATCACAAGTCACTGCGTTGTTCTTTATTCAAAGGAAGGGCCGATCGTACGGTTCAGCCGCCACATACCGGCCAGCGCCTGTCCAAGCGCGATCCCGCCGTCATTCGGCGGCACGAGAGAATGGGTGAGACATTCAAACCCCGCTCTCTCCAGCCTTTCCCTGCACAATTTCAGAAGCAGCATGTTCTGGAAGCATCCGCCTGACAAGGCAGCCCTGCCTATGCCTGTTCTTTCCCGCATATATTCCGCCCCGGCCAGAATACCGTCCGCAAGATACAGATGAAAATCACAGGCCAGCTGACCCGCTGTCTTTCCCTCATGTCTCCCGCGAAGCATTTCCTTCATTATAATATCCGTTCTCATCCGGAAAAGGGAGTCGGACTCAATAAACAGTATTTCCTCTTTCTCTGCCTTTTCCCCGTTCCGGGAGATTCCCTGACGCAAAGCAGCTTTTTCATATTCCGGATTGGCTGCCAGATATTTCCGGGCTTCCATCTCCAAAGCAATGGACGCTTCCCCCTCAAAGGTCGACGCTCTCCTGATTCCGAGAACAGCGCTCACTGCGTCAAATAATCTGCCGGCTGATGTCGAGACCACCGTATTTACATTCCTCCTCAACATGAAGAAGACTGCTTTTTTCTCCTGCCCGCCGGCCAGCCCCAGAAATTCATTCTCACAGGAGACCGCTTCCTCGCTGCCGCATAAATCAAGAAGCAGCGAAAGCGCAATTCTCCATCCTTCCTTCGGGGCCAGATCCCCTCCCGGCTGTCTGAACGGTGCCAGAGAGCCCATACGTTCAAATTTTTCAGGATCTGCCAGCAGGAATTCACCGCCCCAGACGGTTCCGTCCGTACCGTATCCGGTCCCGTCAAAGGAAATGCCGATGACCGGATCCGTCACACCGTTTTCAGCCATGCAGGACAGAATATGCGCATAATGATGCTGTATTTTAAGACACGGAAGTTTTGTCTCCTCCGCGTAAGCAGTAGAATTATACCGCGGATGCATATCACATACCACAAGTTCCGGCTGAATCTCCAGAAGTTCTTCCATCCGCGCGATCCCCTGACCGAGAGCACGTACGCTGCGCATGTCTGCCAGATCTCCCACATAGGGGGATGGATAATACAGTTCGTCTTTCGCAAGACAGAATGTGTTTTTCAGCTCCCCTCCGACAGCCAGTACACTGCCTTTATACCGGTGCGGGCCCGTAAAGGGCAGCGGCGAATACCCGCGGGATCGTCTGACCATGTACGGTTTGCCGAACGCCCACTGCATGACAGAGTCGTCGGCTCTCAGAAGGATGTCGCGATCATTTGCAAGAATCGCATCGCACATGGGTGACAGATACTTAAGTGCCTGCTCTTCATTTCTGCAAATAGGCGCTCCCGAAGGATTTCCGCTCGTCATGACAAATACATCCGTCATCTCTCCCCCGTCCGGCAGCGAAAAAAGCAGGATCTGAACCGGCGCGTAAGGGAGCATGACCCCGACGGTCGTGTTGTCCGGAGCAATCAGGTCGCTGAGCTTAGCCTGCGGCCCGGTCCTCCTCTCAAGGATCAGGATCGGTTTCTGTACACCGTCCAGGACTCTCTCTGCCTCTTCGGGAACGATACACTCACGTTTTACCGTCTCCATATCCTTCATCATGACGGCAAACGGTTTCATCGGTCTTCTCTTCAGCTTCCGAAGCCGGGCGACAGCCCTGTCATCTGCCGCATTGCAGCAGAGATGAAAACCGCCGATTCCCTTTACAGCGACAATTCCTCCGTCCCGCAGAATATTTCTCGCAAGGCGGACCGCCTCCCGGCCGAATGCATCCTTTTGCGGACCGGCACCTGCCTGACCGCGAAGATCATATAAATACATTGTGGGACCGCACTCGTTGCAGCACACCGGCTGCGCGTGGAACCGGCGGCTCGACGGATGTGTATACTCATGCTCACACGACGGACACATCGGAAACTTCTTCATGGAGGTGCGGATGCGGTCGTAGGGCATACCGTCCAGGATCGTAAGACGGGGGCCGCAGTCCGTGCAGTTGATGAACGGATGCAGATAGCGCCGGTCAAGCGGATCCAGAAGCTCTCTCCGGCAGGCCGGACAGATGGCCAGGTCGGGGGAGACGAAGATCTCTCCGGCTTCATGCCGGCTCTTTATGATGCGAAAAGTGTGGGCCCGATCGGAATCTTTCCCTGCAGCGGTCTCCTTCTGCTCTGCGGTGCATCCTTCTTCAGCATCCTCCTCCGCATCCAGCCGTATGATCGCGGAGACCGCCGGCGCATCCGCCACGAGACGCCTTCGGAACTCAGCCAGAATCTCTTCTTCCGCCTGTGCATGGATTTCAACGTAGGAACCTTTGTTGCAGACATCGCCCTCTATCCCGAGCTCATCCGCCAGCCGGCTCACGAAAGGACGGAATCCAATTCCCTGGACTATTCCGTATATGCGTATTTGAATGCGTCTTTCCATTATTTCTCCAATTATAATGCTAATTTAGTGTTCTGATTTTTATCCCGGGACCCGTTCCGGAGTGATGCTGTTCTGCACGCGGAAAGAACTGTCCCCGAAAACCGCTATTTTACCTGCCGGAAGAACCGTCCCCGAAAGCCGTTCCCTAAAAGCTGCTGCCGGACGTCGCAAAATGCGGCAGCGGCACGAAACGCACGCCGGGAACCGCGCGGCGGAGCAGCGGGTCGCCGATGACCGCATCATAGCCCCCTTCCCGCACGAGCGCGATAAAATCATCCTCCTCCCGAAGGGGCACCGATCCCCCGAAAGGCATAAAAAACGTTGCCGTATCGCAGACGATCCCGGGTCTTTCCTTACGGATCTGCGCCCGCAGCGTCTCCGCAAGCACCGCCTGATGGACGATCAGGATCTTTTCCGCTTCCAGTCCGGAGAGCAGATATCCGGCAAACGTTTCCGGGAGCGGATAACGGACAGTGAACGGCACACCGAATTTCTCTTTCAGGTATCTGGCCGGAGCCAGGCCCGAGGGGGACACGACCAGATTTTCTCTGAAGCCCGGCGCCTCTGAAAAATCACGCACGTCCTGTCCGAACACGCGGACATACTTGCCTCCGCAGCCGCACACCCTCTCACGGACGGTCGCCACATCATCCGATTCCAGAAGATCCAGCGGCGTTGCGCCCAGGATCCCGAGCGGTGCGGACACTTCTCTCTCCGAATCCGTTTTTCCCGCATTTTCCGCAGAAATATACTCACTGAGCAGCTCCATGTAAGCGCGCTCCTGCCCCTTGTCATACAGCTCCATGCCGGTCGTCGGAACCGTGAGCGTCCTGATCCCGAACCGTCTCTGTCCCATGCGCTTCAGGGCATGGTAGTCCGTGGCTATGACCGACGGCACCGGAGTGCCCACCAGAGCCAGGAATTCCGCTCCGTCCATCAGCTCAAGGACCTCCCCGATTTTCCTCATCATGGCTTCATCTCTTCCGAGGATCGCGTCGAGATCCCTGAGGCCCGCTGAAAAGATCGCGCTCCTTACCGTTTTCCATCTGGGCTCATCGAATCCGCATACATTCCCGGTGCAGCCTCCCGCGTCTATGATCACAATGAGACCTTTCATTCCGAAAAGCACAGCCGTTGCTCCGGAAATATCCGGAGCGAACGGAGACAGATATTTCATCAATCCTTTCAAAGCACATCCTCCATTTCACGCAGCAGTCTTATGAGCCCTGTATAGCCGAATGGCTGAATATCGGAGAAGAACGGGACGTTTGCCGCATCCGGATAATAAAATGCCGCATCCTTGCCGAGCGTCACATCCACCTTTCCCTCACATCTGTAGAGCATCATGGTCGGGGAAATGCTCGTATAGAGTCTGGTGCCGGGACTGTAAGACGCGATGCGGCGAATATAAGGCAGATCATCGGGCGTGGCATTTGCAAATATCCGATCCACCCGGTAACCGAATTTCAGCAGCGCGGCCGAGAGCTCGAACGGGTTGGCATTAAGAGTCTGTCCGACAGCAAATGTAAGCCCGGGATGTCTCTCCCGGAAAGCATCAAGCGCATTCAAGGCGGCCGTTTTCCAGACCGAATCATCAAAGCTGACACCCAGCGCTCCGCCGAGCAGGGCGTATTGTTTTTCGATCCGTTCGGGGTCATAAAATCTGGTCATTTCGACATAGGGCATCCCCAGCCTTTCCATCAGATCATCCGCCGCATATCTTGTCTCGGGATTCAGGACCAGATTAAAATTGGCTTCCCCCATCTCCATATATTCATCCAACGTTCTCATGCGCCCGATCTCGCGGATCTGCGTGAGACCGGCCTTTCGGAACATCGGATATATTTCACAGTCATCATCATAGGGTGCGAACTGTCCGAGGAGATTGACGGCATGGGGATTCTTCGTCCTTCTTTCCAGAAGGGAATAGACACTCTGCCGGATAGCCGTCATCGGGGGTTTTGTTCCCTCACGCATCAGCGCGTACATATAACTCGGAACAACGCGGACACCCGCCTCCTGCTCACAGCGCCTGCAGATGCGCACAAGGTCCGTTCCCAGCAGGGCATCCACACAGGTAATACAGATGACCACGACCTTCGGCCTCTTTTCGGGTACTTCCACGATTTCCCGCACAGCCTGCGGTATTTTCTTTAAATGGCGGCCGGTCACAAGGTCCGTCTCATCCATCAACAGGTAAAACATCCGCTCGCTGTAGCCACTGACCCGGCTCAGGATCGTACTGTTCCGTCCGCAGCATCCCGGAGATACCAGCAGCATGACCGACTCGGGAATGGCAAGACCGGCGCGCTTGACTCCATAGCCGTTGGCACCCGGGGAATTGTAAGAGAGTGTTGCCGGAGAACTGTAGATCAGCGCGTGGGAGGGAGACTCCTCTTTCGGGAAGTCTGTTCTGGTCCGCTGTGCAAATTCAGCCGCAGTGAGATAAAATGGTTCCATATATCTGTTCCTTTCGGATTTAATCTGTACGTCAATGATAGAAGCGATACGTCGCTTTCTCCTCTCTGGGCGGATCTTTGAGCAGCATCTCGGCGAGTTCAATAAAACTCCGGCTGACCGGAAGATCCGGATCCCCCTCGACTACTGTCATACCCTGATCCTCAAATATGCTGATGTCATCGCTCCTCGGTATATCCGCGACGATGGGCACGCCGATCCTGTCGGCAAAAGCCTTCACCTTGCTCTCTTCATCCGGAATATTCCTGCGATTGAAAATAACGCCCCGGACCGTCGCATAGCCCCGGTCCTCAAAATTCCTGACCGCGGTTGAGATGTTATTGGCCGCATAGAGGGCCATCTTTTCGCCTGATGTGACAATGAGGACATCCTCCGCATATCCTTCACGGATCGGTGCAGCGAACCCGCCGCAGACAACATCTCCCAGCACATCATAAAGAACAATGTCCGGGTTTATACGTTCGAACACATCCAGTTCCTCCAGCAGATTGAAGGTCGCGATGATTCCTCTTCCGGCACATCCGAGTCCCGGCGTCGGACCTCCGGTCTCTATACAGAAGACCCCGCCGAACCCGGTCTTCCCGATGTGGTCAAAATCCGGTTCCTCGTCATGATCCCTGTAATAGTCCATGACCGGCGTGAGCGGCTCGCCGCCAAGCAGATTGATCGTGGAATCCGCTTTCGGATCACAGCCGATCTGCACGACTTTTTTGCCCAGTACGGCAAATGCCGCCGCCAAATTTCCTGTCATGGTGGACTTTCCGATACCGCCCTTGCCGTAAATAGCTATTTTCTTCATATATAAATCTCCGTTCCGATTCCCTTATTGATCAAGAGCACCCCGGTATTCTGCCCGAAAGTGCCTTTTCCAGCCAAAAGTCAAGTTTCTCTCCGATCAGTACCGGAATTTCCTTCTCATAATATCTCCCCGAGTAGGCCACATGCGGAAGAGGAATGAACTTTTCCTGCTCATCCGGCAGAAGTCTTGCATAGAGCGGATCCGCGATCACGAGATCCGCTGCCATGCACGCTTCCCGAAGCTCATCCTCCCGCTCGATCTTCTCACACCCAAGGCCGATGATCTCCTTTGGAAGCCCATGCATGGGACTGATGATCCTCACATTCTTTTTCCCGCAGACCGTCTCCAGCGTTTCCCTGATCGAAAGGGAACAAATCGGTTCTCCTATGATCAGGATCCCGGGCACGTCATCGTCTGCATGTCTGCCCTCGTCAGGGTTTCGCCCCGTAAAGCCGTAAGACGTATCTTGCCTGTCCGGTGCTGTCTTCCCTCTGAGTTCATGCAGGATCCTATCCGTCACGCCTTTCCCTGCCGGCAGACCCGTAACGAACGGAATTCCGAACCGCTCTTCCATGGCAAGAGCCGCCCTGTATCCTGCCGCCGAAATGACCAGATTTACCGAGGCATCAGAAGACTGCAGTATTTTTTCAAGACTGTCTCCCATCGCCCACGTACTCCCGACTCGGAATCCTTCTCTTTTGAGAAGCTTTTTAAGTTCCTCCACACTTCCGTTCAGAGAAAAATCCAGCGGAGTTGCTCCCAGGATATTGACCTTGCATAAGGATCCTTTCTGACGGGCGGGCATGGGCATAAGCCCGACAAGGGCCTCCAGGGCCTGACCGGCTCCGCTGATGTAGGAATCCATGCCGTTCGTCTGAAATCCGAACGTCGGGATCCCGGTCTTTCTCTCGACTGCTTTGGCCACTGCCCGAAAATCGGTCCCGATGATATGGGGAAGCGGACCGCCGCAGACGGCGATAAAATGCGGATGGAATTCCCGGGCCGCAAGGACAAGATCTTCGATCAGCCTGTCGTCATTCCCGAAGATCGCATTCTTCTCCGTCAGTCCGGAAATAAAGACCAGGCTGTCCATATCGTACCAGCGCGGCTCATCGTGTGTGTTATAGGTGGAATTGCAGCCGGATGCATCGTGCATGACCACCAGTCCGCCCAGCTCGTAGAGAGCGGAACACACACCGAAATTATCGGCTGAGTAAGTGGAAAGGACACGTTTTACGATTCTCATGTTTCTCCCTCTCGATCATGTTTCTGTTCAGGTTCTGCCAGACAGCCGCTCGCAGTTCTCCGCGCACCCGAGAGCCTTGATCTGGATAAACCCTGCAGGATCTTTCTTCTGTTTCGCGGCCTCCTCGATCAGCTGTGCCAGACGCCGTATACCTCTGAAACCGTACAATCCGCCGTTCTCCACGAGATTCACAAAATGACGTGTTCCCGTAAAATAGGTGGCTTTCTGACCAATCGCAACGAATCCCGGGCCTTCGGGCTTCCTGTTCACTTTTCGCATTCTCGCGTCGGTCATGGGATAAATACGCAGATCGGGAGCGTGTACGCCCAGCCATCTGAAATCTTCAAGTTCTTCCGGAAGGAATGCGTCGGCATAGATACGAGTCACTCTGAATCCCTGCCTGAACAGCATTCTGGCAAGACTGAGGGGACGTGTGACCGCAGCTCCGTCAAGGGCGATCTCACGAATTCCGACTGCCATCCTGGCCCTCTTTAAGGCGTCCTCCGCCTCATGGCGAAGACCGTCGAACCAAAGGCGCGCATCATCGGGAAGCGGTCGTCCCAGCGCTTCCATCAACGCTCTCTCATCGTTCTCGATATCCCGGAAGTCATAGAGAGCCGGTAGATAGTACCCTTTCTGACCGAGACGTTTTTCCATGTCGTCGGCAGTAAATCGGATGACCGGGTTAAAATAGATATTGGCAGAAGAAGCGCCCATGCGCTTGTATTCCTCATACGTGACCATGGTCGGAAGCTGGCGGATGACGGCTCCGTCCTCATCTTCTCCTGCTCCCAGCAGATCGTATAGCTCACACGCCGGATCGATCGCATAATAAGATCCGATAAAATTGACCGCATTCTCTTCGGCCGGAAGCGGCTCAACAGCCCTGTAAAGCTGGCGCCACTGCATTTTTTCCGGTGTGAAATGCTTTCGCATCGTCGGCAGCATATAGCAGTCAATAAAGTCAATATCCGGGAACCGCGCGGCCGTTTCACGATAGACCATGCTCAGATCGATATTCAGAAAATGCTGCACACAGCTCGTATAGAGCAGGACGGAAGCCGGTTTCTTTTCCATCTCATTCAGGATCTCCGTCACGCCTTCTATGATCATCGACTCAAGATCCCCTTTCAGGATATGCTCGTCGGTGAATTCCAGCATGGAGAAGCGTTCCATCGCTCCCATCTCTTCCGCTGAGAGCACAACGCCTCTCAGGCAGCAGCTGGGACAGACAAAAATCTGATGACTTCCCGGTATCAGCATCGATGTATGGGCGATCGTCCAGGTCCCGCGGGCGGGTGAAGAATAGACCAGGCCTTCCGGGAACAGATGCTTTGCGTCGGCATCGGCTATTCGCACGCCGGGATCTGTTATAAGTCCCTCACTCTTATATTTTGACTCCGGAAAATGAAGGTTTCTTAACATCCGTTCACACCTCACATATTTTCTGTCTGCTTTTTCTTCTCCGCAAACTTTACATGATCTCCTCTCGTCGTTGTCACATGATACCCGATACTTTCCATCCGCAGTTCCATGCATCGTCTGCACTCAGCAGCCTCATCGCCGGTACAGATCTTGCCGTCATAGAGCAGATAATCCCTGCGGACGGAAGTGGGCGAGAGATTCGGCATAATGACATTGGCACCCGCCCTGACTCCCATCTCTCTGCCAAGAGGGTGAATCGTTCCCAGGGCTGTCGTTGCAGGCAGAAGGACTTCCGGGAAATATAATCTTAAGAGCGCAAGGAAGAACAGTGTATCCTCGAGCGTACCTGCCTTCATATTGCGAAAAGGCGTGTCGTGGTGCGGTATAAAAGGTCCGATGCCGATCATCTCCGGCTGCAGTTCCATCATGAACTCAAAATCGTCGGCATAGCACAGATCTGTCTGGTACGGTGAACCGACCATGAACCCCGCACCGACCTGATACCCGATCTGTTTCAGAATATGCAGACATTCCTGCCTGTTCTTCATACGAAGTTCCGGGGGATGCAGACGTCTGTAATGCTCCTCGTTGGCCGTCTCATGACGAAGAAGATAACGGTCGGCTCCCGCCTCGAAATACCGTTCATAGCTTTCACGGCTTCTCTCACCTATGGAGAGCGTCACCGCACAGTCCGGGTGAAGTTCCTTAATTCCCGCTACAATGGAGCAGATCTCATCATCACTGTAGGAGAGATCCTCTCCCCCCTGAAGGACGATGGTACGGAAATTCAGTGCATACCCACGGTCAGCGCATTGAAGGATCTCCTCCCGCGTAAGATGATATCTGTGCACCCCGGTATTGTCACGGCGGAGACCGCAGTAGAGGCAGTTGTTCCGGCATATATTCGTAAATTCAATGAGACCTCGAAGATAAATATCTCTGCCGTACACCCGGTCCGCCTTCGCTCTGGCCAGGCTGTACAGATACTCCCTGTCCTCATCGGATAAAGCATGCCTCATACCGATCAGGGCAAGGAACTCTTCTCTTCCGGGGAAGTCCCCATTGTTTATTTTATTAAGATGATTACGAAATTCCCCCATCCGCGTTCTCCTTATCCTCTCTTTACATTGGAGCAGGCTGCCTTCGCGCTGACACCTGCCAGCCTTCCCAGCCTGCCGGTCAGCGTATTGATCAGGTCGAGAGGCGCATCGATCGCGACAGCAATGAGGTTCACGCCTGCCTCCCGATAGGGAATCCCCATCCGGCCGATAATATAACGGGAATAATCGTGAAGAAGGTTGTTCATAGCTTCAACGGAAGCAGCATCCTCAACAATGATACTGATCAGGGCGATTCTGTTTTCCATGCATTCACTCCTCTCTTCCTGCGGACCCGCACGTAAGACAAAGAAAAGGCGCTCCCTGACGGAGCGCCATAGCAAACGTAACAGGCGGGGACATTTTTGTTCCCGGTCATTTTCACTTTATCGTCGCTTCCGCATCAGAGCTGTTCTTATTGCGTCAGGTATATTTTCTTTAGCTCTCAGAGGAGAACGGCTCCCCTGAAAGGCAAGACCATTATACCATATGCCCCGCGGTTAGACGATACAAATAATCAGTTCCCGTGCTGGTCGAGCCAGTCCAGAAGGAATCTGTCCACCTTGCCGTGATCCTGTTCATTTAATATTTCATGTCTGTCATTTTCGAACAAATGCATCTGGACCTCCTGAATCCCGGCTTTCTTATAGGACCGATAAGCAGTCTCCACACCGGCGCCGTAGTTCCCTACCGGATCTTCACTGCCCGATACAAGAAGAAGCGGCAGATTTTTCGGGATCCCGGCGATTTTTTTACGGTCCTGAGCCGCTTCGATCGCCGTGAACATGGAATAGTAGCCGTTCAGAGTGAATCGGAACGTATTCAGCGGATTGGTCCGGTAGGCATCCACAATGGATTCGTCCTTCGTCAGCCAGTCGTATTTGGTCCGTGCAGGTTCGAATCTCTTGTTATAAGCCCCGAACGCGATGCTTTCGACCAGCCCGCTGCGATAGCCCCATCCTCTGAATACGGCAATTGTCCTGCATAAAGCCTTTCCCATTTTCAGGGAAACCTTCGGCTGACTGCCTGTACCCATGATGATCGCCCCGGTGAGGTCCTGACCGTATTTTTCAATATACTCCCTTGTAAAAAACGAGCCCATACTGTGGCCGAGCAGATAATACGGTATTCCGGGATATTTCTTTTGCATGATCACGTGCAGGCGCCGCATGTCGGCAATGACAGCCTCATTCCCTCCAGGCTGACGGAAAAAGCCCAGATCCCTGTCGGACATAACACTCAGTCCGTGGCCGAGATGGTCGTTTCCGACCACAATATAACCGTATTGATTAAGGAAACGGGCGAACCGGTCATACCGCTCAATGAATTCATCCATTCCGTGAGCGATCTGAACGACGCCGATCGCCTCTCCCTGCGGATACCAGCTCACGACATGGATCTTGGTCATCTTATCCGATGACAGAAACGAATGCTCTCTTTTCATAGTGAATCCCTCCTGTTATTCATGAACAGATCAGCTGAGGATCGACCCCCATCGGAACAGCTGATCCAGTAATGTATAATTGCTGAGCAGCATCAGGTTGGCAAGCAGCATGACAAATGCCATGACCCTCTCATATTGCCGGCTCTCTCCGGTAAGCGGCAGATCCGCTGCGGGAATGCATAAAAGCGGCATGAACGGGATCAGGTACCTTGTCTGTATCCCGTCGACCGTATTCTTGCCTACAGGTGTATATCCGACATAGAGCGCTCCGATGATCAGCGCGCACATGAGCGCAGCCATGATAAGACAGACCGTATGGAAGGCGATCCGCCCGGCTTTGCTCTTCCACACATACTTATCCCGCGAGAACACCCCGCCGCACAGAATGACCATGCTTAGCACGTAGGCAATGCCGTTGAACTGCCGGAACATAAAGATCCCGTAGTACTGAGACAGGAACGGTCCCGTAAAGTAGCCGGCCAGTATACGGTATGCTCCGTACAGATCGCTCAGAATAAATTCTTTCTGTTCAGTCACGTCCACATGACCGTTCCGAAGCTCGACGAACGGATAGTCAGACAGCATTTGCATCTGATAGCGGAAAAGCAGGACTGTGGTAAGAACAAGAAGGGCAAACAAGATGTATTTGTATCCCCTGCGCCTGAAATTCCGAGCCGGAATGAACAATACGAAGAACAGCATGAGTGCGTAGATCATATACTTGATCGATGCGCAAAATACAAAGAGGAGGGAGATCGCGACCACCGGGAGCAGGCCGATCTTTTCTTCTTCCTCTCCCTGAAAGATCCATGAAAAGATATACGCCAGAAAGCACAGGGATGCAGCTATATGCACAGCATCCTGACTGCAGGCCGCGCCAAGAAATACGGAAAGCGGTATCACGGCAATCGTAAAAAAGACCGTCCTGTAATACCTCATCCGCCTGATCGCAAGATAGCAAAAGACAAGATAGAACAGCAGATCCGAGAGCCTGGCAAGCCGTACGACCCACTTTACGGGAAGATGAAGGGACTTGCCGATCAGTATGCCTGCGGAAGCGATCATATGGTCGAACGGAAGGACCGACGACATATACGGAGTCGAATACCATTCTTTTTTTCCGCTGTAAGGTCGTTCAAAGACCTCAGGATTGGTCCTGATGCTGAGCGGAGTCATGGAAACTTTCAGGGAATCATCAAAGTTCTCCGGAAGATGTGCCCCGTATTCTCCGTCCTTGTTCACCTCATCATGCCAGCAGCCTTCGCTGATCGCGAAGGACCGGAAATAGTGAGTATTTTCATCCAGCGGGTTCCAGAAAGGATTATAAAAAACGAAGAGCAGGCCGATCGCCAGACCGATCACCAGGAAATTTCTCCCCGGTTCATTGCCGAGCAGAAGCGTGCACAGGAAGGATATCGCGATCATCGCGATCCACTGGAATCTGTACACGGATTCCAGCTCATCGTTCCAGTATCCTTCCCGCATCAGGACCGTCATGCCGGAGCCGCTGCCACCCAGCGTTGCCTGCGGCAGGTCCCCGCTCTCAGCCGGAAAATACGCATAGACAAGCATGCCCTCAGCCCCGAACTTACTGGTGTTATGGAGTCTGAGGGTATAAGAACCTTTCTTTTTGCTGACTTTTTCCGCCTTGCCGCTGCAGTCTATATCGATAACGTTCGATGTGCTGACAGACTTGCCGTCCAGCCTCGACTTACCGATCTGATTGCCGTCGGCATCCAGGACCGTCGCCTCCATCGTCTGATTCTTCGCGTCCGCATTGTTAACGAAGCACTTCACTGCACAGAGCTCATCCTCACAGGATCCGAATTTCTGTTCAATGATCATCGTCCCGTTCAGGGGAATAGCGCCATCCTGCTCAAGGCCATCATAGTGGACAGCATATTTATCCCGGATGAACGGATTATGTATACTGAGAAGCAATGCCCAGAAGAATATGAGAATGACACAGAAAACAATACGTGAAAGTATTGGTCTCATTATTCGATACCTCTTTCATTCCAGATACGACCCTGCATGAACATGCATTTACATCATAACAGTTCCACATTGTGCCTTATGCATTCCATCCGGAATTCTTCCGGAACACCGGCATCCATAACGACATGGGAAAGCCGGTCCATCTTACAGATCGTAAAGGATCCGCGCTTCCCGATTTTAGACGCATCCATCAGAATAATATTCTGCGCGGACCTGTCTATTACAGCCCGCTTTACGGTGTTGTCCTCCGGAGACTCGCATGTGAATCCCAGCTCATCTATGTAGCTGGTTGCACCCAGAAATGCCATGTCAAAATTCACGGGCTGCATTTCCGAGAGGACGGTATGTCCCACGACACTCAGAGAGTTCCGATTCATCAGTCCGCCAAGCATATATACGCGTGCTTTCGAGAGCCTGCTGAACTCGATCGCGCAGCTCAGGCTGTTGGTAAAAATCACGCAGTTCACATCCGGAAAGATATTGGCCAGCGTTGTCGTGGTGCTTCCCGAATCAACAAAAATGGTCGTGTTCGGTCTGACGATCCCGACTGCTTTCTCGGCTATGATCTGTTTGGCCTCCACGTTCCTCACGGCCCGCTTGCCAAGAAGGTCATCGTTTCCGATGACATGCTCAACCGACTTGGCGCCTCCGTGAACGCGCACAATTCTCTTCGCTTCATCGAGGGCCTTGAGATCCGTTCGGATCGTCATGTCCGATACCTGCGGAAACCTTTTTTTCAGCTCGGCAAATGTAATGCTGCTCTTCTCATTCACAAGAGTGACGATCGCTTCGCGGCGTTCTTCCATTGTCTCCATACTTTTCCCCAGTTCTGCGTGCTGATATTTTGCAGCTCACTTCATCATGCTTGTTTACTACCATTCAATATCGGCTATCGGAGTAGGAGCCGGATTCACCTTCTCCTCCACCACCTTACCGCTCTTAAAGCGGATCAGGCGATCAGCCATAGGCGCGATCGCCGAATTATGTGTGATCAAAACGACTGTTATCCCATCTTTTCTGCATGTATCCTGCAGAAGCTGAAGGATCTGTTTTCCGGTCACATAGTCAAGAGCCCCGGTCGGTTCATCGCAGAGCAGCATTTTCGGATTTTTGGCAACTGCTCTCGCAATAGAAACACGCTGCTGCTCTCCTCCCGACAGCTGGGCCGGGAAATTATTCATCCTTTCGGCAAGCCCGACCTTTCTCATGATGGATGCGGGATCATGAGCATCCGGACAGACCTGTGAGGCCAGCTCTACATTCTCAAGTGCCGTCAGGTTCGGGACAAGATTATAGAACTGAAAGACAAAACCGATATCGTTCCGCCTGTATCCCGTCAGCTCGCGCCGGTTCAGACCGACGATATCCCGTCCGTCCACCAAAACTTTTCCGGATGTTGCCGTGTCCATCCCTCCGAGGATGTTGAGCGCAGTCGTCTTTCCCGCTCCGGACGACCCCAATATGACTGCCAGTTCCCCTTTCTCAATCGAGAAAGAAGCCATATCCAGCGCAAGGATCTTCACCTCTCCCGTGCGATATTCCTTTGTGACTTTTTTAAATTCTATATAAGACAAAAGGAGACTCCTTCAGGTCAGATGACACCGAAAACCTGCAGAAAAACGAACAGTTTTGGTACAAATATCATAAGTCCGATCATGGCTGCAAAAATCGCCGCGATCAGAACAGCGCCGGCTGCCGCATCCTTGGCCTTTTTGGCCAGCGGTCTTTTTTCTTCCGTCACCAGATCGACGGCAGCCTCCATGGCAGTGTTTACAAGTTCCAGACTCATGACGTGCGCAAAAAGCATGAAACATACGAACCATTCTGTCAGCGAGATGTTGAACAGAATCCCGGCGACAATAACGCAGGCTGCCATAAAGCAGTGGATCTGCATATTTCTTTCGTGCCTTATGGTATTTATAATTCCTTCGATTGCAAATCCGAAGCTTTTACGGAGCGGATTTTTCTTCATGGAACATGTCTCCTCTCATTCCGCCTGCCGCCGGATCCTCCACTGATTCTGCCGCAGACTCCTCAAAAGGCTCCTGTGGTTCTCTGCCTGCCCCGGTCTCCGTCCCGGCTTCCTTCATTTCATTCTTAATACGCCTTCTCCGGATCCACGGAAGGATCACCTCATCATAAAGGAAAGCAAAAATAGCGGTCGAAGGAATGGCCAGAAGGATACCGATCGGTCCCAGAAGATTTCCGCCGACAATGATCATGATCAGAACAGCTACACCGGATACACCCATGGAATCCCCGAAAAGTCTCGGTTTTATAATATATCCGTCAATTGTCTGCAGAATGATCGTAAAGATAATGAACCAAAGCGCATGGATCGGATCATTCAGAAGAATGATCAGACCGCCGATAATAGCCCCTACGATCGGGCCGAACGTCGGGAGAAGATTCAAAACTCCTACGATTACCGAAATAAGGGGAACATAATTCATACCTGCTATCATCATGAACAGCGCATTTGCTATACCGACGATCAGCGCGTCCAGGAGATCATATACAACGAACTTGGTAATGATCTGATTGCAGCGTGTAAAAAATTTCGTTCGCGCATTGTAGGTCTCATCATTGTACATCGCATGTCTTAAACGATTAATTCCGCCAACGATTCTTTCTCTGCCGTTCAGGAAATAAATAGCAAGAATAAATCCGAGGAGAAGGTTTAAGATGCGAGACCCCATACTGTGGGATGTCGCCATGATCGTATTGATGCTGTTCGGAAGAATATTAATGATACTGTCCAGCATTTCCTGACCGTAATCAGTAATACCCGAAATATCTATATTGTTCTCGGACGCGATATTATTCACGATATTCATGAAGTGTTCCGCAGTCCGGTAATAAATATTGATATTTCCCAGAAAAGTCCTGATACTGTCGATCAGCGACGGAATCAGCGCAAGCATAAGAAGAATAAAAACAGCTACGATCAGCAAAGCGGCAACTGCTACGGCAACAGCATGGCAGGTCGTTTTGCTTTTGATCCACTGTTTAAGGAAACTCTCGAAAAAATTGACCAGAGGGTCCATCAGATAGGCGATGACCACTCCCCCGAGGACAGGAGAAATCAGCTTATAGATTTTGCCGAATACGGTCCCTATATCACCGATATGACCGAGTAACAGATATAGAAGGACAGCACTGCAGGCCGCAAAAGTGTAAGCCGCCCATCTCTCATTCAGAAGTTCTCGTAACCGTTTCATGTATGACCACCTTTATTCAAGAACGCCTCGGCGTTCCTGCCGCGACGTGCGCGGCGCCAGGGCGCCTTCCACTGCGCACGTCTGCGATCCGCCGGAGGCTTTTATTCTTCATCGCGGGATTGTACTCACGATGAAGCCGGATTTCACTTTGCGCGCGTATCGCAGACTCACGTCACGAGTATTGCGCGATGATGAATAAAACAATAAAATTCCTTCTTAATTATACACAAAAGTTTACAAATGTAAAAGAATAACCGGGGGACAACTGTATACATCTGCGTCTCAAGATGACTTGAAAACCTGTTTTTTATATGCTATCCTAATAGTGCAGCTTTTCAGCTGACATATGATCTGTTCGAATAAAAACAGGACAGGAGGGAACTATGAACTACAATGAGTCTTCCGAAGACTATCTTGAGGCGATCCTTATGCTGCGCGAGCAGCTCGGGAAAGTGAGGTCAATTGATATTGTCTACAAGCTGGGCTATTCAAAACCGAGTATCAGTATAGCCATGAAAAAGCTTCGTGAAAAAGGTCTTGTCCATATGGATGCGGACGGATACATCACACTTACAGACGAAGGCCTGAAAATTGCGCGTCACACCTATACCCGCCACAAGGTACTGACATGTTTCTTTGAGAGCATCGGCGTAAATCCGAAGACCGCCGAAGATGATGCCTGTAAAATCGAGCATGATATCAGCGAAGAGACCTTTAAGCGTCTCCGTGAATTTATGTCAGCCAACGGAATGAAATAAACCTGCGGAGGCAGCGTTGCCTCCGCATAATTTGAACCATGCGGTAAGTTGGCGCTAACTGATTTAGTCATGCTGAAGGGAGTACCCGAAGGAAACATAAAGAGCAAAAAAGAAGGGGCTGTCGCCCGAAGACCTGACGCCGCTATATAGCAGACGGCATATGCCTGCTGTATAGCGGTGATCTTGCCTTCGCGCGGCACCCCCCGCTCATGTCTTTTATTATGATTTATTTTTGCGCTTCAATGCCACAAAAATGATAATGGCAGCAATTGCTCCCGTTACGATCCAGAGGATCGGCATTGATGTATCGCCGGTCCTTACAGAAGTCTTTTTGGACTTCACTGTTCCCGTAGACTTCGAGGAGACTTTCGTCGATGCCGCACCCCGCTTGGTAATCCTCGGTTTCGGCGTCGCTGTGACCTTCTTCTTCGCGATCTTCCAGGTAATGACCTTATCTTCCGTCGTCCCGTCTTCCCAGCAGTACCAGTCCTTATCTGCCAGGGTAAGGACCGCCTGGTATTCCCCGGCATTTATTTCCTTGTTTCCTTTTATCGTATAGTACCCTTCCGCGCTTGCCGGTACACCGATCTGTTCCTTTCCGTTATAGACCAGTCCCGTTGCAGCTGCAGGAATCTTTACGGTAACGGTATCCCAGCAGGGCGCGTTGGCCTCACCGACTGCGGTCGCACGGCTCACAAGGTTAATGGGCTGATCGCCGTCAAAGACGCTCCAGCCGAAAGAATACAGGACGCCTTTATATTCAGCGGATCTGACCTGATAAAGGATATCATGAGAAATACGTTTTCCGTATGGTTTATATACATCGTTCTTAAGAACAAACGTGTCCTCGTCGATAATATCCGTGTCTTCAACTCCCTGCGGCTTTGTCACCGACATTCCGTTCGTGGCAACGGAATCGGATGAAGAATCGGTCGTTTCGACATAGAATCCGGGAAGATAAACATTCTGATATCCTGCAATATTTTCATGCTCCGGATATAGCGATGGTATAGGATTAGCATGGGCCTTGATCAGGGAGACCTTTGCTTTTCCTCCGCCCGGGAACTCAATTTTCTGGAGGATATCCTTGCTGTCGGCAACTGTGCCGTATTCATCGACAGTACCGCCTGACAGATAGATGGCTTTTCCGTCTGTAGCAGCAAAGGCACCGTAGACACTCTTCTCCAGTTCTCCTTCCCTGGCGGTCTGTTCGGCAGCAATGTCAAGATACTGGATCGCCGTATCAGTGACGGTCTTCTCCTTCTCCTTGTCGTACTTCCTTCCTCCGAGCGCGTACACGGAGTCATTAATATTGACCAGCGTACACCAACTGTTGAGGAGCCAGTCCAGAGATTTCCATTTTCCTGTTCTCGGACTGTAAGAATACAGATCTGTTCTTGAACCGCCATCCACGTCGAAGGTAGCGTTGATGATCAGCTTCCCCCGGTATCCGATCATTGAAGCAAAATACATCTCGTACGGAAGATCCGTCTCCTTCTTCCAGGTCTTGTCCTTGATCGAGTACCGAAGCATCACGGTCGCTAATTCAGTGCCGTATTCATCAATCTTGGTGTTCATGAGTACGTACAAAGCATCATTCAGACCTACTACAGATTGGATCCAGCTGCCTGCCGGAACAAGATCAGAAGGTATATCCGGGATGTCGATTTCATAAAGCGGAGTCGCGCTGTCTGCAGCAGTATCCGGTGCGTAGAGCAGGAAGGAGCCGGACCCTGTCCCGTTCTCATTATCTACCTTAACGCTCTGAACGCCGGACTTCATTTTCTTCGGGCACTTGATTACGATCTTCTGGTCACTCCAGCTGACGACCTCTGCGGAAGTACCTGCCAGGAACACCTTTCCTTTATCAAGGAAATGGCTTCCCGTGATCGTTATTGTTCGATCCGCTTTGTTTACGACGGCATTTTCTACGACCGGACTCTGATCATCCGCTTCCACTGCCAGATCGACCTTCCCGTGTGATGTGCAGCGGCTGAGATTAGAGCCGCCTGTTACTTTAGACTTAATATCAGAAACAACTTCCGATGCATTCTTCATGGAACGTGTGCGTCCAGTATATAAAATAGCTGCTTCCGCGGCTACATGCGGTGTGGCCATTGACGTTCCGTCCCAGTAACAGAAGGGAAGCAGAGCCCCTTTCCCTGAACCTGCACCGATCTGATCAACATAAAATGTATCTCCGACTTTAAACGAGTCATCGACTTTAAACACTCTCACGAAAATACGTACATATTTCTGCTTTCCGTCTTTTGAGGTAATCGGATTGAAGACAGCCCCTTTGGCGATCTTGTCCGGTACGTCACTGCAGGAAAGAAGCGTCCAGCTTCCCTCTACGGTAACGTCAGATGATTCGCTTTTAACCTCCTTTTTGTCTTTATCTACACCGTTACGATAGATTTTGGCACTGTACTGACCACCCGGCGCGTAAAATGCCAGGGAGGCATAAGAAGCATTCTTATTTGCCCCGATCGGTATATCCACGGCAAATTCGATTGAGGAACGTTCCTGCTTTGCCTTTGTGATCTTTATCTTTACTGCGCGTCCGTCGCGGTCATAAGAATAGCTGCCTGCTGCCGTACCGGAGGCAAGTTCGAACGGATACTTCTCCTTATCCATTTTGAACGCCGGCCTTGAAGAAAACGTCGTATTATAATAGAAGGCCGAAGGATCGAGAGAGCCAAAATACATCTTTTCCTCATTTGCACTCTCATCGGTCGAAACGGAGGACAGTATAGCGCCTCCGGGTGCATATACATGTGTCATCCTTTCCCCGTAATTGGAGAAGTCCGCATGGCTGCCCAGCGCGGTCGCGGCATTGACAACAACTATATTGGAAGCCCGTGAATAACCGTTCGGGTCTCTTTGCGTCTTGTCAATTTCCTCACTTTCATTTCCAGAAGAATAAATGCATACGATTCCACGCTTTTCCAGTTCGAGGAGCTCTACCGTAAAGATCGGCCAGGTAAAAATGCCCCCGTAGGAATTGTTCGTGACCCGAACGTCGACCCCTTTGTCCGCGGCATCGGCTACAAATGCCATCGCCCGATAAATCCCCAGATCCGACATAGTTCCATTTTTTTTCATGACCTTTAATGCCATGATCTTACAGCCGGAGCACATACCGCTTATACCGTACCCGTCCCAGGCACCTGCGATGGTACCGGCACAGTGCGTTCCGTGAGAATTAAGATCCATCGGATCTTTTCGATTTCCGTCAGCGAAATTGGCGCCGTAAGGTCCGCAGTTCAGCTCCTTCTGAAGCTCGGACGGGAACTGATACATGACATTCTTCAGATCCGGGTGAGTATAATCCACACCGGTATCAATGACGGCAACGACACCTTCCGAGTTGGTCTTTCCCGCCTGATTCCATGAAGGGGCATGGATATTATAGATGCGGCCGGGATCATGCTCGGTGACCGGGATCAGGGTATCCCCGGCATACTCCCACTGATAGCGGGCAAAGTCGGTTCCGGTGCCGGCACCGACAGCAGCCTCATTCCCGCCGGCATTGCCGACAAGGTTCTCCTCACCCAGATCCTCGATCGTGCTGAGTCCGTCCGGATCAATAATGTCTTCCGTCTCCGGTCTTTCTGTCAGGCTGTCCGTGGATTCCGTTTTATCCTTATCCTTTTCCCCGGGCGTTTTCGTTGTATCCGACGAACTGTCACCCGAAGCGGATGCGTCCGCTTTTTTATCCTGATCCTTATCTTCCGGACTGACAACCTTATCTTGCGGCTCTCCATTATTCCCGGCTGTCGACTGTTCGTCCCCGGCATTGCCTGTTTCCGTCGCGGATTCATCTTCCGCACGGCTTTCTTCTGCCGCGGCATCTGTCGATTCATCGGGGCCGGCTGTCACATTCTCCGTCGGAGCCTCTCCCGACTCAGCGAGTTCGGCTGCACTCAGAGCCGCCGTACTTTCATCAGACGGCAGAGCCGCTTCCGTTCCGACCAGTACGCCCTGATCGGCGCCATCCGCCCCGTCAAGGCTGTGAATATAATTAGGCTGGGCAAAAAGAACACCGGGAGTATTCATTACTTCCGTGAGAATCTCTCCTGTGTCTTTTCCTTCTCTTTCTACCAGAAGAACAGAGATACGGTCTCCGGTCGCGGCAGATGCCGATTCTCCGCCGTTGCCGTCTGAACCCACCGGCACTTCCAGTGTTTCACCTGAGGCCTTCACATAACTTTCCGCACTGACAGTATCAATGAGTTCCGATCCGGAAAGGCCTGACGGCAGATCAGACGGATCCGATCCCGCACCCGTAAGTCCTTCCTCCGCATTCGCGTACCGGTCATAAAGAACGAGGACCTGCCCTTCCTCGTATGGTCCCGCTGAAAGGAGTTCTTCAACGCTCATGTTGAAGTTCCCGTTCGATTCAGCTCCTTCCTGAAGCAGATCGGGATTTTCCTGTCCCTCTTCGGCATGAACTGCAGAAGGAATTCCTCCGCACAGCATGGAGACTGTAAGTGTTGCTGCCAGGACGGCATTCATGAGTCTCTGTGTAAATAATTTCTTCTTCATTTCTGTAATTATTCCAGTATGTCAATCGCAATTTATAGACTAGTCCATATTACCAGATAATATTATAACACACTTATCGGCAACTGACTTCAGTGATATATAAATTTTACCCGCAAAAAAGAGCCGCCGGGCGGCTCTTTTCAAAATATCGTATGCCTTTACTTCTGAGGATTTGCTTCCAGCCAACGAATGATGTCCCTGCTCTCATACATCGGCTTCCCGTCAACGAACAGGCATGGGACCTGCTGACGGCCGCCGACTTCTACCAGCGTCTTCAGATTCTCTTCGTCCTCCACAATATCCAGGAACTGTACATCCGTACGTCCGGACTTCTGGATGAACTGCTTCACCATCATACAATAAGGACATGTCGGTCCTACATAAAGTTTCAGATCCATATTCTTCTCCTTATTTGCTTTTTTTCGTGACATTTACAGTATAGCATGAATGTCCAGAGGCCGTCCATTCAATCTTGCGGCCGAAAGCTCCCCTTTCCCGTCATAGACCAGCTTGAGAGAAAAGAACGGTTCGTTCCGTTCTATCAGTTTGAAGAAAATCCTGTCCCCCGGCCAGATATTGAGACTGTCGATCCTGCTCTTCTCCACCCATAAGAGCTCACCCTCATCACAGTCGTGCATCTCTCCTTCAAAGTCATCCGAGGTGAACAGATGCATATATTCGACCACTCCGTCGCCGGATACAAATGTCACAATTCCGCGAAAAGTCCACGAGTTCAGTATATAGCCGGTCTCCTCCATGACTTCCCGGATCACACATTCCTCCGGTGTCTCCTCCGCCTCGAAATGACCGCCGACGCCGATCCATTTTTCCTTATTGATATCGTTCTTTTTTCTGACACGGTGGAGCATCAGGTATTTATCGTCTTTCTCCAGATAGCACAACGTGCTGAGAAATGCACCTTTCACGTCACTTCTCCTCCTTTTTCGATCTGTGTCAACATGCAAATGCCGGCTCTCGAACGTCACCCTTTTGCATCAACCATCCGGCGTCAGGAACTCAGAACATAAGCAGGATCACCAGCACGCCAAGAATCAGCACAACACCCACACAGGTCATGCCGAGGGCAAATGTAAAACCGGCGAAAATAGTAGCTGTCGCCTCGCTCGTATTGCGAAGAAAGGCCTCGAGCCTTCCGGGCTTCATGCTCTTTCTTCCCCGTACGGGGATTTCCCGTATGACCGTTTTTCTGAGCATCACAATAAGGAAATCCGTACTGTCACAGAGGATCCTTCCGATCAGAGAACCCGAAAATGCGATAAATCCGCAAAGCGGCTTCAGGAGGTAATTCTCACCGAAGATTCCCGCGATCAGGGAACCCAGGAATACGATAGTTCGACAGAGCGGTTTCAGAATGAGATTCTCACCGAAGATCCGCGCAAAGGCTCCCCCGATGTCAGGAAGCCATTTTGTGAGCAGCGGACGGTAGATAAGATCCTC